>JAEKKI010000190.1:0-11976 GCA_019510485.1 Catenulisporales bacterium
ACCGACAACCCGCAACCCGCAACCCGCAACCCGCAACCGGCAACCAGCAATCCCACCACCGAACCCGACCCCGACCCCCGAACGACCGGCACAGTGCCGCACTAGGTAAAACTCGTGCAATGGCTCGGCCCCGAACTACCTTCGTGGCCGCCACGCTGTCCGGCGGTCACGGCCAACGCTAGCCAACCGTCGACGACCTCGTGATCGACGAGCCTTGATGGCGTTCCTAGCCACCCGCCGTCCGTGCAGCTCCGGGGGATCGCCCCGTCACCCGCTTATACGCCCGAGAGAAAGCGGCCGGCGACTGGTAGCCCACTCGGGTCGCGACCTGACCCAGGCTGAGGCTGTGTTCACGCATGAGGCTTGTCGCGTGGCGCATTCGTACCTCGGCCACGTAGTCCATCGGGGTGTTGCCGAGCATCTCGGTAAACCGGCGTGCGAACAAGGAGCGTGACATCCGGGCCTGCGCGGCGAGGGCGGCGACGGTCCACCCGCGCTCGGGCGCTTGGTGCAGCGCGGAGAGGGCCCGGCCGAGGCCCTCGTCACGAAGCGCGCCCAGCCAGCCGTCGTTGTGGGGGGCGGTCTGTAGCCAGGTGCGGACGGCGTGCAGGATGAGAATGTCGGATAGCCGGGTGACGATCGCGTCGGAGCCGACACCGGGCCGCGCCGCCTCGGCTTCCAGAATGGGCATGATCCCGGAAAGGTGTCCCGCGGGCACGATCGTCAGCACCTCGGGGAGCAGAGTGACCAGCGGGTGGTCGGACGGCACGAACGAGGATCCGCCGCACAGCAGTAGCGTGCTTTCGCCGCCGCCGCCGTGCCGGAGCAGACTTGAGGACGGCCCGATCCGCTGTTTGGGAAGCGGTGTCACCGGGTCTGCGTGCAGGCCGGGCGCCGAAAGGAGACGGTGACCGCTCCCGCGGGCGAACACCACGAACTGGCCGGTCTCGAGCCAGCGATCATCACCGGCGCCGGCCAGCAGGCATCGGCCGTGCGCCACGAAATGGAAGGTGACGATGGGGCACGGCTGCATCTCCAGCCCCCACGGTGCCGACAGTTCGGTACGGCAGTAGCGCGTGTCGGCGATCCTCAGGCCGCGCAATGCCTCGTCGCTGGACGATCGGTCAACAGGCATGGATTCCTGAGCATAGACCGTCCAGCAGTCCCGATGGTCGAATCGACGGTGAGCAAAGGAGCATCGTGATAAGTCCCCATGAGGTGTCGTTCACCGTCGACGGCATCACCATCGCCGGCCATCTGCACACGTCCGACCGCCCCTCCCCCGGGCCGGCGGTTCTCATCGCAGGACCCTCACCACAGGTCAAAGAGCAGGCGGCGGACACCTACGCGGTCCGATTCGCCGCCGCCGGCCTGCACGCGCTGACCATCGACCACCGAAATTTCGGGTCCTCAGGAGGCGCGCCGCGGTTGCGGGAGGATCCAGCCGGCAAGATCGCCGACCTGCGGGCCGCGGTCAGCTTCCTGCGCGCACGCCCCGACATCGATCCCGAGCGCGTCGCCGTCGTCGGTGTGTGCGCGGGTGCCGGATATGCGCTCAAGGCCGCCGCGTCCGATCCGCGGATCCGTGCCTTCGTCGGGATCGCCGGTTTCTATCCCAGCGTTGCGTCGCTGCGGGAGACCATGGGAGAACAGGGGTATCGGCAGGCGCTGGGCGAGGCGATCGGCGTGTTGGAACGTGAGGATCAGGGCGGGCCGGTCGAGTATCTGCCCCATGTGGCACCGGAGGGCGGCGCTGCGCTGATGACCGGCGGCGAGCCGTTCGACTACTACGGAACATCGCGGGGGCACGCCACCGGCTACCGCAACGAGATCACGGCCGACACCGGCCACACGATGCTGACCTTGGACCTGGCCGCCGCTGCCGACCTGCTCGGTCCGACGCCGGCGCTGATCGTCCACGGAGAGAAGGATCTCTACTGTCCCGCAGAGCAGGCCCGCACCGTCTATAACCGGATGGGCGGCATGAAGCAGATGGTCTGGCTTCCGACCACGACGCACATCGGCTTCTACGACGACGACGCTTACATCACCCCCGCCGTCGCCGCGACCACCGCTTTCCTCGGCCAGACACTGAGCTAAGGCCGACATGGCGGGACTTCAGCTACGCGGATCGCTCATCTGGATCCGCAGCCTCCGCCCCGCCACATGACACGCCCTAATACCGGTAGTGATCCGCCTTATAAGGCCCCTCAACCGGCACCCCGAGATACTCCGCCTGCTCCGGCAGCAACTCGGTCAGATGCACGTCCAGCGCATCAAGATGCAGCCGCGCCACCTTCTCGTCGAGATGCTTCGGCAGCCGATAGACGTCCTCGGTGTACTCACCCTGGTTCGCGTAAAGCTCGATCTGCGCGAGCACCTGGTTGGCGAACGACGTCGACATGACGAAGCTCGGATGCCCGGTCGCGTTACCGAGGTTGAACAGCCGGCCCTCGGACAGCACCAACACCGAATGCCCGTCCGGATAAGCCCACTCGTGCACCTGCGGCTTGATCTCCGTCTTCACGATCCCCGGCACAGCCGCCAACCCCGCCATGTCGATCTCGGTATCGAAGTGCCCGACGTTACCCACGATCGCGTTGTGCTTCATCCGCGCCAGATGCCCGGCCCGGATCGCGCCGGTCCCGCCGGTGGCGGTGATGAAGACGTCTGCGATCGCCACCACCTCCTCCAGCCGCACCACCGGAAAACCGGACATCGCCGCCTGCAGAGCGTTGATCGGGTCGACCTCGGTCACCGCCACCCGGGCGCCCTGGCCGCGCAGCGCCTCGGCGGCGCCCTTGCCGACGTCCCCGTACCCGCAGACCACGGCCAGCTTGCCGCCGAGCATCACGTCGGTAGCGCGGTTGAGGCCGTCCAGCAGGGAGTGCCGGATGCCGTACTTGTTGTCGAACTTCGACTTGGTCACCGAGTCGTTGACGTTGATCGCCGGGAACAGCAGACGGCCCTCGCGGGCCAGCTTGTACAGCCGCGCCACGCCGTTGGTCGTCTCCTCCGACACCCCGCGCAGCGCCGCGGCGATCCGCGTGAAGCGCCGGTCGTCCTCGGCCAGGCTCTCGGCCAGGGTCCGCAGGATCAGCCGGTGCTCCTCGTGATCCCCGGCCGCCGGCTCCGGCACCCGGCCGGCCGTCTCGTACTCGGCGCCGAGGTGCACCAGCAGCGTGGCGTCGCCGCCGTCGTCGACCAGCAGATCAGGGCCCTGGCCGGGGCCGAAGTCGAACAGCCGGCGGGTGCACCACCAGTACTCGGCGAGCGTCTCGCCCTTCCAGGCGAACACCGAGGAGCCGGTGGGCTTGCCGGGGCTGCCGTCCGGTCCGACGACCACCGCGGCCGCCGCCTCGTCCTGGGTGGAGAAGATGTTGCAGGACACCCACCGGACCTCGGCGCCGAGCGCGGCGAGGGTCTCGATGAGGACCGCGGTCTGCACGGTCATGTGCAGGGAGCCGGCGATCCGGGCGCCGCGCAGCGGCTGCGCCGCGGCGTACTCGGCGCGCAGCGCCATCAGCCCCGGCATCTCGTGCTCGGCCAGGCGGATCTGCCGGCGGCCGAACTCGGCCAGTCCCAGGTCGGCCACGGCGAACTGCAGGCCGTCGACCTCTTGCAGAGTGTGCTTCATGCTCGCTTTCCCGTCTTCGCATGAGGTGGTGGAATCCCCCGGGGAAGCACAAAGGGCGCCTCCGCGAGGGAGGCGCCCTTGGGAAAGTCATCGCAGCCGAGCGTGGCGGATCGCGGGGATCCGTTGCAGCGCCTCTCAGCTCCGGCGGCGCCTCGGTACAGACGGCGCACGATCAACGGTAGCACCGGGGCCGGTGGTCCGGCATCAACTCACCGTGCCACCTCCACCTCCACCAACCTGGTGTCAGCCCTCGGATTCCGCAGCGACGCGTCGCCGACGGGGATGGCGCGCAGCCACGTCGAACTCATCTGCTCGCTCGCGCTCACCACCACGTCGTACCGCACGCCCGGCGCGATCGTCAGCGTCTCGACGGTCGCGGGTCCGGGGACCTGCACGCCGTTCTCGTAGACCACGGTGAACCGGTAGCCGGCCAGCCGCAGCTGATAGAACGTGTCGCGTGCGGCGTTGATCAGAGACCACAGTTGCGCCTCGTCGGATCGCAGGCCCAACACCGGTCGCAGCTCGCCGTTGACCCGTACTGCCGCCGACGCGGCCGGATCGGCCGTCAGCACGAACGTGTGCGCGGCGACACCGCGATACGGCGCCGGCAGCGAGGAACGGTTCTCCACGGCGATCGGCGCGATGCCCGGCGGGTCGCGGAACGGCTCCCCGAACGGCTCGCTCTGCCGCCAGTCGGCGGCCGACGCGCTCGGTGTCCCTGTCGAGGACGCCAGCGCGACCGAGCCGCACGCGGCGGACACCACGGCCAGCGCGATGACCACCGGTACGATGCGCCCCGCTATCAGACTTCGAAGTGGCTCGCCGCGGCTTCTGGGCGCATGAAGGCGCGGCGGGGTGGCAGCGGTCACGACGAGCTTCCTTTCCTGGATCACCGGGACGGGAGGTGGCAGAGCCGAGTGACGCTGATCCGGATTCAGCTTGAGCGCTATAACGCTCAAGCTGTTCCTGTCCGAATCTAAGCCCGTACCGACTGTTACGCCAGGGACAAACGGTCCGCCCGATCGAGCCTCAGCGTTATCCCTGAGCGGGATCGGCGAGCACCTGCTCTGCGAACGTCAGCGTCCCGGCATCGGCGTCCAGCCGGGCCGACACGCCGATCGGATACGTCTGCATCCCGCAGTTGTGCCCGATGTTCGCCCCAGCCAGCACGGGCACGCCGAGGTCCCCGAACCGGTCGACCAGCAGCCGGTCGATCAACTCGGGATCGCCGCATTCGGTGAACGTGCCGAGGACGATGCCGCGCACGCCGTCCAGGTAGCCCTCGACCCGCCTGATCTGCGTGAGGATGCGGTCCAGCAGGAACGGATACTCGTCGACGTCCTCCAGGAACAGGATCGCGTCCCGCGCCGGATACGACGTGTCGGTGCCGAAGCTCGCGGCCAGCAGCGACGCCGTCCCGCCCAGGGTCAGTCCCTCGGCGGCGCCGGAGACCACGGCACGCGCGTCGGGAAACGTGAGCTGCTTGACGTCGGCGGGCGTGTAGAGGAGCCTCATCAGCTCCCTGAAGCCGTATTCGTCAGCGCCCTGCCAGAACCCGCTGCACGCCACCATCGGCCCGAACAGCGACACCCAGCCGAGCTTGACCGCGATCGCCTCCAGCAGCGCCGTGACGTCGGAGTAGCCGACCACGACCTTCGGCGCGGCGCTGTCGACCCGCTCCCAGTCCATCAGCTCCAACGTGCGCTGTGCTCCGTAGCCGCCGCAGGCGAGGAACACACCGGCATACTGCGGATCGTTCAACGCATGCGTCAGATCGGCGGCCCGCTCGGCGTCGGAGCCGGCCAGGTAGCCGTAGACGCTGCCGCCATCGCGCGCCGTGCCGAGCACCTTCGGCTTCAGCCCGACGGACTCCATGGCCCGCAGCCCCGACTCCAGGTGGTCCTGGCTCGCGACCGGCGAGCTGGCGCAGAGCACTGCGACAGTGTCGCCCGGCTTCAGGCCGGCCGGACGGAGCAATGCCATGGTTCAGCTCCCGGCGCGGGGATCGGTCATGAGATACGTGGCCAGCACACTCGCGCCGAAAGCCAGGCTGTCCGTCAGCACGCGCTCGTCGACGCCGTGCACATACTGCCACGGGTCGAAGCCCGCAGGGGTGCGCCCGGGGACGAAACCGAAGCCGGGGATGCCGAGCTTGGCGAACGCCTTGGCGTCGGTGCCGCCGGTCATGCAGTACGGCAGCACCAGCGCCTCGGGGTCGTGCGCCCGCAGCGCGGCGGCCATCGCGGCGAAGTCCGGGGCCGTGAAGTCGGCGCTGACCGGCGGGTTGTAGTCGCCGGTGCGGGTGGCGTCCGGGCCGAGCAACTCGTCGACGGCGGCGAAGAACTCTGATTCGGTGCCCGGCAGCAGCCGGCCGTCGAGCGCCACGCCGGCCTCGCTCGGGATGACGTTGTGCTTGTAGCCGGCGCGCAGCATCGTCGGGTTGACGGAGTTGCGCAGCGTGTCGGCCAGCAGCGGGGCGGCGGCTCCCAGGCCGCTGAGATCGTCCGGGGTGATCGGCCGGCCCAGGTGTTCGGCGAGCCCGTCCAGCAGGGCCCTGACGATCGGCACGACCCGCACCGGCCACTGGTGCCCGGCGAAGCGGGTCACCAGCGCAGCGGCCTTGACGATGGCGTTATCGTCGTTGCGGCGCGAGCCGTGGCCGGCGGTGCCGCGCACCGTGACGGTCATCCAGGCGCTGCCGCGCTCCCCCGCCGCGATCGGATACAACCGGCCGCCGTCGGTCAGGTGCACCGAGTGGCCGCCGGACTCGCTGATCGCGCACCCGACACCCTCGAACAGCTCCGCGTGCTCCCGGACCAGGTAGCCCGCACCGAACTCGCCGGTGTCCTCCTCATCGGCCGTGAACGCCAGGACGACGTCGCGCGGCGGCCGCTGACCGGTGCGGGCCAGATGCCGGGCGAACGCGATCATCATCGCGTCCATGTCCTTCATGTCCAGGGCGCCGCGGCCCCAGACGGCGCCGTCCCGGACCTCGCCGGAGAACGGATGGGACCGCCAGTCGGCGGGCTCGGCCGGGACGACGTCGAGGTGTCCGTGCACCAGCAGCCCCGGCGCGGCCGGGTCGGCGCCGGGGATGCGCACGACGGTGCTGGCCCGGCCCGGGGCCGACTCCAGGACCCGCGGTGCGAAGCCCGCGTCGGAGATCTGCTCGGCCACCCATTCGGCGCAGGCGCGCTCGCCGCGGCTCTCGCCGGCGCCGAAGTTGCTGGTGTCGAAGCGGATCAGGCGGGAGCAGGCGGTGACGGTGTCGGCGGCGAGGTGCTCGGCTTCGGCGGCGGTGGGGCGGGGGACGGGGTGGCCGGTGGTGGCGGTCGCGGCGGCGACGGTGTCGGTCAACTCAGGCTCCGAGGACGCTGGCGTAAAGATCGAGTTCGGCTTGCAGGCAAACCCGCATGGTTTCATCCTTCCGGAAGCCGTGTCCTTCGCCGGGGAACTCGTGATGCGCCCGGCACAGGCCCGGCCTTACCGCCTCGACGGCCTCGACCAGCCGCCGAGCCTGATCGGGCCGGCAGATCACGTCCTGCAGGCCCTGGAGCATGATGAACGGCGCGGTGATCTCAGCCGCGTGCGCCAGCGGGGAGACCCGGGCGAAGCGCTCGGCGTCCCGCTCCGGATCGCCGACCAGGTAGTGGATGTAACGGCTCTCGAAGTCGTGGGTCTGCTCGTGGAACCAGGTGGCCGGGTCGCTGATCGGGTAGTAGACCGCGCCGCAGGCGAAGTAGTCGCTGTGCGCGAGCGCCGCCAGGGTGGTCCAGCCGCCGGCCGATCCGCCGCGGATGGCGGTGCGCCGTGGATCGGCCAGGCCCGCGGCGGCCAGCGCCCGCGCCACCGCGACAGAGTCTTCGACGTCGGTGCTGCCCCAGGTGTGACGCAGGCGGTCGCGATACGCGCGGCCGTAGCCGGTGGAGCCGCCGTAGTCGACCGAGGCGACGGCGTAGCCGCGCGAGGTGAACAGCGCGAAGCCGAGGCTGCGGGTGGTGACCGTACTGCTGGTCGGGCCGCCGTGGACGTCGATGAGCAGTGGCGGCGGGGTGTCGGCGGGGCCGCGGTACTCGGGGTTGGTCGGCGGGTGGTAGATGTACGGGACCTGCCAGCCGCCCTCGACCTCGACGTGGCGGCGTTCGGGGACGGAGACCCAGGCCTCGTGCGGATAGTCGGGCCTTCCGATGCAGCGGACGACGGTGCGGCTCGACACGTCGATGCGCAGTGGGACCGAGGATTCGGTGGGACTGGCGGCGACCACGGTCACGGCGGAGCCGGCGCCGGAGACCGAGGTGGAGAACTCGTTCCAGCCCGGTGCCAGGTCGGTGACGGTGCCGGTCTGCGGATCCCATAGGATCAGCGCCTCCTCGCCGAGGCCGCGGCGCAGCACGACCCCCGCGGCCGTGACCGCGAACGTCGTGGACCCGACCCGCCAGATGGCGTGTCCGCACTCGGTCTCGGTGGGCAGCACACAGGTGGCGGTCGCCTTGTCCGCTCCGAGTTCGACGCGGAACAGGTTCCACCAGCCGTCAGGGTCGGCCAGCGCATAGAGACTGTCGTTGCCGGCCCATTCGGCCTGCGCGACGGAGACGCCGTCGCCGCCGAGGACCCGCGTCGGGGCGACCGCGACGCCGTCGACGAGTCCTGCGATCATCAGGTCCGTGGACTGCCAGGGCATGACCGGGTGGTCCCAGCCGAGCCAGGACAGCCGGCTGCCGTCGGGGTTCAGCCGAATGGTGGACAGGAAGTGATGCGAACTGGCCACCACGCGGAGCGCGCCGGGGTCGTCGGCGGCTGCGCCGGACAGCGGGATCGCGACGATGTCGCGCGTGGTACGCGGTGCCGGGTCGGTGAGGTCCTCGGTCAACTGCGTGGCTTCACGGACCGCCCAGACCTCGGTGCCGGTCGGGTCGAGGACCGGGTCTGAGTATGTGGTGCGCAGGGCGTCTTCGGGATCGGCCGGGGTGAGCGGCCTCGGCTCGTCGGCTCCGGCGGCGCCGTGGGTCGCCCGGTAGAGCCGCTGGTCGCGGGAGCAGGAGAACACTGCGAAGTCCGGAGTGGCCAGATAGGGACGGCCGCCGTAGCCCATCGCCTTGGTGCCGACCGGCCAGTCCGGGCCCAGCACCGGACGCACTTCGCCGTCGGGGTCGTTCATGCGCCGCCGCATCAGGCCCACGGTCGCCGTCGCCGGGTCCAGCGCGCACCACCACGTCTCGTCACCCACCACCGCCGACCACTGCGGGGCGCCGGGCAGGGCGGCCACCTCCCGCGCCGTGATCGGCGAGGGCCAGCTGCCATACGGGTGTTCGACCTTGGTCACGAAGTCTCCTCGCTCGCTCGTCGCTTCGCAGTGTGGTCGAGGTCATGGTGGCCGTCACGTGCCGGTCGGCAAGGTGTGGGGAAGGATTTGGAGTGTGAGCCGCGAGGTTTTCGACGCTCGGCGTCAAGAGACCGAAACAGTTCGAGGCTGAGGCGACGGTAATGCTTGAACCATTGTCCTTGGTGTCGAGGCCGAGCGAGGGACCCGCCATGCGCGATCATCATGTCCGCCGAGTCCGTCGCGACCGTGCCGTGCGCGCCGCCGTCGCGGAGGGACTGCTGGATCCGCACGACACGCCGGTGGCGGCGTTCGTCGACATCGTGGGGATCGCGGAGACCACGCGGGAGTTGTTGACTGCGTGGCCGGAGGATGTGGATGTACTGCATGCGTTCGCTGCGAAGGCGAACGCGTTGGTTCCGGTCTTGGCGATGCTGCGCGGCCAGGGGCTCGGCTGCGAAGTGAGCAGTCCCGGTGAGCTGGCGCAGGCGCGGGCGGCTGGTTTCTCCGCCGAGCGTCTCGTGTTGGACTCGCCGGCGAAGTCCCAGCGGGAGTTGGAGGACGCACTGCGGAACCGGATCGCGCTGAACATCGACAACTTCGAGGAGTTGGAGCGGGTCGACCGGCTGGTGGCCGACGGGTTCCCGGCGGTGCGGGTCGGGGTGCGGATCAATCCTCAGGTGGGGATCGGGTCCATCGAGGCGATGTCGACCGCCGGGCAGACGACGAAGTTCGGCGTCGCGTTGGCCGATCCGGGCAACCGGGAGCGGTTGCTGCGGGCGTATGCGGAGCGGTCGTGGCTGCGGTGGGTGCACGTCCATGTCGGGTCGCAGGGCATTCCGCTGGAGTTGAACGCGGAGGGGGTCGCGGAGGCGGTGGCGTTCGCGCGGGAGGTGAACGTACTGCGGCCCGGGCAGGTCGAGGGAATCGACATCGGCGGTGGGCTTCCGGTGGACTTCAGCGGGGATGAGGACTCGCCGACGTTCGCGGATCACGTAGCGACGCTACGGAGTGCCGCGCCGGAGTTGTTCTCTGGCGAGTTCAGGATAGTCACCGAGTACGGCCGCTCTGTCATGGCGAAGAACGGGTTCATCGCTTCGCGCGTGGAGTACACGAAGACGTCCGGCGGGCGGGCTATCGCGCTGACGCATGCCGGTGCGCAGGTCGCCGCACGGACTGTGTTCGCTCCGGACGCGTGGCCGTTGCGCGTGCTGGCGTATGACCGGAGCGGGTTGCCGAGTACTGCGGAGTTGGAGGTGCAGGACGTCGCCGGGCCGTGCTGCTTCGCCGGGGATCTGCTGGCGCGGGAGCGGAAGCTGCCGCTACTTGCTACGGAGGATGTGGTGGTGGTGCCTGATACCGGGGCGTACTACTTCTCCTCGCCGTTCGGATACAACAGCCTGCCGATGCCTCCGGTGTTCGGGTTCGAGGTCACTGCCGATGCGGTGACGTTCCGCGTGCTGCGACCGGCGGAGAGCATTGATGAAGTGGTCGCACGGAGCGGAGTGCTGTGAGCGACGTCTCGCTGCTGCTGCGCGGCGGTCTCGTGGTTGACGGGACCGGGGCGCCGTTGGTCGAGCGGGATGTGGCGGTGGCCGGGGGGCGGGTCGCGTTGGTGGCTCCGGGGTCGGTCGGCGCGGCCGATGAGGTGGTCGACGTGGCGGGGATGGTGGTGGCGCCTGGGTTCATCGATGCGCACACGCACTCGGACACCACTGTTTTGGCTGCCGCGGCGGGAGAGTTGGACGAGACGCAGGCGTACGCGGCGGTGCGGCAGGGCGTCACGGTGGAGGTCGCCGGGAACTGCGGGTTCAGCGCCTTCCCCGGGACGTTTTCAGGGCTTGCGGCGCTCGGCCGGGCGCATGCGGCGGTGGGGCGGACGAATCATCTGGTGTCGCTGGTAGGGCACGGTTCGTTGCGCGCCGCCGTGGTCGGGTTCGAGGCACGTACGGCTTCGGGGGCTGAGATCGCCCGGATGGCCGAGTCGCTCGACGCGGCGTTGGCTTCCGGGGCCGTGGGGCTGTCGACGGGACTGATATATACGCCGGGTTCGTATGCGGACACTGCTGAGGTGACTGCTCTGGCACGAATGGCTGCACTGTATGGGAAGCCGTATGTGACGCATCTGCGCGATGAGATGTCGGGGGTGGAATCTGCTTTAGCGGAAGCGCTCGCTATTGCGCAGGAGAGCGGCGCCGCGCTGCATGTGTCGCATCACAAGACCGCCGGTAAGCACGCATGGGGCCGGACTTCGACGACGTTGGCGAAGCTTACGGGGCTGCGAGATGCCGGGATGGATGTCACCTGCGATGTCTATCCGTATACGGCGGGCAGTACAGCGTTGGCGGCGATGTTGCCGCCGTGGGCGCACGACGGCGGCCCGGTGCGGCTCCTGGAGCGGCTGCGGGATCCGGCGCAGCGTGCGCTGATGCGGATGGCCATCGAGCAGGGTGTGCCCGGTTGGGAGAACACGGTCGGGAACGGCGGCTGGGATCGGATCTCGGTGGCCGGCGCGCGCCGGCATCCCGGTTATCAGGGGAAGAGCATCGCGGAACTCGCCGCGTCCCGGGGCATGGACGCGCTGGACCTCGTCGCTGAGCTGTTGTTGAGCGAGGATGGCGATGTGACGATCATCAGTCACTCGATGCAAGAGGACGATATGCGCAGGGTGCTGGCCGCGCCGTTCGCGGTGATCGGCTCGGACGGCGTGCCGACGCCCGGCCGCCCGCACCCGCGGTGGGCGGGTAGCTTCGCGCGGGTGCTGGGGCACTACACGCGCGAGGTCGGGCTGTTCGCGCTGCCCGAGGCGGTGCGCAAGATGACCGGTGCCGCGGCGGCTCGTTTCGGCCTCGCCGGGCGGGGAGTGCTGCGCGACGGCGCGTACGCGGACATCGTGGTGTTCGCGCCGGAGCGGATCGCGGACCGTGCGACGTATGAGGAGCCGCTCGCCGCGCCGGATGGGGTCGCGATGGTGATCGTCGGCGGGCACGTGGTGGTGCGTGACGGTGAGGTGCTCGCT
>JAEKKI010000190.1:11987-14859 GCA_019510485.1 Catenulisporales bacterium
GCCGGGACCCGATGATGCGCTGGTTCGCAGCTTGCAGGCACTGCCCGGCGATCTCGCGTTCTCGATCCCCGGGTGGGGCGAGCACCGGGCCGATGAGGTGTTTCCTTTGGCAAGCGTCGGCAAGCTGTTGCTGCTCATGACCTTGGCGCACGGCTTCGCTCAGGGCGATCTCGATCCCGAAGAGCCGCTGATTCTCCAAGACGAGGACTACTGCGCGGGCTCCGGTCTGCTGCTCAAGCTGTCTGCGCGCCGCTGGACACTCAGCGACCTGGCGCGCCTCACCGCAGCCGTCAGCGACAACACCGCTACCAATGCGCTGCTACGCCGAGTCGGCCTGGATCGGGTCGCTACACATGCGACACGCCTGGGCCTGAAGCACACTCACATCCTCGACCGCATCCGCGAACCCCGCCGGCCCGAGCATCCGCCGGCGTTCGCCGTGGGTACCGCGCGCGAGCTGGCCGATCTGGCGGCGCAGGACACTCAGGTGCTGGAGTGGATGGCGTCCTGCACCGACCGCGGCATGGTCGCCGCCGCGATCCCGCACGAGCCCGAGGACTCCTCCGTCCGCGAGGTTCCGGTGAACGGTCTGTGGGTCGCCAACAAGACCGGCACGGATGTCGGCGTGCGCTGCGACGTCGGCGTGGTCCGGGGTACGCGCCAGGTCTGCTACGCCGTCCTCACCCGGTGTGCTCCCGGACGCGAGTTCGAGATGGTGCGGGCGATGCGCGTGATCGGTGCGCACATCGCGACAATCAGTAGTGCGACGCGCGAAGGTTCGCCGCGGTAGAAGCCAGATACGCCAGGAACGACGGCAGCACCGGATTCGGGTTCGCCGGCCGCGAGGCCACCCCGATCGTCCGATACAGCCGCGGGCCGGAGATCCGCGTCGTCTCCACACCGCTGGTGTCGTTGATCCCCAGGCTCGGTATCAGCGCTATGCCGAGGCCGGCGCGCACAAGTCCGGTGATGACCTCATAGTGGTCGCTGCGACAACGGATGTTCGGGACGAAGCCTTCGAGCGCGCACGCTCGCTCCAGCACCGACAGCACCGGCGAGCCGGTCCCGAACGACGTGATCCACTGCTCCCCCGCCAACTCGTCCAGCCGGACCTGGCCCCGGCGTCCGGCCGGGTGGCCGGTCGGCACCACCAGCAGCTGCGGGTCGTGGAACAGCTCGCGGATCTCCACGCCCTCCGGGGGCGTCCAGGGGTCCAGGGCGTGCTCGAAGACCACCAGCACGTCGATCCCGCCCTGCTGCACCGCCGGGGCCAGCTCGTGCGGCTGGCCCTCGACCAGCTCCAGCTCCACCGACGGATACCGGTGCGCGAAGCGGGACAGTGCCTGCGGCACCAGCCGGTGTCCCGCCGAGGCGAAGAACCCGATGCACAGATGGCCGGTGTCGGCGCGGGAGTGCGCCAGCAGGTCCTCCTCGGCGGCGTCCAGCAGCGCCAGGATCTCCTGCCCGCGCAGGGACAGCCGGCGCCCGGCCGCGGTCAGCCGCAGGCTCCGCGCCCCGCGCTCGACGAGCCCGACCCCGGCTTCCCTCTCCAGCTGCGACAGCTGGTGCGACACCGCCGACGGCGACAGCTTCAGCCCCCGCGCCGCCCCCGCGATGCTGCCCGCCCGATGGATCTCGGCCAGGATGCGCAGGCGGTGCGTGTTGAGCATGCGGGCAGGTTACTCCCGGCCCGAGGCGGCGGACCAGGTCGCCCAACCGGGTGGTCATCAAGGCCTTGACAGCGTGTCCGGTGGCCGGCAGCCGATGCGACGAGCCGGTGGACTGGGGCGCGTACAAGCCGGGCCAGACGTTCCAGGACCCGACGGCGGGTGTGACGATCACCGTGGCCGGCTCGTCCTGCACCGGGGATGTGGTGACCGTCACCAAAACTTGATCGGCGGGTGGCCCGGCGCGGTGCGCGTAAGGGGACCCTCCGGACTACAGTCCTTATACGGTCTCTTCACGACCGGCCGCGCTGTTCTCAAGGAGTTCCATGTTCGCCATACCGCTGGCCCCCGACGCCGAGCTGCGGCCCTTGGAACCGTGGCAGTCCGCGGAGTTCTTCGCCCACATCCAGCGCGCCCGCGCGCAGGTCGACCGCTGGATCCAGTTCGCCGCGGCGTCGCCGGACCCGCTCTCGGCCCGGTTGATGCTGCAGCGCTACGCCGACAAGCAGGCCGGCGATTCCGGCCGCATTTACGGCATCTGGGCCGAGGACGTCCTGGTCGGCGGCTGCATGTTCCCGACTTTCGACGCCGACATGGGCGTGTGCGAGATCGGCGTCTGGACCGAACCGGCCGGCCAAGGCCGCGGCCTGATCACCGCCGCGGTGCGGCACCTGCTCGACTACGCGCTGCTGGACCGCGGCCTGGAGCGCGCCGAGTGGCACTGCAGCCCCGCCAACGACCGCAGCTGGGCGGTGGCCAAGCGGGTCGGGATGACCGCGGAGGGGGTACTGCGGTCGGCGTATGTGCACAACGGTGTGCGGCAGGACATGCAGATCTGGGCGATTCTGCGGGACGAGTGGATCACGGTGCGGGACACGGAGGGGTAGTTCTCCGCGGTCCCGCGATCCCGCGGACTCGCTACGGCCGCACGAAGCCCATGACCGGCATCAGGTCGAGCGCGGCGTACTCGATCGGGCTGCTCGGGTTCGCGGCGTGGATGATGGTGTTGTTGCCCACGTATATGCCCACGTGGTGCATGTCCCTGTAGTACAGGACCAGATCGCCGGGCTGGAGCTGCGAGCGGGAGACCTTCGGGAACTCGGCGTACTGGTCGCGCGAGCCGTGCGACATCTTCACGCCCGCCGCGCCCCAGGCCGCCATCGTCAGGCCCGAGCAGTCGTACGCGTTAGGGCCGGCGGCGCCCC
>JAEKKI010000001.1 GCA_019510485.1 Catenulisporales bacterium
GGGCAGCGCAGGGGTGTCACCGACCTGCGTCTGCTTGTTGAACCGGCTCGGGTCCTGCACGAGCGCGTAGACGTAGCTGTGGTCCTGCGACGGGCCCTCGGCGATGCCCAGCGCGGTGCGCCCGGCGCGGGTCACACCGGGGAAGCCGCTGCCGGCCGGGTCGACGAACGCGAACGTGCCCGGTGCGCCGGTGGCCGAGTAGTAGATGCCGTCGCGCGGCGCCTGCGGGGTGCCCGCCGCGTTGAGCTTCGTCCCGGCGCGCCAGCCGACAGCCGCCAGGACCTGGCCGCCCTGCTTGTCGGCACCGGTGCCGCCACCGGGCTTCACGACGACGTCGCTGACGATGTTCGCGAAGAAGCAGGTGGGCTTGGTCAGCGAGGTGCAGGTGGTGGGCAGCCCGACGTTCTTGTAGCTGTGTCCGTTGTCGGTGGAGCGCCACAGCCCCTTGCCGGTGGCCTGGTAGACGATGTTGGTGCGGACCGGGTCGACCGCGACCCGGAAGGTGATGGTGCCGTTCGGCACACCGCTGGCGTGGTGCCAGGTCCGGCCCTGGTCGGTGGACCAGAAGGCGCCCAGCCCGGAGTAGGAGTCGCCGCCGAAGGCGGGGTCACCGCTGCCCACGACGAGCGTCCCGCCCTTGGCGATCGCGACGCTGCCGACGATCTGACTGGGCAGCCCGTCACCGATGGAGGACCAGCTGCCGCCCGCGTTCGTGCTGCGGAACAGCCCGCCGTTGGCGACGGCGGCGTACCAGACCTTGGGGTTGCTCTTGTCGTAGGCGAAGCCCTGGATGCGGCCCGAGAGGTTGTGCAGCCCCTCGCCGTTGACCCGGTCGTAGCCCGCGACGTCGGCGTACAGCGCGTCCTTCCCGACGGCCTTCCAGGCGCTCCCGCCGTACGTCGTCGACGCCGCCATCGCCGCGGCCTGCGCAGCGGCGCTGGCGTAGGCGTTGCTCGACACCGGGTAGTTGCCCTGGTGCTTGGCCTGGATCGAGTGGTCGAAGCGCATCTGGTCCTGGACGCCCTCGGACTCGGTCGCGGGCACGCAGCGGATGGGGGCGCCGCTGCCGGCCATCCGGCTGAGCCGGTCGACCTGCTGCCCGTCGGGGCAGGCGCTGCTGTGCCGCGTCGGAGCGGCGGCCGCGGTCGTGCCGGGGGCGCCGGCCAGGCCGACGGCGGCCAGGCCGCAGACGGCTGCTCCAGCGAGCAGGACGCGGGCGAGTCGGGTGTGCATCGAACCTCCGGGTTGTGAACCCCTCTGAGTTCGACGCAGGCGCCCCGATCCCTGCCGGGTCAGAGCAGTGTGAGCGGCTCCACCTGCGCCTGGCCGGTGAGCAGCGCCTCGAGCTCGGCGGCCCCCGGCAGGTCCTCGTGCAGGTCCTCCTTGCCGGACCGGACGTAGAGGAACAACCCGGACACCTGAGCGGGGTCCACGCCGACCAGCTCAGCCCACGCCAGCCGGTAGACCGCGAGCTGCACCGGGTCGGCGCTCTCCCGCCCGGTCTTCCAGTCGACGACCTGCCAGCGGCCGTCCCCCAGGTCGTAGACCGCGTCGATGCGCCCGCGGACGACCCGACCGGCCAGCGGCAGCGCGAACGGGGCCTCGACGGCGTACGGCTTGCGGCTCGCCCACGGCCCGGCGAGGAAGGCCTGCTGCAGGGTCAGCAGGTCGTCGTCGGCGCCGAGCTCCTCGTCCTCCGCCCCCGGCAGCTCGTCGGGGTCGAGCAGCGGCCGCTCGTCGAACAGCGTCTCCACCCAGGCGTGGAAGCGGGTGCCGCGGCGGGCCGCCGGTGCCGGAGGTCGGGGCATCGGCCGGGCCAGCTCGCGGGCGAACGCCTCCGGGTCCTGCTGCAGGCGCATCAGCTGCGAGGCCGACAGCGAGGCCGGCAACGGCACCGAGCGCACCGACCGGCGGGCCTCGAGCTCCTCGTCCAGCAGCAGCCGGGCCTCCTGGTCGAGCCGCTCCAGCTCCTGGCGCTCGGCCGCGGTCAGGCCGGTGTCCTCGTCCAGCGGTGTGCCGGCCGCCAGCGCCCGCAGGTCGGCGCGCACCTGCTCGGCCGCGGATCGCCGTGCTGCCAGGGCATCCGGCTGGTACGGCGCCGGCCAGACGAACATGGGTCGCTCGGCCAGCGCGGGGTTGCCGTCGTCCTCGCCGGGCTCCTCCGACCAGACCTCCACCACCCCGTGCCCGGCGGCGGCGTGGTCGCGCAGCTCGCACAGGAAGGGCGACGGGCCGCGCCTGCGCTTCTGGGTGGGGCCCCACCAGTGACCGCTGCCGACCAGCAGCCGCCGGGCCCGGGTGAAGGCGACGTAGCCCAGCCGGCGCTCCTCGCGCTCCAGGTGCTCACGGCAGGCGCCCTCGTAGTCGCCGAGCGACTCCTTGGTCAGCGCCGCCTCGAGCGGCGGCTGGTCGTCGGCGTCGCCACGCAGCGGCCCGGGCAGCACCGCGCAGGTGCTCGGCCAGCGGCCCTTCAGGACGTCGGCGGGGAACACGCCCTTCGTCAGGTCGGGGCAGACCACCACGTCCCACTCGAGGCCCTTCGCCTTGTGGGCGGTCATCAGCTGGACGGCGTCGCTGCCGCTGGGCGCGATGGTGTCGAGGCCCCGCTCGTGCTCGTCGGCGGCACGCAGGAACGCCAGGAACGAGCTGAGCGAGGTCTCGCCGTCGAGGTCGTTGAACCCGGCGACGACGTCGAGGAAGGCCGACAGGCTCTCCTTGCGGCGGGCCGCCACCGCTTCCGGGGAGGCGGCGAGCTCCACGTCGAGCCCGGTGG
Organism: Catenulisporales bacterium; assembly: GCA_019510485.1. Lineage (GTDB taxonomy): Bacteria > Actinomycetota > Actinomycetes > Streptomycetales > Catenulisporaceae > Catenulispora. The sequence goes on from JAEKKI010000001.1 coordinate 2,774, forward strand.
TGTCGACCACCCGGTGCACGAGGTCGAGCAGCGGCTCGTCCCGGTGCCGGCGGAGCTCGCGCAGCTCCGCGCCGAGCGCCGTGATCCGGTGCACGCCGTCCAGTGACCAGCCGAGGTGGCCGGGCCGGTCGAGGACGTCGGCGAGCGCCACGACGTCGCACGGGTCGATGCCCGCGACCGCCTCCTCCAGTGCCGTGTCGTCGACGTCGAGGTCGGTCTCGTCGACCTCCGGTGGGTCCTCCTCGCCGAGCCGCGGGTCGAGGACGCCGCTGCGGAGCAGCTCCTTGCCGCGGCGGCCGAGCTGGGCGAGGTCGCGCACCCCGAGCCGCCAGCGCGGGCCCGTGAGCAGCCGCAGCAGCGCGGCGTTGGCGGTCGGCTCGTCGATCACCTCGAGGGTGGCCACCACGTCGGCCACCTCCGGCAGCTGCAGCAGCCCGCCGAGGCCGACCACCTCGACCGGGATCCCGCGCGAGACGAGGGCCGCGTGCAGGTCGCCGAAGTCCCGGCGCGCCCGGACGAGCACGGCGATCTCCCGCCACGGCGTCCCGGTGGCGTGGGCCGCCTCCACCTGGTCGGCGACCCAGCCGAGCTCGTCGCCCCACGTGGGCTGCAGCGCGAC
>JAEKKI010000137.1 GCA_019510485.1 Catenulisporales bacterium
CGCGCGTCGACCAGGATCACCGCCAGCTCCGCGGTCGAGGCGCCGGTGACCATGTTCCGGGTGTACTGCACGTGCCCGGGCGTGTCGGCCAGGATGAAGCGGCGCCGCGGCGTGGCGAAGTAGCGGTACGCGACGTCGATGGTGATGCCCTGTTCGCGCTCGCTGCGCAACCCGTCGGTGAGCAGCGCCAAGTCCGCCTGCTCCAGGCCGCGGTCGCGCGAGGTGCGCTCGACCGCCTCGAACTGGTCGGCCAGCACCGACTTGGTGTCGTACAGCAGCCGGCCCACCAGCGTGGACTTCCCGTCGTCGACGCTCCCGGCGGTGGCCAGCCGCAGCAACCCGGAGACCTGCGTGTCCTTCTGAACCGGCGCATCCAGCAGTGCGGTCATTAGAAGTACCCCTCTCGCTTACGGTCCTCCATGGCAGCCTCGGACAGCTTGTCGTCGGCCCGGGAAGCTCCACGCTCGGTGATCCGGGAAGCGGTGATCTCCTCGATCACGGCGGTGATGTCGGTGGCATCGGAGTCCACGGCGCCGGTGCACGACATGTCGCCGACCGTGCGATAGCGCACTGTGCGAAGCTGCACCGTCTCACCGGCGCGCGGCCCGCCCCACTCGCCGGGAGCCAGCCACATCCCGCCCCGGGCGAACACCTCGCGCTCGTGCGCGAAGTAGATCTCGGGCAGCTCGATCTGCTGCTCGGCGATGTACTGCCACACGTCCAGCTCGGTCCAGTTCGACAGCGGGAACACGCGCACGTGCTCGCCGGGGCGGTGCCGGCCGTTGTACAGCCGCCACAGCTCCGGACGCTGCCGCTTGGGATCCCATTGCCCGAAGTCGTCCCGCAGCGAGAAGACCCGCTCTTTGGCGCGGGCCTTCTCCTCATCGCGGCGTCCTCCGCCGAAGACGGCGTCGAACTTGTTGGCTTGGATCGCATCCAGCAGAGGCACGGTTTGCAAGGGATTGCGCGTGCCGTCGGGACGCTCGACCAGCCGGCCGTCGTCGATGTAGTCCTGCACGTGTGCGACGTACAGCCGCAGGCCGTGCTGTGCCACCGTGCGGTCCCGGATGTCCAGCACCTCCGGGAAGTTGTGGCCGGTGTCCACGTGCAGCAACCCGAACGGCAGCGGCGCCGGCGCGAACGCCTTCAACGCCAGGTGCAGCATCACGATCGAGTCCTTGCCGCCGGAGAACAGCAGCACCGGCCGCTCGAACTCGGCCGCGACCTCGCGGATGATGTGCACCGCCTCGGCCTCCAGCGCGCGCAGGTGGGTGTGCGCCGCGGCCGTGTCGTCGTGGGTGAGGATGCTCATATCAGGTGTGCAGTCCGCACTCGGTCTTGGCGTTGCCCGCCCAGCGCCCGGCCCGCGGATCCTCGCCCGGCAGCGGCTTGCGCGTGCAGGGCTCGCAGCCGATCGAGGTGTAGCCCTCCTGGAACAGCGGGTTGGTCAGGACGCCGTGGCCGTCGACGTAGGCGTCGACCTCGTCCTGGGTCCACGTCGCCAGCGGCGAGATCTTGACCATGTCCCGCTTGGCGTCGTAGCCGATCACCGGGATGTCCGCGCGAGTGGGAGACTCCTCGCGGCGCATGCCGTTGATCCAGGCGACGTACGGCTTCAGCGCGCGCTCCAGCGGCTCGACCTTGCGCAGCGCGCAGCACTGGTCGGGGTCGCGCTCGTACAGCCGCGGGCCGTACTCGGCGTCCTGTTCGGCGACGGTCTGCAAAGGCGTGATGTTCAGCAGCCGCACCGGATACATCTCGGCGACCGCGTCGCGCGTGCCCACGGTCTCGGCGAAGTGGTAGCCGGTGTCCAGGAACACGACGTCGACGCCCGGGGCCGAGGTGGAGGCCAGGTGCACCAGGTGGGTGTCGGCCATCGAGGAGGCGACGACCAGGCCGGCGCCGAAGGTGGCGTGGGCCCACTCGATGATCCGTCCGGCCGGCGCGTGCTCGAGCTCTGCGTTGGCCTGCTCGGCCAGCGCCCGCAGGTCGGTGGCCGTCGGATCGACCGACGCGAGCGCGGTGTCCGCTGACATTTCGGGCTTCCCCTTACAGTGGCGGGCGCGCGGACGTGCCGGATGCCCGACGTGCCGCGGCCGTATCATCACGGCGGTGGCGGCGTGGGAAGCGCCGGCGGACCGCGGCCCTTGTGGATCTTCGGTTTACAGATCGCGGGCGAGGTCTACTTGGCCGGCATACATGCCATGCTGGACAGCCGTCCGAAGTCGACGTGACGCCGACCGACGAGGGCGATACCAGCACGAGACATGATTAGAGAGTCGCACGCTGCTGGCGGGTCGTCCACTGCCGTCCATGATGCGGACCTTGTGTCTCACGTCACTACACCAGGCGCACTCAGCGTTTCCTTCCGCCCGGGCTCGATGTCGGCGGGACGCCCGATCCGGATCCCGGTGCGCCCAGCGCTTACCGGCATGCGGCGAATGGGGGTGCTGACGCTCGAGTGTGAGCCGTTAGAGTGAGCCGCATGGGGGACTGGAAAACACTGTCGATACCCATGCCGTCCGTGCCGGCGGACGCGCCGTGGCAACTCTCACTGGCCGGCTACCTCCGGCAGCGCACCGAACTGCCTTCGCTGGCGCTCAAGCCGCTCGGACTGCTCGACCGCTACGGCGAGGTCGCCGTCGGGCCGGACGCGATGGCGTTCGACGGCGAGGACGTCCCGTGGAACAAGGTGATCCGCCTGGTGGTCCGCGATGTCGTCGAGGTGGTCTCGGAGGCGGCGATGGCTCATGAGGCGGAGAAGATCCGTTCGATGCTCCCGCCGGTCCCGGGCCGCAAATGGGTCGTGGAGCGGGCGATGACTCTACTCGGCGACATCGCCGGACCGCGCCTGATGAGGAAGCGCGGCGGCGAGGTGGTCAGCGAGGTCGTGTATCGGGGTGCCTTCCGCCGGGAGAAGACTTTGCAGGCCGGGGTGTTCGCGGCTCTGGTGATGGCGAAGTGGCCGGATGTGCAGCGCAGCCTGGTGGCCACGGCGCGGGTGCACGGGATCGAGGTTTACGGGGAGGCGCCGGTCGGGGAAACGCCGGTCGAGCTGACGCCGGTCGAAGAAGCACCGGCTGTCGACGCGGCATCGGAGTCGGTCGCGGCCATCGACAGCCAGTGACGACGGCGACCGGCCTATGAGCGGCCGGCCGCCGTCGTATCAGCGCGAGAGCCTCAGCTCACTGTCGCGTGCGTCAGCGCGCACTTGTTGGTGTCGTTCGACCAGCTGCCCTGCTCGGTATAGGTCCCGTTGCCCATCTTCACGTTCCCGGCGCCGCCGGTCACGCCCTTGAGCCAGGCGCACTCGTCGGCGTTCTCCTGGCCCTGATACGGCGAGCCGGCGATGTTGTTGGTCCAGCCGCCGGCCGGGTTCTGGTCGGTGATGGTCTCGCTGTACTCGTGGCCCAGGGTCATGGTCCAGCCGTCCAGCGTGCCGGCGCTGCCGGAGTTCAGGAAGTTCACGCCGCATCCCGCGCCGCTGTCCATGTTGTAAGGCTGGTTGCTGAAGGCGAAGTCGCCGACGTCGGAGCTGATGGCGCCGCCGCTCAGCGTGCTGTCGCCGTTGTAGTCGTGCCACGCGCAGTACTGGCCCTGGTACCGGTCCGGGTTGGTGCCGTGGGGCGAGAGGATGACGTAATAGGCGTAGCGGTTGGCGGACGCCGTGGTGTTGCCGAAGTGGTGCGCCGCCTTCAGCGCCTCGGCGCCGAGCTGGTGGCCGGTGGCTGCGGACGGGGACTTCGCCGAGTTGTCGTACCAGACCCCGGCCAGCACGCCGCCGGTCGGGTACGGCACGTGCGCCGCGCCGGACGGGCAGCTGGTCGCGCCGGTGTGCACCAGTGGACCGTCGCAGTACTGCGTCATGGTCCCCGACCACGCCTCGCTGCCGGTGCCTATGCCCTTGAACATCATCTGCGCGACCGGGGCGCCGTGCTTCGGGTCGTTGGAGAAGGTCAGGTTCCCGCTGGCGTCCTTGCTCTGGGTGCCCCACTGGCTCCCGTAGAAGACCACGTAGACCTTCGGGTGACCGCTCGTCACGCCGATGCCGTCGATGCCGCCGCCGTAGGACAGCGTCTCGTTCGACGAAGCGCGGCCGGCGGCGTTCGCGCGCAGCTGCGCGGCGCCGGAGACGGTGGGGAAGACTCCGTGCCGGGCGGAGACCGGGGTGGCCTGCGCCGATCCGGTCGTGCCGAGCGCGGCGAGCAGCGCGGCACCGGCGCCGAGCGCGGCACCCAGACGTGCCTTGCCGCGGCGTCGGGCGGAGCCGGTGGAGGAGGTGTGGAACATGCGGTGGCTTCCTCTCGTCGGGACTCGCCGGCCGGCCGGATCGGCCGGGCCGGCGGTTGTGCGCGGGGCGCACGCCATCGGCACACGAGGGTGTCGCGTGCTGTCGATGTCGTGGTCCGTGGTGCGGTGGGGTCTTGCACCAAGCGCCCGGCGATCCGAGGTTCGCAAGAACCTGAGATCGTCTGCGAGGGGGAACCTAGCAACGGGGCCTGACCCGGTCAACGGATCGGCCTCAATCAGTTAAGTAAAAAAGTCCTGATGGCCACCCTTGCCGTAGCCATCAGGACCCTTGTTCAGCCCTTGTCCGCCCGCGGCCCGGCTCAGCGGTGTACCGCCTCGATCAGGTAGGACAGCGGTACGTTCGGGTTGATGGTGCGGACGACGCTGATCTTCTGCACCCCGGCCGGCAGCGGACCGCCGAACGGGTTCACGCGGTCGCCGGTGGCCGGCACGACCACGTCCTCGTAGATGTGCGACCAGCCCTGGCCGTGGGTGTGGATGGCGACCCGCACGTGTGCGTCGCCGAAGTCCGAGCCGAGGCTGAACCACACGTTGCCCCAGCCGGCCGCGCCGAAGTTCGCCGGCGGCGGGCACACCATCGTCACCACGCCGGCGCCGGGATCGATCTGTCCAGTTGCGAAAGCGGGCACGTCGTCGTCCTCCGAGAGGGTGGGAGCGGGAGAGGCGCCCAGCGCGGCGATCAGCTCGCCCACGGTTCCGCGGAACGCGTTGTAGTCGAGCGGCCGGCCGGCGTCGGACGCCTGGTTCGTGAACTGGTACAGCAGCGGCGCCATACCGCCGTAGGAGTTCCAGCCCGACGCCGCGTCACCGGGGTAGAGGCGGGGCGCGCTGCCGGAACCGCCGGGATAGGACGAGGACACCAGGGACAGGCCGCGGGTCCGCAGCGCCGTGAGGTTCGGCGATCCCATCTGCTGCCAGTACCAGTGCGGAAGGTAGAGCAGCCGCAGGTTGAGGCCGACGGAATGCGCGGCGTCGGTGTAGGCGACCATCTGGGCCAGCGACGGGGAGAACGAGCCGGCGGGCTCGGCGTCCAGCATGCCCGGCAGGGAGCTGTCGCCGGCGTGCGCCAGCGTGTGCTGGGCCTGCGCGTGCGGGTCCTCTCCGGACAGGAAGTGGTACCAGATGAACGGCAGGCCGAGCGCCCGGGCCTGGGACCGCCAACCCTGGTAGTCGGCGTCGGTGTAGTAGGTGCCTTCGGTCGTCTTGGCGAGGACGAAGGAGGCATCGGCCAGCCGGGACAGGTCCAGGCCGGCTTGGTAGGAGGAGATGTCCGGGCCGAAGATGGTCACAGGCGGCTCCTTGTGGGGGCGGGAGGGTCGCCGCGATGACCACATACCCGCCCCGATCGGTGCCGACTCAGCGTGTCAGCATTCGCCGACGTTCGCCATCCCGTCTTCGGCGGCCGCGGCCGGAGTCGGACCGCCGGGTGCGAGCAGCCCGATGAAGGAGACCTCGAACACCCGGCGGCAGGCCCGGCACGACCATCGCCGGTGGCTGCCTTCCTCCGGCCGCAGATCCTCGTCGCCGCAGTAGGGGCAGTATGCCGGGGCGGCGCGCTCGCTCACGACAGGTCTGCCTCACCGGCGCGGGTGGTCCACTGCGCGAAGGTCTCGTTCTCGCCGCGCTGCTCCAGGAAGCGGCGCACGACGCGCTCGATGTAGTCCGGAAGCTCCGCGGCCGTCACCTTCAGTCCGCGGACCTTGCGTCCGAAGGCGCCGTCCAGCGCGTCCTCTTCGTTCTTGGTCTGCGCGCCGAGGTGGCCTCCGAGGTGCACCTGGTAACCCTCGACCTGCTCGCCGCGGTCGTCGAGGACCAGCTGGCCCTTCAGCCCGATGTCGGCGACCTGGATGCGGGCGCAGGAGTTCGGGCAGCCGTTGACGTTGACGGTCAGCGGCTGGTCGAAGTCCGGCAGCCGCCGCTCCAGCTCGTCGATCAGCGTCGAGGCGCGGTTCTTGGTCTCCACGATCGCCAGCTTGCAGAACTCGATGCCGGTGCAGGCCATCGTCGAGCGCCGGAACACCGACGGCCGCACCCGCAGGTCCAGCGCCTCCAGGGCGTCCACAAGCTCGTCGACGCGCTCGGCGGCGACGTCCAGGATCAGCAGCTTCTGCTCCGTCGTGGTGCGCACCCGGTTCGAGCCGGCCGCCTCCGCGAGGTCCGCGATCTTGGCCAGCGTGGCGCCGTCGAGGCGGCCGACGCGCGGGGCGAAGCCGACGTAGTGGTTGCCGTCCTTCTGCCGGTGCACGCCGATGTGGTCGCGGTCGTAGGTGGGCGCCGGCTCGGGCGCGGGGCCGTCGGGCAGCGCGCGCTTGAGGTACTCGGTCTCCAACACCTCGCGGAACTTCTCCGCGCCCCAGTCGGCCATCAGGAACTTCAGCCGAGCGCGGCTGCGCAGCCGGCGGTAGCCGTAGTCGCGGAAGATGCCGCAGACGCCGGCCCAGACCTCGGGCACCTCCTCCAGCGTCACGAAGGTGCCGAGCCGCTTGGCGAAATGCGGGTTCGTCGACAGGCCGCCGCCGACCCACAGGTCGAAGCCGGGGCCGAACTCGGGGTGGACGACGCCGACGAAGGAGATGTCGTTGATCTCGTGCACCACGTCCTGCAGCCCGCTGACCGCGGTCTTGAACTTGCGGGGCAGGTTGGAGAACTCCTTGCTGCCGATGTAGCGCTGCTGGATCTCGTCGATGGCCGGGGTGGCGTCGATGACCTCGTCGGCCGAGATGCCGGCCACCGGTGAGCCGAGGATCACCCGCGGGGTGTCGCCGCAGGCCTCCGCGGTGGTCAGGCCGACGCCCTCCAGCGTCCTCCAGATCGCCGGCACGTCCTCCACCCGCACCCAGTGCAGCTGGATGTTCTGCCGGTCGGTGACGTCGGCGGTGCCGCGCGCGTACTTCTCCGACACCTCGGCGATGGCGCGCAGCTGCTCCAGGCTCAGGCGGCCGCCGTCGATGCGCACCCGCAGCATGAAGTACTCGTCGTCGAGCTCGTGCGGCTCCAGGATCCCGGTCTTGCCGCCGTCGATCCCGGGCCGGCGCTGGGTGTACAGGCCCCACCAGCGGAACCGGCCGCGCAGGTCCGAGCCGTCGATCGAGTCGAAGCCGCCGTAGGCGTAGACGTTCTCGATCCGGGCCCGCACGTTGAGCCCGTCGTCGTCCTTCTTGGTCTGCTCGTTGGCGTTCAGCGGCGTGAAGTAGCCCTTGGCCCACTGCCCCTCGCCGCGCTGTTGGCGGGGACGGCTGGCGCGGGCAGGCGGGGAGGACTGCGAGGCAGACATGTCGGGAAGGTCCTTATAGAGAAGGTCGTACTGGCTGGCGGGAGCTGGCGGGCGGGGTCAGCGCGCAGCGGTACAGACCATGCTGGAAAGACGGCCGAAGTCGACGTGGCGTCGACTGACGAGGGCGATTCCGGCACGGGACATGTGTTTCAGCCTGGCAGCGTCTCCCGGGCTCGTCCACTCTGGTCCGGGATGCGGACGATGCGTCTCATCCCGCGCCGGAGCGGTTGTCGATCAGTCGCCGAACACCTGCTTGGTGTACTCGTTGGCGAACAGCCGCTTCGGATCCACTCGATCGCGCACCCCGAGGAAGTCCTCGAACCGCGGGTAGGTTTTGCCCAGGTACTCGGCGTCGCGGGTGTGCAGCTTGCCCCAGTGCGGCCGGCCGTCGTGGGCCACGAAGACCTGCTCGGCGGCCTTGAAGTACTCCTCGAAGCGCGTGCCCTCGTACATGTGGCAGGCGATGTACGCGGTCTCGCGGCCGTGCGCCGTGGACAGCCACAGGTCGTCGCCGGGGACCACCCGCACCTCGATCGGGAAGTTCACGTTCCAGGTGGAGGCGTTGATCAGCTGGGTGAGCTCGCGGAAGGTCTCGACGAACGCCGCGCGGGGGATGGCGTACTCCATCTCCGTGAACTTGACCCGGCGCGAGGAGGTGAAGACCTTGTCCGAGCGGTCGGTGTAGGTGCGGGCCGACAGCGCCGAGCCGGCGACTTTCTGCGCTGTCCGGGTCAGGCGGGGTGCGGTTCGGGCTACGCGCTGCACCGCGCCGAACACGGAGTTGGACAGGAACTCGTCGTCCATCCAGTGCCGGAAGCCGGACAGCGGGGCGGCCGGGCCGGTCGCCCGGTTGTTGCGCTTGATGTTGGTCCGGTCCGTGTAAGGGAACCAGTAGAACTCGAAGTGCTCGTTCTCGGCGACCAGCTCTTCGAAGCCGTCCAGTACAGCGTCCATGCGCATCGGCTCCTCGCGCGCGGTGAGGAGGAAGGCCGGCTCGGTGCGGAAGGTCACCGCGGTCACGTAGCCGATCGCCCCGACGCCCAGGCGCGCGGCCTGGAACAGCTCGGCGTTCTGCTCCGGCGAGCAGTTGACGATCTCGCCGCCGGCCAGCACCACCTCCAGCGCGGCCACCTGTGCCGCGATCGAGCCGGACGCGCGGCCGGTGCCGTGGGTGCCGGTGCCGATGGCCCCGGCGACCGTCTGGACCTGGATGTCGCCCATGTTGGTCAGCGCCATGCCGTTCTCCGCCAGCAGCGCGTTCAGCTGGTGCAGCGGCATCCCGGACTCGACGGTGACCAGGTTGGCCTCCCGGTCGATCTGCTTCAGCCGGGTCAGGCCGTCGGGCCTGATCAGCACGCCGTCGGTGGCCGCGGCCGAGGTGAAGGAATGGCCGGAGCCGACGGCCTTGACGGTCAGGCCCTCGTTCGCCGCGCCGCGCAGGATCTCCGCGACCTCCGACGCCGACTGCGGGGTGGCCACCCGGACCGCGTTCGCCGTCTGGTTGCCCGCCCAGTTGGACCATTCGTTCGCGCCCGCCACGCCTCACCCGCATTCTTTCCGCCGGTGCGGCTCGCAGTTCCGCGCCGGTTCACTCGATCGCCGGATCCCCGGGACGTAGCCAACGCGAGCCGAGCAGCGCAGTCAAGAGCGCGAGGGCGCTTCCTGCCACTGGGACCGGATATGCCGTGTGTGCCCCAGACCGGTCGATCACGGGTAACTCGCTGGCGTCGGACTTTGCCGCCGGACAAGATGGCTCATGGCTTATACCGTGCGCCGCACTACCGCGGAGGAATGGCAGGAGATTCGCGAGCTGCGTTTGGAAGCGCTGCTGAACTCGCCGGCCAACTTCGGCCAGACCTATGAACAGGCTTCGGCGCTGCCCGACGAGACGTGGCGGGAACGGGCTCGGACGAACGCCTCCTCCGAGCGGCAGGCGTTCTACGTGGCCGTCGATGACGCCGCCGGCAAGCTCGTCGGCATGTGGGGCGTGATGCCGCACTTCCACCGGCCGGATGTGCACATCATCATCGGTGTCTATGTCCGGCCCGAGGCGCGCGGGACCGATGTCGCACGGCGTCTGAACCAAGCCTGCATCGACTTCGCGCGGACCACGGATGCGAAGGAACTCGTCTTGGAGGTCCGCGACGACAACCATCGTGGACGCCGCTTCTACGAGCGCGAGGGCTTCGAGGTGACCGGCTTCAGTGAGCCACACAACCTCAATCCGTCGCACGACCTTATAGAGATGCGCTACCCGTCGTTCCGGTAGTGCGAGGGTACGATTCGGCTATGGCGGGCGTGGACGAACGCGAGGACAGCGCGGTCCGCTTGGTGCTCCGCGAGGCCTGTATTCTGGCCGCCGCCGGCCGGGCGATCCTGTTACAAGTCGCGCACCCGAAGGTTGCCAGGGGAGTGGCCGAGCACAGCCGGTTCGCGGAGGATCCGCTGAAGCGTCTGCAGGGGACGATGTACTACGTGTACGGCACAGCCTTCGGGACTCCTGAAGAGGCGGCGTGGATCGCTGGTGCGGTGAACGACATCCACCAGCACGTGACCGGTCCCGGTTATTCGGCTGACGATCCCGACCTCCAGCTCTGGGTGGCCGCCACGCTGTTCGACTCCGGCTTGCAGATCTATGAGGCGACGCTCGGGCCGATGACCGAGGCGATGCAGGAAGAACTGCGTCAGGAGTATGCGCGGTTCGCGACGCAGTTGGGATGCCCGGAGGAACTGTGGCCGTCCTCGGTCGCGGAGTTCCGGCGGTATTGGCAGCAGCAGGTCGACACCCTGGAAGTCACCGCGGACGCCAAGCGCATCTGCCACGACATGATGTACAGCACGGCGTTGCCCTGGTACCTCCGCACCTTGCTCCCCTTGAACCGGCTCATTACTGCAGGGCTCCTGCCGGAACGTATAAGGGAGGAGTACGGGTTCGCCTGGAACCCGCGCCGGGAGCGGATGTTCCGGCGCGTGGCCCGGCTGCTGCGGCTGGCGTATCCGCGAATCCCCCGGCGCATGCGGTGGCTTCCCATGAAGCTCTATATGCGGAGCTTCCGTAAGCGTTACCGCAGCTACGCTTGATCCCCCTCCGCTTCTAGGCCTGCGTACATGTCGTTGATCACCTGCGCATAGCGTTCGGCGATGACGCGGCGGCGCAGGCTCAGCTTCGGCGTGACCTCTCCGGTCTCCGGCGTCCAGGGACCGGCCAGGATCGTGTACTTCTTCACCTGTTCGGCGCGCGACAGCTTCGCGTTGGCGTTCGTCACGGCCTGCTGCACTGCGGCGCGGGCTTCGGGGGAGTGCGTGGCGTCGGCCGGGAACACCTCCGGGTCCAGGACGATCAGAGCCGTGACGTAGGGGCGGCGGTCGCCGATCGCGGCGGCGAATCCCACAGCGGGGTGCGTGGTCAGGTGGCTCTCGATCAGCGTCGGCGCGATGTTCTTGCCGCCGGAGGTGATGATGAGCTCCTTCTTGCGGTCGGTGATGGTCAGGAAGCCGTCGGCGTCCAGGGTGCCGACGTCGCCGGTGGCCAGCCAGCCGTCGGCGTCCAGCGGCGAGGCCACCGTGCCGTCCGGCCGGAGGTAGCCGGACAGCAGGATCGGGCCGCGGACGAACACCTCGCCGTCCTCGCCGAGCTTCACCTCCACGCCGGGCAGCGCCTTGCCGACGGTGGCGATGCGATTGGCCTCCGGGGTGCAGACCGTGGCCGCGCCGCTGGTCTCGGACATGCCCCAGACCTCCATCAGCGGGACGCCGAGGCCGTTGAGGAAGCGCAGGGTCGCCACCGACACCGGGGCGGCGCCGCTGGTGGCGCGCGTGGTCTTGTCCAAGCCGAGCAGGGCCCGGGCCGGAGCCAGTACGGTGCGGTCGGCCTGCGCGACGGCTTCGGCGAGATCCTCCGGGATCTGCTTGCCGGCGAGCTGGAGGTCCACCGCCTCCAGGGTGAGCGCGTGGGCGCGCTCGAACGCCTCCCGCTGCGCCGGCTCGGCCGTCTTGAGCAGGCCCTGGACGCCGGCGGCTATCTTCTCCCAGACCCGCGGCACGCCGAACAGAGAGCAGGGGCGTACCCGGCCGAGCGCGCCGATGACCTGGCGCGGGTCCGGGCACAGGTGGACGTGCGCGACCTTCAGGACGGAGCCGTAGAGGCTGAGTTCGCGTTCTGCGATGTGCGCCAGCGGCAGGTAGGCGACCGTTTCGGGGAAGTCCTCGATCGGGGCGACATGGTCGGTGGCGGCGGCTTCGTACAGGACGTTGTAGTGCGACAGGACGACGCCTTTGGGATCGCCGGTGGTGCCGGACGTGTACATCATGCCGACGGGTTCCTCGGGCTTGATCTGCCGCCAGCGCTGCTCGAAGACGCCGTGGTGGGCTTCCAGGCGCTCGCGGCCGATCGCCAGGACGGCGCTGAACGGCAGGAACTGCTTGCCGTGCGCGGCCTCGGGGCCGACGGCCGAGTCGGCTTCCTCGACCACGATGACGTGCCGCAGCTCGGGCAGGTCGGCCAGCACCGGCTGCCAGCGCTCGATCTCCTCGCGGCCTTCGAGCACGATGACCGGGGCGGCGCTGTGGGAGGCGACGAAGCCGATCTGGTCGGTGGACAGCGTGGCGTAAACGGTGCAGGGGATGGCGCGGGCGTACTGGGCGCCGTAGTCGGTGATCCAGTGCTCGGGGCGGGTGGACATCATGGTGAGGAGCCGGTCGCCGGGCTCCAGGCCGAGGGCCACCAGGCCCTCGCTGAACTCCGCGGACCGCTGCCGCAGCTCGGCCCAGGTCAGGGTGACGGTGGTGCCGTCGGCGCCCGGAGCGCCGGTGATCGCCGGGCGTTCCCCGAACTCGGTGGCGTTGCGCTCCACCAGCGAGGGCACGGTCTGCCCCTCGACAGCGGCGATGAAGTCCTCGACGGCGTGCGCGGTTCCGGTCACGGCGGACCTCCTGCGTCGGCTTCGTTTCGGCAAACACTAAAACCGCTCGCACCTGCACGGAAGAGCCCTGATTAGGCCGAACGGGTACACCACTCCTCGAACCCTTGTATCGCCTTGTCCCCGAATGCGAGCATTGTCGCATCAAGGACACCGGGGGCCGGCGATCGCACCCCGCCGACATCCAGGGGGATGCCCGATGAACGAAACCACTGTCACCGTCGTGGGCACGGTCTGCAGCGAAGTGCGCTACGGCCAGGCCGCCGACGACACCCCGATCGCCCGCTTCCAGATCCGCAACACTCCCCGCCGCTTCGACAAACGCACCGGCACCTGGGGCGACGGCGACCCGAGCTACTACAGCGCCGTGTGCTGGCGCCATCTGGCCGACCATGTGGCCAGCTCCATGGGCGTGGGCGATCCGGTGGTGGCCACCGGCCGGCTTCGGATCAGCCGCTGGCGGCGTGGGGAGGAGCAGATGGTCACGGCTGAGCTCGATGTGCAGGCCATCGGCCACGACCTTCGGTGGGGTACGACTGTGTACCGCCGGGCCAACGCACCGATCCGGATTCCCGGTCCGCCGCGCGGCCGTGCCGATAATGCCTCCGGTACCACGACTGTCGCCAACGGCACGGATCAGGTCGCGGTCAAGCCGATGCCTGACGCCGGCGCTGTGGACCGCGAGCCGGTGCCCGCCTTTGCCGCCGCCGCGCCGACCGAGTCCGAGTCGACCGAGTCCGAGTCGACCGAGGCGACAGTGCTGAGCCTCCCCACGTCCACCACCGCGGTCGACGAGGAGGTGGAAATCCCCGCGGCGGCGTGACCGAACGCCGCCGGTGACACGCCGTTCCCGAGCTGTGCGGCCGGTCGCGGGGACCGGCCGCACATGGACCCCTCCTGCATGTGTCGATCAGCCGCAAGACTGATGCGCGGGGCATGCGCGGCGACTCCTTCGATATCTGAAGTAACTGTTAACCCGGCGCGCCGTCCCGGCCAACCTCCCGGAGCCGGCACCACGCGTAAGAACCACCTCCCCACGCCAACTAAGCTTGTGTCCCATGGCGGAGTACATTTACACCCTGCGCAAGGCACGCAAGGCCCACGGCGACAAGGTCATCCTCGACGACGTGACCCTGTCGTTCCTGCCGGGGGCGAAAATCGGTGTCGTCGGCCCGAACGGTGCGGGCAAGTCGACGGTGCTGAAGATCATGGCCGGGTTGGAGCAGCCGTCCAACGGTGACGCCATGCTCGCGCCGGGCTACTCCGTCGGGATCCTCCTCCAGGAGCCGCCGCTGGACGAGTCCAAGACGGTGCTGGAGAACGTCCAGGAGGCCGTGAAGGAGACGCTGGGGCTGCTCACGCGGTTCAACGAGATCGCCGAGCAGATGGCCACCGACTACACCGACGAGCTGCTGGCCGAGATGGGCAAGCTCCAGGACGAGCTGGACCACCGCAACGCCTGGGAGCTGGACTCGCAGATCGAGCAGGCGATGGACGCGCTGCGCTGCCCGGCCGGCGACGCCGACGTCAAGGTGCTCTCCGGCGGCGAGCGGCGCCGGGTGGCGCTGTGCAAGCTGCTGCTGGAGGCCCCGGACCTGCTGCTGCTCGACGAGCCCACCAACCACCTGGACGCCGAGTCGGTGAACTGGCTGGAGCAGCACCTGGAGAAGTACGCCGGCACCGTGGTCGCCGTCACCCACGACCGGTACTTCCTGGACAACGTCGCCCAGTGGATCCTGGAGCTGGACCGCGGCCGCGCCTACCCCTACGAGGGCAACTACTCCACCTACCTGGAGACCAAGGCCTCGCGGATGCGCGTCGAGGGCCAGAAGGACGTCAAGCGCCAGAAGCGCCTGAAGGACGAGCTGGAGTGGGTCCGCTCCAACGCAAAGGCCCGCCAGGTCAAGAGCAAGGCGCGGCTGGCCCGCTACGAGGAGATGGCGGCCGAGGCGGACAAGGTCCGCAAGCTCGACTTCGAGGAGATCCAGATCCCGCCGGGCCCGCGCCTGGGCAGCGTGGTCATCGAGGTGAACCGCCTCGTCAAGGGCTTCGACGACCGGGTCCTGATCGACGACCTGTCCTTCACGCTGCCGCGCAACGGCATCGTGGGCATCGTCGGCCCGAACGGCGCCGGCAAGACCACGCTGTTCAAGACCCTGGTCGGCTTCGAGAAGCCGGACGCCGGCGGGGTGAAGGTCGGCGAGACGGTCTCGATCTCCTACGTGGACCAGAACCGCGAGGGCATCGACCCGAAGAAGACGCTGTGGGAGGTCGTCTCCGACGGCCTGGACTACATCAAGGTCGGCCAGGTCGAGATGCCCTCGCGCGCCTACGTCTCGGCGTTCGGCTTCAAGGGCCCGGACCAGCAGAAGCCGGCCGGCGTGCTGTCCGGCGGCGAGCGCAACCGGCTGAACCTGGCGCTGACCCTGAAGCAGGGCGGCAACCTGCTGCTGCTCGACGAGCCCACCAACGACCTGGACGTGGAGACCCTGTCCTCGCTGGAGAACGCGCTGCTGGACTTCCCCGGCTGCGCCGTGGTCATCTCCCACGACCGCTGGTTCCTGGACCGCGTCGCCACCCACATCCTGGCCTGGGAGGGCGAGTCGAAGTGGTTCTGGTTCGAGGGCAACTTCGAGGCCTACGAGAAGAACAAGGCCGAGCGTCTGGGCCCGGAGTCGCTGCGGCCGCACCGCGCCACCTACCGGAAGCTGAAGCGCGACTGATGACGGCGGGCAAGCGCCACGTGTACCTGTGCCCGCTGCGGTGGTCGGACATGGACGCCTATCAGCACGTGAACAACGTGGTGTATCTGCGCTACCTGGAGGAGGCGCGGGTGGACTGGATGTTCCACCGCGCCTCCGAGGCCGGCGTCGAGGGCTTCGCCACCTTCGGCACGGTCGTGGCCAAGCACGAGATCGCCTACAAGCGGCCGCTGGTCTACCGCCAGGCGCCGGTGCGGGTAGAGGTGTGGGTGACGCACGTGGCCGCCGCGAAGTTCACCGTGGCCTACGAGGTCTGCGACGAGGAGGCCGTCTACGCGACCGCGTCCTCCGTCCTCGTGCCCTACGACCTGGCCGAGGGCCGGCTGCGGCGGCTGTCGCAGCTGGAGAAGGACTACCTCGCCGAGTACTACACGCCGACGCCGGCGGCCGCGTGAACGCCCCGGCGGCCGCGGCCCTGGCGCTGGCCGGCCCGGACGAGGCCGCGGACCTCGGCGGCTACCTCACCCGGCTGCTGCGGTTCGACAAGGCCGCGGCGGTGCGGGTCGTGGCCTCGGGCGCGGCGGTGGGCGTCTACGGCCGGCCGCCGTTCGACGTGCTGACCCTGCGGACGCTGGCCCTGGCCGCCGACGAGAGCACCAGCAGAACGACCGGCGCGGCGTCCCCGGCGGACCTGGACGTCACCGTGTCAGCAGGCGATCTCCTCCACGCCATCGCTCCCGACGGCACGCTGGCTCTGCCCCGCCCGCTGGCCGGCGCGACCGCCTGGACCGGCTTCCTCCCGCCGCGCACCGGCTGGCAGCCGGTCGGCGAGCTACCGGTGGCGGAGGTCGAGACCGCGGCCCTGGCGGCGATCGGGGAGTTCAAGCAGCGCGCCGAGACGATCCCGGACCGGGAGCGGACGCGGGCCGCCGTCGACCGCATCGCGGCCGAGATCTGGGACCGGCCGCTGAGCCTCGGCCTGCCGGTGCGGGCCGCGCACGCCGCGCGGGCGATGGGGTTCCTCGGGCCGGCGCAGTCCGCGGCCACTGCGGTGCGGTCAGCCGGACGATGGCTGCGGCTGGACGCTCCCTACGGGACCATCGTGCTGCGGACGGGATCCGGCCTGCTCTGACCGCGGACCCGAAGATGGTCGGCTCAAGGGTGTGAAGGCCCGCGGCAGCGACGCTATGCGTGCCCACTCACTCCGAATTGACCATGCTGTGCGCGGCACGCTCCAGGTAGTCCCAGAGCTCCGCCTCATACAGCGGCGGCAACTCCAGCGCATCAACCGCCACCCGCATGTGCCGCAGCCACGCGTCCCGCGCCACGGTGTCGACCTTGAACGGGAAGTGCCGCATCCGCAGCCGCGGATGCCCGCGCTGCTCGGAGTACGTCGTCGGACCGCCCCAGTACTGCTCCAGGAACATCCGCAACCGCTCCTCGGCCGGCCCGAGGTCCTCCTCCGGATACATCGGCCGCAGCACCGGATCGGCAGCCACCCCCTCGTAGAACCGGGCGACCAGCTTCCGGAAGGTCGGCGCGCCACCGACGGCCTCGTAGAACGTGACGGGTTCCTCGCGATCACTCACCCGGCCATTGTCCCACTGCCCGCGGACCGGCATCTATGCTTCCTCCATGCCGGGGGAGTCAAAAGAGTTGGATACCACCGTCCATCTGCCGGAGCCGCGCCACGAATACCCACTACCGTCGACAAACGGAGTCGCGACGGCATCCCCGGTCGTACTCGAGACCGTCCCGGATATCCGGGAGCGACAAGAACCCCGCCGCATCGCCCCCTCGCCGCCCTGGCTCATCACCGCCGGCGCCTTCACCCTCTACGCCCTGATCTCCGTCCTGCGCTACGAACGCCGCGAGTCCATGTCGTGGGACCTCGGCATCTTCACCCAAGCGGTCCGCGCCTACGGGCAGTTCCAAGCCCCGATGGTCAACATCCGCGGCCAGAACCTGAACCTCCTCGGCGACCACTGGCATCCGATCCTGATGCTCCTGGGCCCGCTCTTCCGCGTCTTCCCCTCGCCGATCACCCTCCTGCTCGCGCAATCCTTCCTCCTGGCCGTCGCGGCCGTCCCCCTCACCCGCACCGCGATGGACCTCGTCGGCCGCCGCCAGGGCTACGCCATCGGCATCGCCTACGGCCTGTCCTGGGGCGTCGTCCAGGCCGCCAACTTCGACTTCCACGAAGTCGCCTTCGCCGTCCCCGCCCTGGCCTTCAGCCTGTGCGCCTACATCCGCGGCGAGTACCGCAAGACGATCCTGTGGTCGCTTCCGCTGCTGTGCGTCAAGGAAGACCTCGCACTGCTGGTGCCGATCATCATCGCCATGGTCGTGGCGAGCACCCGCCTGCGCGGCCGGCTCACCCATCAGGGCGCGACCCTCGGCCTCGGCATCGCGCTCGGAGCTCTGCTGACCTCACTGCTCGTGCGAGTGGTCATCCCGCACTTCAATCCGGACGGCGTCTACCTCTACTGGAACGAGGGCGGCTGCCTGGACCCGGAGCAGCACGCCGGCCTCGGCCGCCTGATGAGCTGCGTACCCCACCAGTTCCTGGACGGCATCGGGGCCAAGGGCCGCACGATCCTGACGACGCTCCTCCCGGTGGCCTTCATCGCCCTGCGCTCGCCGCTGGTCCTGCTCGCGGTCCCGGCGCTGGTCGCCCGTTTCGTCAACGTCGGACCCGCCTACTGGGGCACCGACTTCCACTACAGCGTGGTCCCCACCGTCATCGTCTTCGCCGCCGCGATCGACGGACTGGTGCGGATGAGGGAGTCGCGCGAAGCAGTACCCGGACGCCGATCCCCGCTCTCGCGCCCGCCCCAGACCTGGCTTCACGTGCTTGGCGACGCCCAGCTCAAGCACGGCGCCGTAGCGATGCTCGCCATCGCCGCCGCGCTGACCCAGGCCTTCCCGCTCCAGGACCTGTGGCATCACGAGACCTGGTCCCCCGACGAGCACGCCGCCGCCGTCAAACGCGCGGAGGCGGCGGTACCGTCCGGAGTCACCGTGGAGACCACCGTCACGATGCTGCCGGCCCTGGCGGCCCGCACGGCCGCGCTGTGGATCGGCAACCCCAACATCGTGCATCCGCCCGACTACGAGGCCTTCGACATAGACCGCTCCGGCTGGAACGGACAGCCTTCGGCGCTGGACTTCGTCCGCGCCCGGCACCCCGGCTACGACTATCAGCAGGTGTTCGCCGATCCCGCGAACAACGTCTACGTGTTCCGACGGACGGACTGAGCGCGCCCCGGCGAGCACATGAGAGGATCTCGTCGAAGCCTCGACTGCAAGCTCGACCGCAAGGAAGAAGGTAGGGACACCCATGGCGACTACCCGGAAGGCCGACACGCACTGGGAGGGCAGCCTCCTCGACGGCAAGGGCGCCGTCACGTTCGCCTCCTCCGAACTCGGCACCTTCGACGTCAACTGGCCCGCGCGCTCGGCCGAGCCGAACGGGGTGACCAGCCCCGAGGAGCTGATCGCCGCGGCCCACGCCACCTGCTACTCCATGGCGCTCTCGCACGGCCTGTCGCAGGCCGGCACCCCGCCGACCAGCGTCGACACCCACGCCGAGGTCGACTTCCAGCCCGGTGAGGGCATCATCGCCATCCGCCTGGTGGTGCGCGCCTCGGTGCCCGGCCTGAGCGCGGAGGGCTTCCAGGCCGCCGCCGAGGACGCCAAGGCGAACTGCCCGGTGTCCAAGGCGCTGGCCGCTGTCCCGTCGATCACGCTGGACGCCGCGCTCGTCTGACGGCTCCATCGGGCGCAGCGGAAGTCCGTATCCGAACGAGGTCCCCGGCTCAGTCGGGGACCTCGTTCGGCGTTCAGGACGTATCAGGACTCAGCCCCGCGCCAACTCGTCCAGCCCCAACAACACCGCCCCGTGGATCGGCCGCCGATCGGCGACCGTGAGCACCGCGCGCGGTGCCCGCTCGGCGAACCGCCGCTCGATCCCGGCCATCAGCAGTGGCGGCCGGGCCCGCAGCACCCCGCCGCCGAGCACCACCTCGGTCTCGGCGTCCATCAGCTCCAGCCGGCCCAGCGCCGCGCAGGCCCAGGCGCAGACCTCGTCGGCCAGCCGCTCCACGATCGCCAGCGCCACCTCGTCGCCGAGCCCGGCGACCTCGAACACCAGCGGCGCGAGCTCGCCGAACCGGTCCTCGCCGATCCGCCCGAAGTGCAGCGCCGCCACCAGCTCGGCCATCGAGGCGCAGCCGAAGTACTCCGCGACCGCCTTGCGCAGCATGGTCGGGGCGCCGCGGCCGTCCTCGGCGCGTACCGCGTACCAGTGCGCCGTCTCGCCGATGCCCCCGCCGCCGCCCCAGTCGCCGGAGATCACGCCGACCGCCGGGAACCGCGCGTGCCGGCCGTCCGGGGCGATCCCGACGCAGTTCATGCCCGCGCCGCAGACCACTGCCACGCCCCAGGGCCGGGACGTCCCCGAGCGCAGCAGCGCGAAGGCGTCGTTGTCGACGACGGTGCGCTCGGCCCAGCCGCGCGCGGCGAACTCCGCCGTCAGCGCCTCCACCTCGACCGGGAAGTCGGCGCCGGCCACATAGGCGGCGAGCAGCTCGGCGAACGGCTCGTCCGCGGGCAGGCCGAGTTCGGCGCGGATCAGCGCCACGCCCCGCCCGGCCACGGAGACCGCCGCGGCCACCCCGTCGACCTGCGGCGTGAACCCGCCGACCCGCATGCAGGCCAGCACGGTTCCGTCCGCCGTCGCCAAAGCCACTTCCGTCTTGCTGTTCCCGCCGTCGATCGCCAGGACGGCGCCGGGGGTCACGCCCACGGCAGGAAGTCGCGGTTCTTCGCGACCAGCGAGTCGGCGAGTCTGTCGGCCAGGTCGGCTTGGCCCACCAGCGGATGCGCCAGCAGCGCGGTGCGGACCCGCTCGATGCCGCCGCGCACCGCCGCGTCGATCGCCAGTTCCTCGTAGGCGGACACGTGCGCGATCAGGCCTCGATACAGCGGCTCGATCGGTGCGCGCAGCGGCGCGGGGCGGACGCCGGAGGCGTCGACGATCGCCGGGACCTCGATCACTGCTTCGTCGGCGAGGAAGGGGAAGGTGCCATCGTTGCGGACGTTGACGACCAGCTCATCGCCGAGATCGCCGTGCAGGGCGGCCAACAGCTCGACGGCGGCTTCGGAATAGAACGCTCCGCCGCGCTTGCTCAGCGCCTCCGGCTTGGTGTCCAGCGTCGGGTCCGCGTACTGGGCCAGCAGCTCGGCTTCGACGGCGGCCACCGCGAGCGCGCGGTTCTCGCCCTTGGCGACCTGATCTATTTGTTCCTTGACGACGATGTCGTGTGCGTAGAAGTAGCGCAGGTAGTAGGAGGGGACGACCCCGAGCCGGCTGATCAGTTCCGCGGGCAGCTCGATGTCGTGCGCGATCTCGTCCAGGGACTCGGCCAGGTATTTCGGCAGGATGTCGACGCCGTCCAGGTAGCAGCCCCGCTCCCACGTCAGGTGGTTGAGACCGACGTGGTCCAGCTTGATCCGCGACGGCTCCACGCCCAGATGCGCGGCGGCACGGCGCTGGAAGCCGATGGCCACGTTGCACAACCCGACCGCGCGGTGCCCGGCGTCCAGCAGCGCACGGGTGACGATGCCCACCGGATTGGTGAAGTCGATGATCCAGGCCTGCGGCGCGATCCGCCGTACCCGCTCAGCGATGTCCAGTGCCACCGGTACGGTCCTCAGGGCCTTGGCGAAGCCCCCGGCCCCGGTGGTCTCTTGACCGACGCAGCAGAACTCCAGCGGGAACGACTCGTCCACGTTCCGGATGGCCTGCCCGCCGACCCGCAGCTGGATCAGCACAGCGTCCGCGCCCTCGATACCGGACTCGAGCTCGGTATGCGTGGTGACGACACCGAGATGCCCCTGCTTGGCGAAGATCCGGCGGGCCAGCGCGCCGATCAGCTCCACCCGCTCCGCGGCCGGGTCGATGAGCGCGAGTTCGGCGAGCGGCAGCGTGTCGCGCAGCCGCGCGAAGCCGTCTACCAGCTCCGGGGTGTATGTCGACCCTCCGCCGACAACCACGAGTTTCATATCAAGGTCCCATCCCGGTCCATGGCATCCATGAGCGCCTACACCCCGCGACTGAACAGGTCCTCGCGCACCGCGCGCAGCGCCGCGTGCAGGGCTCCGGCCAGAACCGGGTTGCCCTCCACGGTGGACACCGCGAGCGTGGGGCGGGGGACCGCGACGGCGTGCAGTTCGTGCTCGATCAGGTCTTTGAGGACGTCGCCACCGGCGCGCAGAGTGTCACCGGACAGGACGACGAGCGAAGGGTCCAGTACGGCCAGCACCGGGGCCAGCCCGCGGGCGGTGCGCCGGGCCAGGGTGGTCAGCAGCGCGGTGTTCCCGGTCTCCACGGCCCGGCGCACCGCCTCGCCGGGATCGGCGACGCGGATGCCGTGCTCGCGGGCCAGCTGCAGGACCGCCGGCCGCCCAGCGAGGTTCTGGAAGGTGTTCTTCACCGGCTTGGCGCCGGGCCGCAGCGCCGGGTCGTCCGGGTCCAGCGCGACCGGCATGTAGCCGATCTCGCCGGCCCCGCCGGTGGCACCGCGCACGAACCGGCCGTCCTGCACGATCGCCAGCCCGATGCCGTTGCCCAGCCACAGCACCACGAAGTCGTCGGCGCCGCGGGCCTGGCCGTGGTGCTGCTCGGCGATGGCGGCCAGGTTGACGTCGTTCTCCACGTCCACCCGCACGCCCAGCAGCTCGCGCAGCCGCGCCAGATTGCCGCCGTGCCAGCCGGGCAGGTCGCGGGCGAAGCCGAGCCGGCCGGTCTCCGGGTGCGGGGCGCCGGGCACGCCGACCACGACGTGCCGCACCGCCTCCGGCGCGATGCCCGCTGCCTCGGCGGCGCCGTGCAGCGCGTCGCGCACCCGCTCCACGCTGCCCGCCGCGCTGCGCCCGACGACCGGGATCTCGAACTCACCGACCGGGGCGCCGGTCAGGTCGGCGATCGCCGCGGTGACCCGGGTGTGGGTGACGTCGACGCCGCCGGCGTACCCGGCGGCCGGGTTCACCGCGTACAGCTGCGCGCTCGGTCCGGGCCCGCCGGCCGCGGTGCCGGCCGGGACCACCAGGTCCACGGTGAGCAGCCGGTCGACCAGCTGGCTGGCGGTGGGCTTGGACAGCCCGGTCAGGGCGCCGATCCGGGTGCGGGTCAGCGGACCGTGCTCGACCAGCAGCTCCAGCGCGGAGCGGTCGTTGATGGAACGGAGCAGGCGCGGGGTCCCGGGGGTGGTAGCGCCGGGGGTGCTGTCGGAAGTGGCCACGACCGCATTCTCCTCCCCGATCCCCAGGCCCGAGCGGCAACTATTAGGAAAGTTTACTAACGAAACGGGAGGCTAGTGGTCGGGCCGTCGCGCGTCAAGCATGTTTCGGATCAGGCCCGCTCAGGCGGTCCAGCCGGACCACTTGACGACCGTGACCACGACGGCGGTCCCGGCCGGCGGGACCTCGTTGTACTGCGGATAGCGGGCCTGGAACGCCGCCAGCATCTCCGGTGTCACCGAGCCGATGCGGGCCGTGCCATCGGCGCGAACCCACCACAGAGTGCTCCAATCGGCGGAGTAGTGCTCCGCCAGAAGGGAGACGTGCGGGTTGGCCGCGATGTTCCTGAGCCGCTTCAGATCCGTCGTGCGCTTCGGCTTGTGATCCACCACCAGGGCCAAGCCGTCGTCGACCGCCGCGAAGACCACGGGGACCAGATGCGGGACGCCCGAAGCGTCCGCGGTCGCCAGGACCGCGTGCGGCTGGAGCAGGAAGGTGGCGCGGGCGTCCTCGGGGCTCATGCTGGTCATGTCATCCGAGGGTAGAGGCGGTTCAGAGCAAACCCCGCGCCATCGCCTTCGTCACGGCGGCCGTCCGGTCGTCGACGCCGAGTTTGCCGAACACGCGCACCAGGTGCGTCTTGACCGTCGCCTCGCTGATGAACAGCTCGCGGCCGATCTCGGCGTTCGCCAGGCCGCGGGCCACCAGCGCCAGCACCTCGCGCTCGCGCGGGGTCAGCGGCTGCGGCGCCGGCTCACGCATCCGGCGGACCAGCTTGGCGGCCACCGCCGGGGCCAGCACCGTCTCGCCGCGCGCGGCCAGCCGCACCGCCTCGGCCAGGTTCGCCCGCGGCGTGTCCTTGAGCAGGTAGCCGGTGGCTCCGGCCTCGACCGCGCGAACGATGTCGGCGTCGGTGTCGTAGGTGGTGAGGATCAACACTTTGATCGTGGGGTCCTCGGCCGTCAGCCGCGCCGTGGCCTCGACGCCGTCCATCCCGGCCATCCGCAAATCCATCAGCACCACGTCCGGCCTCAGCTCCAGGGCCAGCCGCACCGCCTCCGCACCGTCGGCGGCCTCGGCCACCACCGTCAGGTCCGGCTCGGCGGCGAGCATGCCGTGCAGCCCGGCGCGGACCACCGGGTGGTCGTCGACGATCAGGACCCGCAGACGCTCACTCATACGGCACCTCCGCTTCCACCCGGGTCCCGGCGCCGGCCGCGCTGGTGATCGTCAGCACGCCGCCGACTTGCTCGACGCGCTCGCGCATGGAGCGCAGGCCGAAGCCGCCGGGGCTGTCAGGACCGCCGGAGCCGCCGGGACCGCCGGTCGGGGCACCGTCCATCCCCACGCCGTCGTCGACGACCGTCAACGTCACGCCGGCCTCGCCGTAGGTCAGCCGCACGTCCACGGCACCGGCCCGCGCGTGCTTGCGCACGTTCGCCAACGCCTCCTGCGCCACCCGCAGCGTGACCACCTGGGCGTTGGCCGACAGCGGCTGCGGCACGCCGGCGATGTCGACCGACGTCGCGATCCCCAGCTCCTCGCCGATCCGCGTCACCGCGCGCCGAAGAGCGGTGTCCAGCGGCAGCCCGGCCGTCGGGTCGCCGCCGATCAGGGCCCTGGCCTCGGCCAGGTTCTCGCGGGCGGTCCGGGCGGCCAGCTCCAGCCGCTCGCGGGTGGTCCCCGGATCGGTGTCCAGCGTCGCCTCGGCGGCTTGGACCAGCATCAGCAGGCTGGTGAAGCCCTGCGCCAGGGTGTCGTGGATCTCGCGCGCGAGCCGCTCGCGCTCCTGGCGCGCCCCGGCCTCATGGTTCACCCGCTCCAGTTCCGCGCGGGTGGCCTCCAGCTCGCGGATGAGCGACCCGCGCCGCCCGTGGTCGTTCAGCATTTCGACGAAGAAGCCGCCGATGAAGACGTTGAACAGCAACGCGGAGCCCGCGGTCACCATCCAGCCGATCAGACTGCCGCTGTCGAAGCCGTCGCGCAGGGCGATGGGGGAGGTCAGCACCACCGCCACCGCGGCCAGCACCGCGATGCCCCGGCGCCCGAAGGCGGTCAGCGGCGTGAACTGCGACAGGACGACGCTCGCCAGGAACGTCAGCGCGGGATCGGCCCACACGATGACGTAGGAGAGCACGGAGACGATCGCCAGGTGGTAGAAGACCGTCCGGAGCCCGGCGCGGTCCACCAGCCACGGGTACCCCAGCAGCAGATACGAGGCCGACATGCCGGCCAGCGGCGCCAACAGCCACAACGGCTTGTGCCCGGTGACGATCAGGACCACGCATACCGATAGGGCGAAGTGCCACGCGGCGACCCAGGTCCGCGCGATGCGCCGCCACGATTTGGAGGACTCCCGCCGGTCCTCGGCGACGGCCTCGGAGTCCGGGACCGCGGCTTCGGAGTACATGGGCTCCCGACTGTCCCCGGTGACAGCCTCCGGCACCGGGACCGCGGCGTCCACGGCCGCGGCCCGGTCCGGTACGGCGAGCTCAGCCGACCCGGTCACCCGTCGTCCCGCCCCCGCCAGCTGAACGTCTTCAGACACAGCACCAAGCCGACCACACACCACGCCACCAGCACCAGTGCCAGCCGGCCGTGCTCCCACGACCGCGCGGGCTCGGCGTACTTGAAGCTCTCCGGCAGGAACACCGACCGCATGCCCTGGCACAGCCACTTCACAGGGAACAGCGACCCGATCACCTGCACTGACTTCGGCAATTGCGAGAACAAGATGAACACCCCCGAGATGAACTGCAACACCATGATGGGCAGCCACACGATCGCCGACCCGTTCTCCGACCGGATCAGAGAGCTCATCCCGATCCCCAACAGGCTGCACGCCGTCGCCCCGAGCACCAGCACCCACGTGAAGGTCAGCCACCGGCCCGGCGAGGTCGGCAGCCGGATCCCCATCACCGCCACGCCGACCGCCAGCATCACCGTGATCTGCGCGACGGTCGCCGCCAGTACCGAGGCGACCTTCCCGATGAAGTAGGACGCGGCCGGCATCGGCGTGGTCCGCAAGCGCTTCAGCGCCTTGGAGTGCCGCTCGGCGGCCACCGTGTAAGCCAGGTTCTGCAGCGCCCCGTTGATCACGCACATGCCGATCATGCCGGTCGCGTAGACCTGCTGATAGGTGGCCGAGGTGCCGTCGATCTTCCCCCGGAAGATCGAGCCGAACAGCAGCAGCATCACCACCGGCACCGCGAAGGTGAAGATCAGCAGACCGGTGTTGCGGCTCAGCTGCAGCACCTCCGCGGCCATCCGGACCCGCCCGACCCGCCACACCTCGCTCAACGGCGCGCGCCGGGTCCGTGCCGCCTCGGCCTGGCCCGTGTCCTGCGGCGCCGCCAGCGCCTCGGCCACTCCGTCTGTAGTCACCATGGTCATCGTCCCCCTTCGTCCTGCGCACCGATCAATCCCAGATAGATGTCCTCCAGCGACGGCCGCGTCACCGACAGCCCCGGGACCTCGCCCCGGAACAGCGTCCCCAGCTCCGCGATGAACCGCGTCGGTTCCGCGGTCCGCCGCTCGCGACGCCGGCCGTCCTCCTCCCAGGCCACGACCGCCTCGGCCTGATCCCGCCCGCCGAGCCGGTCCGGAGCGCCGACCGCCACCAGCCGGCCGGCGACCAGCACGCCGACCTGGTCGGCCAGTGCTTCGGCCTCCTCCAGATAGTGCGTGGTCAGCAGCACGGTGGTCCCGGAAGAGCGCAGCGAGCGGATCAGCTCCCAGAACTGCCGGCGCGCGGCCGGATCGAACCCCGTGGTCGGCTCGTCCAGGAACAGCAGCTCCGGATCGCCCACGATGCCGAGCGCCACGTCCAGCCGCCGCCGCTGCCCGCCGGACAGCCGAGAGGTGAGGGTGCGGGTCTGCTTGGTGAGGCCGACGGCGGCGATCACCTCGTCCGGATCGCGGCCCGCGGGGTAGTAGGCGCCGAACTGCCGGACGGCCTCGCCGACCCGCAGCGTCGTGAAGCCGCGCGTTTCCTGCAACACGACGCCGACGCGCGCCCGCCACCGGTGGTCGGCGCGCGCCGGATCGGTCCCGAGTACCGACACCTCGCCGCCGTCGCGGTCCCGCAGCCCTTCCAGGATCTCCACGGCCGTGCTCTTGCCGGCCGCGTTCGGGCCCAGCAGTGCGAAGATCTCTCCCGTCGCGACGTCGAGATCGACGCCGTCGAGCGCCTTGGCGTCTCCGTATTCCTTGCGCAGTCCTCTGACGCGCAGTGCTGTGGTCATGCCTCCAGCGTGTCCGCGAAGGCGGGTCCGGCGTGAGATGCGACCGGTGGAAGCCGGGGTCAACCGGTCGATGGACCCCGGCCCGGCTTGCGCGGCCGGCCGCGTGCCTCAGGACCCGTTGGTCCCGCTCGCCGCGGTGTTGCCGACCTTCACCCCGGCCTCGTCGAAGGCGAACAGCAACCGCTGCCGCAGTTCGCGCGCGACCTCGGCGCTCCAGCGCGGCGCGGTCCGCACCGCCACCCGCATCATCATGTGGTCGCCCTCGATGGACTCGATCCCGGCCACGGTCGGCGCCTCGGTCAGGAAGCTGTCCTTCCACTGCGGGTCCTCGAACATCTGGTGCGCGGTCTCGACCATGACATCCCGGACCCGGGAGGGGTTTTCGGTATACGAGACCGGCACGTCCACGATGGCGCGCGCGTAACCCTGCGACTGGTTCCCGATGCGCTTGATCGTGCCGTTGCGCAGATACCAGACCACACCGTCGATGTCGCGCAGCTGGGTGATGCGCAGGCCCACTTCCTCCACGGTGCCCTTGGCGTCGCCGGCGTCGATGTAGTCGCCGACCCCGTACTGGTCCTCCATGATCATGAATATCCCGGCCAGCAGGTCGGTGACCACGTCGCGGGCGCCGAATCCGATCGCCGCGGACACCACGCCGACGCTGGCCAGGATCGGGCCGGTGGAGATGTGCAGCTCGCCGATGATCATCAGGGTCGCGATGATCATGATGGTGGCGCTGGCGACGCTGCTCAGCACCCCGCCCAGGGCCCGGGTGCGCTGGAGGCGGCGCTCGGCCCCCATCAGCAGCCCGGCCTCCAGGAACCGCCCCGGCTTGGTCTCGGCCCGCATCGCCGCGCGGTCGAAGGCGCGCCGGATGAAGGTCAGTGTGATCTTGCGGATGATCAGGGAGGCGACGAAGATGCAGACGATCGTCACCGCGCCGCCGATGATGTTGCCGGAGTGCTCGCTGAACCAGTTGCTCACGTGTACCGCCTGTTGTTTCACCGACTCGGTCGGCGTCGATGACGGACTCGGCGGCGGGGAACCGGGCGCGGCCGAGTTCTTGGCGCCGACGAGGAAGACTTCGGGGGACACTTGCTTGCAAGCCTCACGGGTTCATGTGTCGGGGACAGCGGATCACCGACACATTAGGGGATGCGGACTTGGGATAGCACCGCGTCGGCGATCAACTCCAGCTGGCCCGGATCGTCGAGGTCGAACGTCCGCAGGTAGACGCGCCGGGTGCCGATGGCGTGGTATTCGCCGAGCTTGTCGACCATCTGCTGCGGCGTGAATCGCCAGATCACCTGGTTCGGCGGCGTGATCCGGGCGATCGCCTCGGCCCGCCGCTTGATCTCGGCCTCCGTCCGGCCGCAGGCCACGACCAGTGTCACCGACAGAGTCAGTTCGTCGGGATCACGGCCGATCGCCTCGCAGGCCTGGCGAACCCGGACGTAACTGTCGCCGACCTGGTCGGCGGGGCGGAAGTTGGAGTTGTATTCATTAGCGTACTTTGCTGCCAAACGCGGCGTTCGCTTGGGGCCCCGGCCGCCGACGATGATCGGCGGATGCGGCTGCTGTGCCGGCTTGGGCAGTGCGGGGGAGCCGGTGAGCCGATAGTGCTCGCCCGTGAAACTGTAGGCGTCGCCGACCGGCGTGTTCCACAGGCCCTTGATGATCTGGAGCTGCTCCTCCAAGCGCTCGAACCGCTTTTCCGGGAACGGGATGCCGTAGGCGGCGTGCTCGGCGGCGTCCCAACCGGTGCCGATACCCAGCTCGATGCGGCCGCCGGACATCTGATCGACCTGGGCGGCCTGGACCGCCAGCGGCCCCGGCAGCCGGAACGTCACCGGGGTCACCAGCGAGCCCAGCCGGATGCTCTTCGTCTCCCGGGCCAGGCCCGCCAGCGTGGTCCAGCAGTCGGTGGGGCCGGGCAGGCCGTCGCCGTCACCGCCGCGCAGGTAGTGGTCGGACCGGAAGAAGCCACCGAAGCCCAGGTCCTCGGCGGCGCGGGCGACCCGCAGCAGAGTGTCGTAGGTGGCACCCTGCTGCGGCTCGGTGAGAACACGGAGATCCATACCGGTCAGCTCTCCGTGATCATGGCCGTCGGTTCCCGGTCCGCCGCCAGGCCCAGCTGCGTGGCCAGGAACCCCCACATGTCCGCCAGCACGCCGACGGTGCGGGAGACGGCACGGGCGGCGTGTCCGGCCTCGCGCTCCATGCGGTAGAGGATCGGGCGGGTCCCGGTCGGGCCGCCATCGGCCGCGGTCGCGTGCTGGAGCGCGGCGGCCAGCTTGCGGGCGTGCAGCGGGTCGACGCGGGTGTCGCCGTCGAAGACGGTGAACAGGGTCGCCGGGTAGACCGTGCCCGGGTGCACGTTGTGGTACGGCGAGTACGCGATCAGCCAGCCGAACTGTTCGGGGTCGTCTGCGGTGCCGAATTCCTCGTTCCAGGTGACGCCGAGTCCGTGCTTTTCATAGCGGACCATGTCCAGAAGCGGCGCCCAGCACACCACGGCCGCGTACTTCTCAGGGTGTTGAGTCAAGGCGGCGCCGACGAGCAGGCCGCCGTTGGAGCCGCCGAAAATGCCCAGTTGCGCGCGGGTGGTGACTCTGTTCTCCACCAGCCAGTCGCCGGCGGCGTGGAAGTCGTCGTAGACGTTCTGCTTATGCGCCATCATCCCGTCGCGGTGCCATTGCTCGCCCTCCTCCCCGCCGCCGCGCAGGTTCGCGACCGCATAGGAGCCGCCGGCTTCGACCCAGGCGAGGATGCGCGGGCTGTAGGCCGGGGTCATGGGGACGTTGAAGCCGCCGTAGCCATAGAGGATCGTGGGCTTGGGGCCGCTGTCGGCGGTGCCGTCTTCGATGACGAACATCCGGACTTCGGTGCCGTCCTGAGACGTGTAAGCGACCTGCCGGGTGCGGACCTTCGGGATCTCGACCTCGGCCGGCGGCAGCTCCCACGGCGACGTCTCGCCGGTGCGCGCGTCGTATCGGTGGATCTGATACGGCGTCGTGAAATCGGTGTAGCCGAACCAGACCTCGTGACCGCCCTCCGGCCGCGTGCTCAGCCCGGCCAGCGTGCCCAGGCCCGGCAGCGGGATGTCGCCGACCTTCTCGCCGGTGCGGGCGTCGTGCAGGGCCAGTTCGCCGACCGCGTGCCGGGTGTGGGCCACCACCAGCAGCGGCCGTTCCAGCTCGGGGCCGTCGAGCAGGGCGTAGGAGTCCAGGACCGCCTCCGGGTCCTCGGGGACCAGATCGCGCCAGTTCTCGTAGCCGAGGTCGCCGAGCGGGGCGACGCAGATCCGGCCGCGCGGGGCGTCCCGGTCGGTCCACAGCAGCACGCTGCCGGCCAGCGGCGAGTCGGCGTCGCAGATGTGCAGGCCGGTCTGGCAGTCCAGGCCGACCTGGACCGGCACCAGCTCGGGGGCGTCGGCGGAGCCGGCGGTCAGGTCCGCCACCCACAGGTCGTTGCGCGGAGCCGTGCCGGTGCTGGTGGTCACCTCCAGCCAGCGGCCGTCCCGGGTCACCGAGGCCTCGTGGTAGTTGGTCATCGGCTGGTCGGCGCCGAAGATCTCGGCGTCGTCGGCGTCCGGGTCGGTGCCGACGCGGTGCAGCAGAACCCGGCGGTGGTACTGGGTCTCGTCGGCGGGCACCAGCTCCGGGGCGAGGCGGCGGACGTAATAAAAGGAATCGCCGCCGGGCAGCCACCCCACCGGCGTGAACTTGGTCCGGGCGATCGGCCCCTCGATCCGGTCGCCGGTCGCCACGTCGATGACGAACAGGACCGACTCCTCGGTACCGGCCTCCGACAGCAGATAGGCCAGGCGATCGCCTTCCAGCGACGGCTGCCAGCCGTCCAGCGTGGTGGTCCCGTCCGGGTCGACGGCCATCGGATCGACGAGTACCCGCTCGGTGCCGTCGGCCGCGACGACCAGCAGTACCGCGTGCTCCTGATTCGGCAGCCGGCGCGTCAGGAACCGCCGCTCGCCGCGCCAAACCGGCGTGGACACGTCACCGGTCCCCAGCAGCTCGGTCAGCCGCGTCGTGAACGCCGCCGTCGCCGGCCACCCCCGCCGCGCCCGCGCCAGCAGCTCCTCCTGGGCCGCCTCCCAGGCCACGGTCCGCGGGTCCGCCGCGTCCTCCAGCCATCGGTAGGGATCGGGCACGTCACGGCCGTGCAGGCGCTCGACGAGGGGGAGGCGTTCAGCCTCGGGGTAGGTGAAGGACGACATGCTTCAGAACACTATGTGTTGCAGTCGATCTGCGTTAACCCGCGTGTGACTCACGATTTTGAAGATGTGCGTGAAATCTGGTAGCGCGGGAACCACAACAGCGGACAGACTGGATCTACCCGTGAGCCGTTCTGCGGACACACGCTCCGACGTGCGCTGATGCGTCATGTGATGAATCAGCGGCGAAAAGGGTGTGGGAATGTAGACCGGAGACACAAGCTCCGGCGCGAGCCACG
The DNA here is from genome assembly GCA_019510485.1 of Catenulisporales bacterium. Taxonomy (GTDB): domain Bacteria; phylum Actinomycetota; class Actinomycetes; order Streptomycetales; family Catenulisporaceae; genus Catenulispora. The sequence continues at coordinate 31,226 of JAEKKI010000137.1, forward strand.
CGTCGGACCCGGTCAGGAGGCCACCAGTGCCGCACGCACTACTTTTGAACGCTTCGTATGAGCCGTTATGCGTCGTGAGCCAACGCCGCGCAGTGGTTCTGATCCTCAGCGACAAGGCCGTCACCCTTGAGGGATCCGGCGACCTGCTCCACGCGGCCACCTGGTCGATGCCCGCGCCCTCGGTGATCCGGCTGACCCGCTACATCAGGGTCCCGAACCGCCGGGCGGTGCCGCTGACGCGCCGGGCCATCTTCGCGCGCGACGGCGGCCGGTGTGTCTACTGCGACGCGCCGGCCACCAGCATCGACCATGTGATACCGCGTTCTCGCGGCGGACAGCACGCTTGGGACAACGTCGTCTCGGCCTGCCGGCGCTGCAACCACGTGAAGGCGGACCGTCCGTTCGGCGACTTGGGCTGGCGCATGCGCAAAGCCCCGGTGCAGCCGGCCGGTTCGGCTTGGCGGATTCTGTCCTCAGGAAGACAGGACCCGCGCTGGACGCCCTACTTGGAGGCGTATGGCGGAGACGCCAAGGGTTTTGTGTTCGACGGCGCTTTCGCAGCCGCCTGACCTGAACCTCTAGCGGATCTCCGTAAAGGGGCCGCTCCCGGATCGCTCCGGGGGCGGCCCTGCTTTTCCGGCGTGAGGCCACGTCAGATACCGTGGAATCGTGAAAACACCGACCACCCCCGAAGCGGTGAGGCGCCGGGCGTTGCGGGCGGCGACGGTTGGTTCGCTCGCGGCGGTGCCCCTGCTGCTGGCGTCCCCGGCCTTCGCGGTGCACCGCGTAGCCGGCGACGACCCGGGCCCCGGCATGTCCGCCGTCGCCACCATCCTCGTCTACATCGGCATCCCGCTGGCGATCGCCTGCATCATCGCGCTGCTGGTGATCGCGCCGTCGATAGCGCGCGGCAACCGCTACCGCCCGCACCAGCTGAGCTGGTGGGCCGCGCCGGTCTGGTTCGGCGGCCCGCAGGACGAGCACGGCGAGGCCTCGGCCCTGGCGCTGACCGGCACCTCGCTGAAGGAACTCACCGCGGTCGCCACCACGGCCCAGATCGAGGGAGGCGCCAGTGCCCGCTGGTGACGCGTTCAGCGCCGGTCAGGAACAGGACATCGCCAAGGCGATCGCCACCGCCGACGCGCAGACCGACCTGAAGTTCTCCGTCTACGTCGGCTCGGTCGAGGGCGACCTGCGCGCCCAGGCGCTGCGGCTGCACCGGCAGCTGCCCGAGGCCGACCGCGCCGTGCTGATCGTCGTCGATCCCCGGCGCAACCAGCTGGAGATCGTGACCGGGCTGGTGGCCAAGCGCCAGGTGGACGACCGCGCCGCGGCGCTCGCCGCGGCCTCGATGGCCTCCACGTTCGCGCTCGGCGACCTGGCCGCCGGGATCGTCAACGGCCTCGGCTCGCTGATGGAGCACGCGCAGAAGGCTCCGGTGCTGCACAGCCAGCATCCGTAGAAGACAAGACGAAGAGGCCCGAGCTCATCTTGAGCCCGGGCCTCTTGGCGTGTTCACGGTCTTGGCATCAAGCCGCCGACCGGTCCTTCTCCTGCGCCTTCAGGCACCGCGCGACGGTGTCCGCGGACTCCACGAGCAGCCGCCGCAGCGCGGGAACCGGCTGCGCGGCGTCCAGGAACCGCTGGGTGGCGTCCAGCGTGCCCTGCTCGATCACGTAGGTCGGGTACAACCCGGTCGCGATCTGCGTGGCGATCTCATGCGTCCGCGAGTTCCACACGCCCTCGACCGAGCCGAAGAACTTCTCGACGTACGGCTTGAGCAGCTCCTCGCGCTTGTCGGCCGGCACCGACTGGAAGCCGCCGATCACCGAGGCCACCGTGTGGTTGGCCAGCGTGTCGCCGTCCACCACCGACGCCCAGGCCTCGGCCTTGGCCTCGGCGGTCGGCCGCGCCGCGCGCGCCTGCAACGCGTAGCGCTCGCCGGTGGCGGTCTTGTCCCGCTCCAGCTCCGCCTCGATCTCCGGCACGCCGGCCTTGCCCGCGATCACCAGCGCCATCAGCAGCGACCAGCGCAGCTCGGTGTCGATGGTCAGGCCGGACAGCGTCTGCGAGCCGTCCAGCAGCCCGGCGACGTAGGCCAGCTGCTCGTCGGTCAGCGCGCTGCCGGCGAACGAGCGCGCCCAGGCCAGCTGGAAGTCCGAGCCCGGGGCGGCGGCCTTCAGCTGCTCCCACGAGGCGTCGGCCAGCGCCGCCTGCCCGGTCGGGCGCCACGCCGGGTCGGCGAACAGCTCGACCGCGGACTTGGCCTGCCGCTGCAGCAGCTGCGCCACGCCGATGTCGGTCTCCCGGACGACGCCGCGCAGGACCAGCTTGAGGTAGTCGCGCGCGGCCAGCTCGGCGTTGCGCAGCATGTCCCAGGCCGCGCCCCAGCACAGGGTGCGCGGCAGCGACTCGGCGAAGTCGCCGACGTGCTCCACCAGGGTCGCCATCGAGTGCTCGTCCAGGCGGATCTTGGCGTAGGTGAGGTCGTCGTCGTTGAGCAGGACCAGGGCCGGGCGGGCCTTGCCGACCAGCTCGGCGACCTCGGTGCGGGCGCCGGTGACGTCCAGCTCCACCCGGTCGGTGCGCACCAGGGCGCCCTCGACCATGCTGTAGAGGCCGATCGCCACGCGGTGCGGCCGCAGCGTCGGGAACTGCGAGGAGAAGCCCTCCTGCTCCACCGTGAAGGAGGTGAAGTTCCCTGCGTCGTCGACCTCGTACACCGGTCGCAGGGTGTTGGGGCCGGCGGTCTCCAGCCAGAGCTTCGCCCACTCCTTCAGATCGCGGCCGGAGGTCTCCTCCAGGGCGCCGAGCAGGTCCGCCAGGGTGGTGTTGCGCCACTCGTGCCGGTCGAAGTAGGCGCGCACGCCCTCGAAGAAGTGGTCGTCGCCGACCCAGGCCACCAGCTGCTTCAGGACCGAGGCGCCCTTGGCGTAGGTGATGCCGTCGAAGTTCACCATCACGTCTTCGAGGTCGCCGATCTCCGCGACGATCGGATGCGTGCTGGGGAGCTGGTCCTGCCGGTAGCCCCAGGACTTCTCGCCGTTGGCGAAGGTGGTCCAGGCGTCCTTGAAGCGGGTGGCCGCCACCATCGAGTAGAAGGCGGTGAAGGTCGCGAACGACTCGTTCAGCCACAGGTCGTTCCACCACTGCATGGTGACCAGGTCGCCGAACCACATGTGCGCCATCTCGTGCAGGATGACCTCGGCGCGCTGCTCGTAGGCGGCGTCGGTGACCTTCGAGCGGAAGATCATCTCCTCCCGGAAGGTGACACAGCCGGCGTTCTCCATCGCGCCGGCGTTGAACTCCGGCACGAACAGCTGGTCGTACTTGGCGAACGGGTAGTCGCGCTGGAACTTCTCGGTGAAGAAGTCGAAGCCCTGCCGCGTGACCTCGAAGATCTCCTCCGGGCGCAGGTACTGGGCCAGCGAGGTGCGGATCGCCACGGCCAACGGGATCTTCTGGCCGCGCTTGGTCGTGTGCTCGGCGCGGGCCACCTGGTACTTCCCGGCGACCAGCGCGGTGATGTAGGAGGAGATGGGCGGGGTCGCGGCGAAGGACCACGTGGCGTTGCCGTCGCCGCGCGACTCCGGGGCCGGGGTGGGGGAGTTGGAGAAGATCTCCCAGCTGTCCGGCGCGGTGACCGTGAAGGTGAAGGCCGCCTTCAGGTCCGGCTGCTCGAACACTGCGAACACGCGGCGCGAGTCCGGCACCTCGAACTGCGAGTAGAGGTACGCCTCGCCGTCCACCGGGTCGATCATCCGGTGCAGGCCCTCGCCGGTGTTCATGTAGGCGCAGTCGGCGACCACGCGAAGTTCGTTGTCGGCCTGCAGGCCCGCCAGCGCGATGCGGCTGTCCTTGAACGCCTCGGCGGGGTCGACTTGCCGGCCGTTGAGAGTGATCTCCCGCACGCCGGGGGCGATCAGGTCGATGAACGTCGAGGCGCCGGGCGTGCGCGCCTGGAAGCGGACTGTCGTCTCCGACGTGTAGGTCTTCGCCGCCGGATCGGGGGCGCTGGACCAGTCCAGCTTCACATCGTAGGACTGGACGTCCAGCAGCGCGGCGCGCTCCTGGGCCTCCTCGCGAGTCAGATTAGTACCGGGCACCCTTGCACGGCTCCTTGTCACCTCGGATGGAATTGTTTGCCTCGATCCTTGCACGATCGCCCGGTTGGCCGCCCCCGGGATTAGCCGCAGGTCCCCGGGCGTTGACTCGCGTATGAGCTCCCCTGCCGAGGCCCCGTCGCGCGACGTGGCCGATTTCTGGTTCGACCCGCTGTGCCCCTGGGCCTGGATGACCTCCCGCTGGATGCTGGAGGTGGAGAAGACCCGGCCGGTGGACGTGCGCTGGCACGTCATGTCGCTGTCGGTGCTCAACGAGCACCGCGACGACCTGTCCCAGAGCTACCGCGACATGATGGACCGCGGCTGGGGCCCGGTCCGCGTGGTGATCGCCGCGCAGCAGGAGTACGGCGACGAATACGTGCTCCCGCTGTACACCGCGCTGGGCAATCGCCGCCATCCCGGCGGCCGCGAGTACACCCGGGAGGTGATCATCGAGGCGTTGGAGGAGGCGGGGCTGCCGGCCGCCTTGGCTGACGCCGCCGACACCGACCGGTACGACGAGGCGTTGCGCAAGTCGCATGCCGAGGGCATCGGCCTGGTCGGGCAGGACGTCGGGACGCCGGTGATCGCGGTGAACGGCGTGGCGTTCTTCGGTCCGGTGGTGACGCCGGCTCCGAAGGGTGAAGCGGCGGCCAAGCTGTGGGATGGGTGCTTGCTGGTGGCGTCCACGCCGGGGTTCTTCGAACTGAAGCGGACGCGGACTCAGGAGCCGATCTTCGACTGAGTCTCCACCGAGCTCTACTGAGTCGGGGCGGCGGCGGGGAGCCAGCCCCGGCGCCCCTCGTGAAAAGTGTCAGGACTGCGGGCGTACCGCAGTGCTAACCTGCTGTCGCTGGTAACGGGATGTGGCGCAGCTTGGTAGCGCGCGTGCTTTGGGGGCACGATGTCGCAGGTTCAAATCCTGTCATCCCGACTTTGACGTGCTAGTTCACACCGCCGACCCGGGGTAACCGGGTCGGCGGTGTTCGTCGTTGTCGTTCGTCGTTGTCGTTCGTCGTTGTCAGGGATGGGTCGGAGCGGACGGCGGGTGTCGAGTGCTCGACTACTCCCTCGGCCGTGACACGTCCCGCGCCCGCATCGCCTTCGCTGGACCCAGCCGGTTCGCCGAGGGCGAGCCGCCGTCGTAGAGCGAGCGATCGCCGCCGCGATTCTGGCCCTCCGTCTTGCCATCGCCTCGGCCGCCGCGTCTGGGTGCCGGCCCGCGTTCTCGACTACTACCCGTACTACTCGTACTACCCGTACTACCCGGCTGCCCTTCGGTGCTCGGGCTCTCGGCTGTCGCGGATCCAGCCCTGGCCTGCTCCATCCCGTTCGCCGCTTGCGCCGCCCTGCGCAGTTCCTCCCCGAGCGGCGAGCGCGGCGGCGCCGGCTTGGGCCGGGCTGCGGGCACCGCGCGCGTCTCCGGCTGGCGCTGACGGCTGTGGCGAGGGGCCGCCACACCGTGCTCCCCGGGCTTGGGACCGCCTCTGCGGCCGAGGCTCTCAATGGTCATCGGGCTTCCGCCTTCGTCAAATTCGAGTGTCGGTGGGGACGCGTAGTGTCTTTGGTATGCCCGAAGGTCACGTGATTCACCGTCTTGCCGCAAAACTCGACACCGTCTTCACCGCTGAGCTCGACTCAGCCTCGCCCTTCTCCGAGGTCAGGAGCCCGCAGGGGCGGTTCGACGCGGGCGCGAAGATTGTCGCCGATCTGCCGTACTCCGGTTCGGAAGCGCATGGCAAACATCTGTTCGTCGGTTTCGGGGACGAGCGCTGGATCCACGTGCATCTCGGGCTCTACGGCAAGTTCTTCGTCAGCCCCGAGCCGGCCGGGCCGGTGATCGGGCAGGTGCGCCTGCGGCTGGTCGGCAAGTCCGGGCACGCCGACCTGCGCGGCGCCTCGGCGTGTGACCTCTACGGGCCCGACGAGCGTGCCGCCATGCTGCGCCGGCTCGGTCCGGATCCGCTGCGCGCCGACGCCGACCCGGACAAGGCCTGGCGCAAGATCTCGGCGAGCCCGCTGACCATCGCGGAGCTGCTGATGGAGCAGTCGGTGCTGTCCGGCGTCGGCAACGTGTACCGGGCCGAGGTGTTGTTCCGCGCCGGGATCGACCCGTACCGCAAGGGCCGGGACCTGACTCGCGAAGAGTGGGACGGGATCTGGGCCGACTTGGTCGTGCTGATGGCCGAGGGGACGCGGATCGGGCGGATCGACACCGTGCGGCCGGAGCACACGCCGGAGGCGATGGGGCGTCCGCCGCGCAAGGACGACCACGGCGGCGAGGTGTACGCCTACCGGCGCTCCGGGCAGCCGTGCCTGGTGTGCGGGACGCCGATCGCGACAGCCGGCGTACGGGACCGGAATCTGTTCTGGTGTCCCGGATGCCAGAAGGTTGCGTGACGCTGGGGGATTTGAGGTATTTGAGGCACTTGAGATGGCTCCGGCACCGGCCGGATGTCTCAGGTGCCTCAAACGCGCCACTCGGCCGCGCACCGTGACCGGGTGATGATCGGAGGGTGACGAACCGGGCGTACTCCCGATATGGTTCGCCCATGACCGCGGACTCGGGGAATGGGCGGTCCGGCGGGCGAGCGGCCTCCGGGCGCCGCCGTCGCTTCGGCGACGGCGGCCGCTTCGCCGATGCCAGATTCGGCCGGTGGATCACCGACCACGCCATGGCCTCCGACCTGTACCTGTTGCCGGCCCTGGGCATGGTGGCCGTCGGCTTCGGCATGCTGACCGTCGCCTTCCCCGAGGGCTGGACCCCGGCGATGCTGGCGCTGCCGGTGCTGGCCGGCGGGCTGCTGATGAAGCTGCGCGGACAGCTTCTCCTACTCCTGATCTGCATCACGGTGCTGGTGGCAGTGTCCTGGAACCACGAGCGCGCCGGCGTGGCCTTCGGCTCGGCCCTGGCGGTGTTCGCCACCGCGGCGCTGGTGATACTGACCTCCCGCTCGCGCCTGCGCCTGGGCGTCCAGGGCACCCGCGGCGAGGCGATGCTGTTCGACCTGCGCGAACGCCTGCGCGCCCAGGGCCTGGTCCCCCGCCTGCCCCCGGACTGGCACGTCGACATGTCGATCCGCTCCGCCGGCGGCCAGTCCTTCGCCGGCGACTTCCTCATCGCCGCCCTGTCCCGCCCGGCCTTCCCTGCCCCGCGCCACCCGGAACCGGCCGAGACCGTCGTCGGCGCCACAGCCGCCCTGACCCCCGCGGTCCCCGGACCCGCTGCCACGGGCGACTCAGACGTCCTCGACACCGACGAACCACCCACCCACGGCCAGACCCTCGAACTCGGCCTGGTGGACGTCAGCGGCAAGGGCCTGGCCGCCGGCACCCGCGCCCTCCTGCTCTCCGGAGCCTTCGGCGGCCTGCTGGGCACGGTCCCCTCCCGCGACTTCCTCACCGCCGCGAACAAGTACCTGCTGCGCCAGGACTGGGACGAAGGCTTCGCCACCGCCGTCCACCTGGTCGTCGAACTGGAAACCGGCCACTACCGCTTCCACAGCGCCGGCCACCCCCCGATCGCCCGCCTCACCGCCAAAACCGGCCGCTGGTCCACCGAAGAAGCCGAGGGCCCCCTTCTCGGCATCCTCGACGACGCCCGCTTCCCCGCCACCGAGGGCTACCTCGACCGCGGCGACGCCCTCCTACTGTTCACCGACGGCCTCGTCGAACGCCCCGGCCGCGACCTCGACGAAGGCCTCGACCGCCTCCTCGGCGCCGCCGAGACCAGGCTCACCGCCGGCTTCACCGGCGGCGCCGACCGGCTGATCAACGAGGTGGCGCCGAACGTCAAGGACGACCGGGCTTTGGTCGTGGTGTGGCGCACGTAGGGGCGGGGCGGTGTCGGCGGGTAACGGAGGTGAGAACGAGGCGGGGAGTATGCCAAGATAGACGCACGCGCGGCTCCCCGGTGGAGCGGCGGGTGCGGATGTAGCTCAATGGTAGAGTCTCTGCCTTCCAAGCAGATTGTGCGGGTTCGATTCCCGTCATCCGCTCTCAGGACTTCGAGCCCAGCTCAGGCGGTTGCTGTCAACGGCCATGAGGAAGTCGGGGTGGGCGGACGGGTGATGTCCAGGCTGGCGGACATCAGAAATCCAGGTGGGTGCCCACCGAAAGTCCCGGTGGGCGGTCGTGAGGTTCCCGGCGCGGTCAGCTCAACGGGACCACCCCCTTGCCGGCCAGAGCTTGAGCGAGTCGGTGCGAGTCTCCGCTGGTCAGTACCAGATGCGCGTGATGCAGGAGGCGGTCGACTGCGGCGGTCGCGATGGTCTTGGGCATGATCGAATCGAAGCCTGACGGGTGGATGTTCGAGGTCACGGCGATCGAGCGACGTTCGTAGGCGGCGTCGATGATCCGGTAGAAGGCCTCGGCGGCGTCGGCATGAACGGGCAACATGCCTATGTCATCGATGACGATCAAATCAGCCCGGCATATCCGGGCGACCGTCCGCGCGGTCGAGCCGTCGATCTTCGTCTTGGCGATGACGGCGTGCAGGGTCTCCAGCGTGAACCAGGCGACTTTCAGGTCCTTCTCGATCGCCGCGTGGGCCAGGCCCTCCGTGAGGTGGCTTTTCCCGGTGCCCGAGGGACCTGCGATCACTAGATTCTCCGCTCTGCCGATCCATTCCAGCGTCGTTAGCGAGTTCTGTGTCGCCTCCGGGATCGAGGACTCCTCCGGGCGCCAAGACCCGAGGGTCTTGCCGGTGGGGAAGTTCGCGGTCGTGCGGCGAAGGCGTCGGGTCGCGGCGTCCC
>JAEKKI010000191.1 GCA_019510485.1 Catenulisporales bacterium
GGCCACGGCCTCAAGCTCGGCTACTACGCGCAGGAGCACGAGACGCTGGATCCGGAGCGCACGGTGCTGGAGAACATGCGCAGCGCCGCGCCGGATCTGGACCTGGTCGACGTGCGCAAGACGCTGGGCTCGTTCTTGTTCTCCGGCGACGACGTCGACAAGCCGGCCGGTGTGCTCTCCGGCGGGGAGAAGACGCGGCTGGCGCTGGCGACCCTCGTGGTGTCCACGGCCAACGTGCTGCTGCTCGACGAGCCCACCAACAACCTGGACCCCGCCAGCCGCGCCGAGATCCTCGGGGCGCTGGGCACGTATGAGGGTGCTGTGATCATGGTGACCCACGACGAGGGGGCCGTGACGGCGCTGAACCCCGAGCGGGTGATCCTGCTGCCCGATGGCGATGAGGATTTGTGGAGCGAGCAGTACCTGGACTTGGTGTCGCTGGCTTAGCGCCGGGTCGGCGGCCCGTTTCGGGTCCGTGCGTTCCCGCCCACCCGCCTCCCGCCGCCGCCCGGCAAGGGAGACGCCGCGCGTCGCAGTATCAACAGAAGGCTGATTCGAATTGAGAAATCGAATCGTGCGGTATCCGGACAAACGGGGGTGATCCACTTGTCGGATCGGGCTACGTGACATTGATGTTATGGGCAACATCGCCGAATCGGTGGCCAAGAGCGTCGCGAGGGGTGATCATGTGTACCTAGAGCGCACATCCACTCCAGGAGGCACGTGTGGCCGAGACTCTCAAGAAGGGCAGCCGGGTGACCGGCGACGCGCGGTCGCAGCTCGCGACCGACCTCAAGGCGAAGTACGAGGCGGGTGAGTCGATCCGCGCCCTGGCTCAGTCGACGGGCCGTTCGTACGGGTTCGTGCACCGGATGCTCAGTGAATCCGGTGTGACGCTGCGGGGCCGGGGCGGCGCGACGCGCGGCAAGGCGAAGGCCGCCTGAGGCGGTACGCCGTGAGTCGGCCGGGTCGGGCGGCGGGTAAGGGGCCCACCGACGTGGTCGACGCGACGTGAGGCGAGGGGCGGGGTGCGTGATGGGCACCCCGCCCCTCGCCATGCTCGCCGGCGCTCCAGGTCTGCCGGCCCCTCCATTGTGCGCCCCCGCGGTGGCAGAACAAGTTACCCGCCGGTAGTCTCGGTCTTCGGCCATGCTTCCGCACACCACAGGAGAGCGCGATGAGCTGGGATGAGACGATCCGCCAAGCCGAGCAGGCCGGGATCGACGCGGCGATCGAGGGCGAGGCCGCGACCGTCACCTTGAACCGCCCGGACAAGCGCAACACCCAGACACCGGGATTCTGGGCCGCTTTGACCGCGATCGGCGCCGCGCTGCCGGGGACCGTGCGCGTGGTGGTGCTGCGCGCGCAGGGCAAGTCGTTCTCAGCCGGGCTGGACCGGTCGATGTTCGAGGCTTTCGGAGCCTTCGCCGCGGCTTCGGACGCCGAGGTCGACGCCACTGTCGCCGGTTATCAGGAGGCGTTCACCTGGTGGCGTCGCAACGACCTGATCACGATCGCGGCGGTGCAGGGCCACGCCATCGGCGCCGGATTCCAGCTGGCGCTGGCCTGCGACCTGCGCATCGCCGCCGGGGACGCGCTGTTCGCCATGAAGGAGCCGGCCCTGGGCCTGGTGCCCGACCTGGCCGGGACGCAGCCGCTGGTGGACGCGGTCGGCTATGCCCGGGCCCTGGAGATCGTGGCCACCACGCGCTACGTGGACGCGGCCGAGGCACTGCGCATCGGGCTGGTCAACCATGTGGTGCCGCGCGAGGAGCTGCACACCGCCGCCGCCAAGCTCGCCGCCGACCTGCTGGCCGCGCCGCGCGGGGCGGTCACGGAGTCGAAGGCTCTGCTGCGGGGCGCGTCGGGACGTCCGTATGACGAGCAGCGGGCTGCCGAGCGGGCGGCTCAGACGCGGCGGTTCCGGGACCTGGCCGGGATGGGAGAGTCCTGAGTCCCCAGTCGCGCGACCGCCAGAAGTCCGCGACGAGCATCAGGGCCATGGGGTACATCGGCACGAAGTAGCGCAGCGAGGTGCGCCCGGTGGCATCCAGCACGCTCAGGAACGCGCAGGCCAGGGCCGAGCCGACGGCCAGCGCGGCGTAGGCGGTCCGGAATCGCCACACGATGGCGGCCGCGGTCAGCAGCCACAGCACCTGCAGACCGTGGTCGCCGGCGAACGCGCCGCGGAATTCGCGCGCGAACAGGTCCACGACCAGGCCGGGGATCTTGCCGAGGGTCTGGCCGAGGTGCGCTTTGACGTAGGCGGTGGTGCCGAGGTGGTTCACCTCGGAGTAGTGGCGGAGCTCGTTGAACGGGAACAGCAGGGCCACGACGGCCATGGCCAGCAGGCCGACACCGGCGGCGACCAGAGCCGGGCGGGCCCATTCATTGGCGCGGCCCCATTGCCTGGTGCCGATGGCGGTCCACAGCCAGGCGAACACGATCGCGGCCACCGGCACCGGGACCGATTGGCGAGTGAAGGCCAGCACCACCACCAGGAAGCCGATGCATATCAGATCGTTACGAGTGGTGGTTCGGTTCAGCGGCAGCCTGGTGAGGATCAGGACTATGAGGAGCGCGGCCAGGGATTCGGTGTAGATGCCGGTCTGGAAGTACCAGAACGCGTACGCGATCTGGTACAGGACCAGCAGGGCCAGGGCGAGTTGGACGCCGAACAGGCGAGTCAGCAGCCGCATGGTGACGTACAGGAACGCCAGCGCGCACAACAGAGACAGAACCCATATGCCCTTCGCGCCGAACACCCAGATGAAGGGCACTGCCAGGAACGAGTAGAAGAAGCGCGGCGCCTCCAGGTTGTGCGCCCCGGCGCCGGGCTGGCCGGCGACGCCGGTGAGGGTGCCGCGGATGCGGTCGACGGTGGTCTCCTGGTGGAAGAAGATCCCGGTCTGGCGCAACGCCTCGTCGGTGGAGCGGCCGGCGAAGACCGCCAGGAGAATCAGCCACGCGGCGGTGGGGATGTCACCGCGGGCCCGCAGGCCGAGGCGCCGGAGCTTGTCCATGGGGATGGGGGCCTGTCGGATCGAGGGGAGGGGACCGCGCCATTTTTGTGGACGCGCGGCTGGTTCTCAACCCGCCGCGGACCCTGCTTGTGTTTCTGTCCTGTTTCAGGCGTCCAGCGATGAAGCGACTGCTGTTCCTGGCTACTGCGTCGCCTGCGCCTGGATCACCGGTGTGGCCTCGGGCCGCTTGGCCGGGCGGCCGTCGCCGGTGGACTTGCCGGTCAGCCGGCGGCCGACCCAGGGCAGCAGGTAGATCCGGGCCCAGCGCAGGTCCTGGCGGCGGGCCCGCACCCACGGCGTCGGCCGGGCCGCCGGCAGCTCCCGGCGCCAGTCGAACGCCGGCTCGGCGCCGAGCGCCTGCAGCACCGCCTCGGCGACGCGGCGGTGGCCCTCGGGCGACAGGTGCAGCCGGTCCTCGGCCCACAGCCGCGGGTCGTCGAAGACGCGCGCGCTGAACAGGTCCACTACTACGACGCCGTGCGACCGCGCGAAGTCGTCGACCAGTTTCATCAGGCGCTCGACGTTCGGCATCAGGCGCTGCGAGCCGCGCATCCGGCGGCGCGGGTCGGTGGGCCGGAACATGACGATCGTGGTTGTCTCCGTAGCCAACTGCTGCACGCAGGAGCGCAGCTTGGCCTCGACGAGGTCGATATCGCAGCGCGGGCGCAGCACGTCGTTCAGGCCGCCGGCCAGCGTGACCAGGTCGGCGTCCAAGGTGGCGGCCAGCGGTACCTGGTCCCGCTCGATCTGGCCGATCAGCTTGCCGCGCACCGCGAGGTTCGCGTAGCGCAGCTCCGGATCGTCGGCGGCGAGCCGTTCGGCGACCCGATCCGCCCAACCGCGGAAAGAGCCGTCCGGCAGGACGTCATCACACATACCCTCGGTGAAGGAGTCCCCGACCGAGACCATGACCTTGCCCTGGCGGGCGCTCAGTGTCGTGAAGTCCATAGTGGGTTCGATCCTAGCGGCGGTAGTTTGCAGTATCGGAAAGGGGCCTGCCAGGGCCCGGCGGGAATGGCGACGGGGGCTCGCGCATTAACCAAGAGAGCCGGATCGGCCGCGGGCTCAGCCGATCTGAGCCCTCGGCGGAGCCGACGTTTGTCAGAGAAGGAGATGGGACGCCAGGTGTCGATGGGTATGGGCCCGCAGGGCATGATGATGATGCGCGGCGGGCGGGGCCGGGACGACAAGGAGATCCTGAACCACAAGCTCGCCCCGGGGACCATCAAGCGGATCCTGCGGATCGCGCGGCCTTACCGGCTGCTCATCGGGTTGTTCCTGGCGATCGTGGTCGTCGACGCCGTCCTGGTCGTGCTGCCGCCGCTGCTGTCCCAGCAGCTGGTCGACAGCGGTGTGCTCAAGGGCGACAAGGCCCTGGTCACCCGGCTCGCCCTGATCATCGCCGGGGTCGCGATCGCCGACGCGGCGGCCTCGCTGGCGCAGCGGTTCCTGTCCTCGCGGATCGGCGAGGGGCTGATCTACGACTTGCGCACCCGGGTCTTCGCCCACGTGCAACGGATGCCGATCGCCTTCTTCACGCGGACCCAGACCGGCGCGCTGATCTCCCGGCTGAACAGCGACGTGATCGGCGCGCAGCAGGCCTTCACCTCGGTGCTGTCCAATGTCGTGTCGAACGTGATCAGCCTGGTGCTGGTCGCCGGGACCATGTTCTATCTGTCGTGGCAGATCACGACCCTGTCGCTGCTGCTCCTGCCGCTGTTCCTGATCCCGGCGCGCCGGGTCGGCAAGCGGATGCAGGGCCAGGTGCGGCGGCAGATGCAGCTCAACGCCGACATGTCGACGATGATGACCGAGCGTTTCAACGTCTCCGGCGCGCTGCTGACCAAGCTGTTCGGCCGGCCGGACGAGGAGGACGCGCAGTTCGCCGTGAAGGCCGCCGGGGTGCGCGACGCCGGCGTCACCATCGCCCTCACCGGTGCGGCGTTCATGACGGTCCTGACCCTGGTCGCCTCGCTGGCCACGGCGCTGACCTACCTGATCGGCGGCCGGCTGGCGATCAGCCACTCGATCACCCTGGGCACGCTGATGGCCCTGGCCGCCCTGCTGGGCCGGCTCTACGGGCCGCTGACCGCGCTGACCAACGTCCGGATCACGGTGATGTCGGCGCTGGTCTCCTTCGACCGGGTCTTCGAGGTGCTGGACCTGGAGCCGATGATCAAGGAGAAGCCGGACGCGGTCGCGCTGCCGTCCGGCCCGGTCGCGGTCGAGTTCGAGGACGTGGCCTTCCGCTACCCGACCGCCGACGAGGTCTCGCTGGCCTCGCTGGAGTCGGTGGCGCGGCTGGACCAGGCGCCGTCGGCCCAGGTGCTGCGCGGTGTGACATTCCAGGCGGCCGCCGGGCAGATGGTGGCGCTGGTGGGGCCGTCGGGTGCGGGCAAGACCACGATCACGGCGCTGGCCAACCGGCTCTACGACCCGACGGCCGGCACCGTGCGCATCGGCGGCGAGGATATCCGCGACGTGACGCTGGAGTCCCTGCACGCCACGGTCGGCACCGTGACGCAGGACGCGCACATGTTCCACACGACGATCCGCGACAACCTGCTGTATGCCCGGCCGTCGGCCACCGAAGAGGAATTGATCGAGGCGCTGCGGGATGCGCAGATCCTTGATCTGGTGCGTTCGCTTCCTGATGGTCTGGAGACGGTGGTCGGTGACCGGGGCTACCGGCTGTCGGGTGGTGAGAAGCAGCGGCTGGCGATCGCGCGGCTGTTGCTGAAGGCGCCGAGTGTGGTGGTGCTCGACGAGGCCACCGCACACCTGGACTCGGAGTCGGAGGCGGCGGTGCAGCGGGCGCTGGCCCGGGCGCTGCGCGGGCGGACGTCGCTGGTGATCGCGCACCGGCTCTCGACCGTGCGCGACGCGGACCAGATCCTGGTGGTCGAGGACGGCCGGATCGTGGAGCGCGGACGGCATGAGGAGCTGCTCGCCGCCGATGGGCTTTACGCGGAGCTGTATCGGGTGCAGTTCCAGGGGCAGGAGGCGGCGCGGGACGCGGCCGGCGAGGTCGGGACCGGTACGGTGCCGGAGGTCGCTGCCGCGGCGGGCTGATCCGGCCGGCCGGGCCTCGGCGCTACCGGCTCTTTCGCAACGCCGTGAACCCGAACTCCATCGCCACCGGGGAAGGCTGCCGGATCAACGTCGTGGAGCGTGGCCGGCGGGCCACGCGGGTCTCGTTTTCGCTGTCGGCGGCGCTCTCGGCGCTGTCGATGACGCGGTCGAAGTCGATCCGCCGCGTCTCGGGGATCTCCTCGCGCAGCACGCGGGCGATGTCCGGCCAGATGCCGGCGCGCTGCCAGTCGCGCAGGCGGCGCCAGCAGGTCATACCGCTGCCGTATTCGAGTTCCTGGGGGAGCTTCTCGAAGCCGATGCGGCGGCCGAGCACCACCAGGATCCCGTTGAGCACCGCCCGGTCGTCCAGCGGCTTGCGCCCGGGGTTGCGACGCCGGCGCGGGCGTTCGGGAAGCAGGGCACTGATGCGCTCCCACGCTCGGTCGGTGACCACCGGGTCCAGATGGCCCGCGCGGCGCAGCCGGACCCGCGGGGTGCTCGCGGGTGCCGCCGCGGAGTCGCGACGCGGGGCGGGGACGCCCAACAACACCGCGCTGTGGACGTCGGGTGGTTCGGCGTGCGGCGGGGTGGAGGGCACGTATCGCCCAACGCGGTCAAAACACCAGACGTCACGCTTTCGAGCAGGTTGTCACCCATTGGAGGCAGACGAATGCCCCCCGTAGCGCTACTGTGTGCCGTGGTCTGTCCGATGGGAGACGTGGGCGCTTATACGCCGAAAGGACTAGACGGGGACGAGATCGGCACGGTTCGGCAGCCGAACGGGGCGGGCGTTCGTCACAATGTTGATTGAGCACACTGTGTGGAGTTTCGAGAGCACGCTGTCGAGAGCACGTCGTCGAGAGCACGGTTTCGAACCACAGTGTCGAAAGCGATGTTGCAATAGTGAGTGCTGGGTTGAGTGCGGGGTGCGATCGAGGGTGGCCAGGGCCGCTCTGCAAGCCGGTACGACGACTCCTTTCTTGGGGGGATCCGCAGGTGGGAACGAACGCACGCCACGCCGCCGAGGCTCGTAGCAGCTGGCCGGAGGGGGATCCGGTGGCGGTGGCGATGGTGGGCCTGCTCGATGTGGAGCTGCGGCGCCGGAGCTGCGCCTGGTCCATCGTCGAGGAGGGCCTGATCGAGGTCTACGGCCCGCACCGCGGCCGCTGGCCGCTGGCCGCCCTCAAACGGCGGATGGAGGTCGCCGAGAAGGCGGACTGGCCGGAGCTGGTCGAGGAGCTGGTGTTGGCGCGGGTCGACCCCTCGGGCTTCTACGCCAGCTCGGTTTCGGCCACCGGCGACCACGATTCCGAGTGGGCTTCGGTGCGCGGGCGGATCCGGGCCCGGCTGCTCGGCGGCGAGGACGCGGACTCCGCGGCGCTGGCCGGGATAGAGCACCGGTTCTGCGCCGACGGTCTGGTGGAGGTGCTGGAACTGGTGCCGCCGTCGCCGCTGCGTGATCCGCTGGGTGCGGGGGTGCGCTGGTACCGCCCGGAAGAGGGGCCGGTGGCCTACGGCGACCTGGCTCGGTGGAAAGTGACGGCGCGGGAGGCGTACCGGACCGCGCGGGAGAACGTGCGGCGCGAGGGGCTGCTGGAGACGCGGCGGCTGGAGTCCGACGGGATCGGGATCACGGTGGTGCGCGGCGGGTCCGGCTACGTGCCGACGCATGCGTTCTGGCTGCCGGACTACGTGTCGGTCGACGGCAACGGCGCGCTGGTGGTGCTGCCGAATCGCGGGCTGTTCGCGGCGCACCCGGTGCGCGGGCCGGAGGCGGTGGCGGCGGCCGAGGGGCTGCTGAGGCTGGCGCGGCGGCAGTACGAGACCGGGCCGGGAGCCGTCAGCGACGAGCTGTTCTGGTGGCGTGACGGGGTGCTGTACCGGCAGGGGTCGCGGCGCGGGGTGGACGGGATCCGGTTCGAGCCGACGCGGGAGTTGGCGGACGTGCTCAGGGCGTTGGCGCGGTAGGGGTTGCGTCCCTGGCGGCTTCTTCGCCCTCGTATTCGCCTGCTTCGTCTGCTTCGTCTTCTTCGTCTTCTTCGGCTTCGCGGGCCCGGTGCTGAGCCTCACGGCGGATGATCGTCACCCACGCCCCGATCGCGATCAAGCCGAACAGCCACCACTGGAACCAGTACGACAAGTACGGCCCCTCGTCGAGCGACGGCTTGTCGATCGCGGTGATCTGCGGGGAATCGGCCGGCTGCGAGCTGATCACCTCGGCGTAGCCGCCGCGCAGCCGCAGTCCGGTCTTGGCGGCCAGCGACTCGGTGTTGACCAGGCTGATCTGGCCGCCGGGCAATCCGGAGGAGACGTCGCGGATGCCGGTGTTGCCCTTGGTCTCGGACTGCTGGAGGCGTCCGGTCAGGGTCACCGTTCCGGCCGGCGGTGCCGGGATCGGCGGCGACTGCTGCTGGTCGGTGGTGACCGTCGGTATCCAGCCGCGGTTGATCAGGACCGCGGTGCCGTCGGCCAGCCGCAGCGCGGTGATGACCCAGAAGCCGGGATTGCCGCTGACCTGGTGGTTGCGCGCCAGGAACTGGTGCCCGGCGTCGTAGGTGCCGGCCAGCGTGACCTGCTTCCAGCGGCTGGTCCTCGGCACCGGCGCCCCGATCGCGTCCACGCCCTCGATCGGCACCGGAGCGGCGTCCATCGCGACCTTGATGACCGCGTTCTCGGCCTTCCGCTCGTGGTAGCGGCCGCGCTGCCACATCCCGAGGCCGATGAACGCCGGGATGAGGATCAGCCAGATCAGGACATGCAGGCGGATCCAGCGCCACGAGAAGACGAATCGGTACACGCGCCGACGTTACCCGACCTGGTTCGCCGGGTCGGCGTCAGGTCGCGGCTAGGCCCGCGCCAGCCCGCTGACGATGCCGACGACGACCACGGCCACTCCCGCGAGCTGCGCGATCCCCGGCGTGCCGACGCCGAGCGCCGCGCT
This sequence comes from Catenulisporales bacterium, assembly GCA_019510485.1. Lineage (GTDB taxonomy): Bacteria > Actinomycetota > Actinomycetes > Streptomycetales > Catenulisporaceae > Catenulispora. Next base: position 9,037 of record JAEKKI010000191.1, read on the forward strand.
GGCCGCGCAGGCCGAGACCGGCACGGCGCCGATCAGCAGGCCGGCCCGCTGCGGGCCGAGGCCGTTGAGGGCGCGGTACCACAGGAGGAAGGCGAAGACGGTGAGGGGCAGGGCGAGGTAGAGCAAGGCCGCGGCTTCGGCGAGGGACGGGACGCGGAGCATCGCGGTGCCGTCGGCGGCCAGGCCGGCGATCAGCAGGACCGGTACGGCGATCGCGGTGACGAGGGTGGAGACGCGGAGCTCGCCGAACTTCGGGAGGAGGGGGACGGCGAGGAGGGAGAACAGGGCTTCGCAGACGAGGACCAGGACGGCGAACAGCAGGCCCACGGCGGTGCCGTGTCCGAAGCCCTGGACCATCGCGCTGCCTGCGACGACCAGCCCCGCCGCGCCGAGCGCCACTTTGGACCGCAGCCGGCGGCCGGTCTTGGCGACCATCGGCCCGGCGATGGCCAGGACCAGCGGGGAGCAGGCGACGACGCTGCCGAGCGTGGCGGCGTCGGAGTGGCGGAGGGCGGCCAGGACGAAGATGTTGAACAGGATCAGCCCGGTGGCGGAGAGCAGGATCAGCTGGAGCCACTCGCGGGCGTTCGGCCGGATTCGGGGGAGATCGCGGCGCTGGACGATGATCGCGAACACCGCGGCGGCCAGGGCGTAGCGCAGGGCTTGGCCGCCGAGTACCGGGTAGGCGGTGAGGCGGGCGCTGACGGCGGTGGAGGCTCCGAGGACTGACATGGCCAGGGCGCCTTGGAGGATGTGGGTGATGGGGCGGGGTTCGGGGGTGGGGGTTGGTGCGCGCGTGGCTGCGGCCGCGTTGCCGGCCGAAGCAGTCGCCACCCCGTCTTCCGTGATCGTCGACATGCTGCGAGGCTAGGGTCGGATTGGTCCGCGAGTAAGGGCCAATCAGGGTCATGAAGAGGAGACCAATGGCCGAGATCCTGGTGGCGGTGGACCGTTCGGCGGGGCGGTTGGTCGAGCAGCTGGTCGCCGGGTTGCGTGACGGGATCCGCGCGGGGCGGATCGCCGGCGGCACCGTGCTGCCGCCGAGCCGGCAGCTGGCGGCCGAGCTGCGGCTGTCGCGGGGGATCGTGGTCGAGGCCTACCAGCAGCTGGTGGCCGAGGGATACCTGCTCAGTCGTACCGGCGCCGGAACCTGGGTGGCCGGCGGGCACTCGGTCGCGGCCGCGCCCGAACCGCGTCCGGCCGGGGCCGAGCCCGAGCCGGAATTCGACCTGACGCCGGGGCGGCCGGATCTGGCGGCGTTCCCGCGTACGGCGTGGGTGGCGGCGTTGCGTCGCGTGCTGAGCGATCTGCCGCACGTCGAGCTGGGATACGGCGACCCCGGCGGCGTGCCGCGCTTCCGTGAGGAGATCGCGGGCTATCTGCGGCGGGTGCGTGCGGCCGACGCCACACCCGACCGCGTGGTCGCGATCAACGGCTCCTCCCAAGGTCTGGCTCTGGGTCTACAAGCCTTATACGAGCTCGGACACCGGGTGCTGGCCGTGGAGGATCCCTCGGCGGTCCGCCCGCGCCGCCTGCTGTCCGCCTCCGGCATGACGCTGGTGGGTGTTCCGGTCGACGACGCGGGCCTGGTCGTGTCCGAGCTGCGGCGCACCGACGCGACGGTCGTCTTCGCCGGCCCCGCGCACCAGTACCCGACCGGCGTGGTGCTGGCGCCGTCGCGTCGTGCCGAGCTGATCGCGTGGGCGCGTGCCGTCGACGGCACGATCCTGGAAGACGACTACGACGCCGAATTCCGCTACGACCGCGACCCGGTCGGCTGCCTGCAGGGCATGGCCCCGGACCGGGTGCTGTACCTGGGCACGGCGAGCAAGTCCCTGGCCCCGTCGCTGCGCCTGGGCTGGGCTGTGGCGCCGCCGCACCTGGTCGCGCGCATGCGGCAGATCCGCGAGAACAGCGACCTCGGCGGTTCGGTCCTGGACCACCTCGCCATGGCGCACCTGATCGCCGAGGGCGCCTACGACCGCCACCTGCGCACCGTCCGCCGCCGCTACCGCCAACGCCGCGACGCGCTGGTGGGCACCCTGGCGACCGAGGCGCCGCACTGGAAGGTGCGCGGTGTCGCGGCGGGTTTGCACGTGTTGGTGGATCTGCCGCCGAGTAGCGACGAGGAAGCGCTCGTCATGGCGGCGGAGGCTCGGGGCGTGCGGATGCAGCCGCTTGCGCCGCTGCGGTTCGCCCCCGGACCGCCGGGGATCGTGCTGGGGTACGCGGGGCTGGCGCCGGGCCGGCTGGCGGAGGCGGCGCGGCGGTTGGCGGCGGCGGCGCGGGAGGATTGAGGAGCGGCTCTACCCGACCCCCACCGCCGTGGCATGCCCCGGATGCGGCTTCCGATCCACATGGTCGACGATCCCGGAGGCGCCGGAGGCGGTCGCGCAGTGTGCGCAGCAGTAGAACTTCCCATCCGACTCCACGCCGTGGCCGACGATGCGGCAGCGGCAGTGCTCGCATGCCGGTGCCATACGGTGGATCGCGCATTCGAAGGAGTCGAAGGTGTGCTTCACTCCGGCCGCGATCACGTCGAAGGACATGTAGTAGTCGTTACCGCAGACCTCGCAGACGGCCATGGGACGGTTCTCCTGCTCTCGTCGGGATGCCCCCGGCGTCGCCCTACCCGGTGTGATCGTCGGGTAGTCGGGTGTTGCGCCATGTGGGGCGCCGCTCGTCCGGGGCCTACGGCTCCCGCGGCAGTATCTCCACCACCTCGATCTGCTGAGTCACGATCTGCGCCGTCAGCATCTGCGGCTCGGCATCGTCGTGGCCTGCCGGTTCGGCAGACGCCGAAGCCTCCGCCTTCATCTCCTCGCCGGAGACGGTCGTGCCGACGAGCGGCTCCTCCGCGACGGGCGATGCGTCAGCAGCCGACGGCTCCTCGGCAGCCGGCGCGCCGATCAGCGGCTCCTCCGCAGCGCCTTCGAACGTGACGTTCGAGAGCGGGGATGCATTCGACTGACGGCCCAGGCCGCGCCACTCCGGCAGCGTGATCGCATACATCGCACGGTCCTGCCACTGACCCGCGATCAGATACCGGTCCAGCAGCACGCCTTCCGGGCGCATCTTTATGTGCTCCGCCACGCGCTGACCCCCCAGGTTCCGAGGATCGAACGTCGCCTGTACCCGGTGCAGCTCCAAGCGGCTGAAGGCGAGTTCCAGCAGCAGGCGCGCCGCCTCGGTCCCGAGGCCCTCGGCCCAGCGGTCGGGGCGCAGGTAGACGCCGATCTCGCCCTGGCGGTGCGGGAAGCTGAGGATGTCCAGGGTGGCGGTGCCGATCAGGGCGTCGTACTGCTCCACGCCGAGGTAGAAGCTGCGGCGGGGCTGGGCCTGGGCCATGCGCGCGGTCTCGGCGAGCCAGGCGCCGGCGGTGTCCGGGGTGCTCAACGCCGGCCACGGGGTGTGTGCGGCCACCAGGGGGTCGCCGGCTATGCGCTGCCAGAGCAGGAGGTCATCAGGGCGGAACTCGCGCAGGGACAGGCGCGGGCCCTTCGGGTAGTCGTGGTGCGGTGTGGACACGGCAGAACGTTATGCGATCGCCGCGTTCGCGTCAGCCCGATGTGCACTCTCTCTATGACCAATATCGGCTCCGCCGACAGCTCGGATCGGCTGAGCCCCTCAAGTTTCCCGCGCGGGCGGGGAAGGGGCCAGCAGCGCCCGCACCAATGCCCCGGTGGAGATCTCGAAGAGCCGGTCGGCGTCCACGGGCGCGGCCAATGCTCTGGCCAGGGCTGAGTCGGCGGCTCCGGCTGGGGGAGGCGCGGCGAGTTCGGCCTGCCAGAGCTCTTCGGCGGACGGCCGCTGCTCCGGGGAGCGGTCGGTGTGCCGCTCGACGAGGACGAAGCCGATCACGTGATACTGCACGGCCCGCACCGCCTCGGCGGCCCGCGCTCCGGTCAGTCCGGCGGCGGTGATCTCGGCGGCCAGTGCGCGTTCTGAGGGCAGGAACATCGCCGGGGTCAGACCTCGCTCGTTGACCAGCCCGATCAGGTGCGGATGGTCGCGCAGCACCCGCCGTAGCCCAACCGCCAGCGACAGCACGCGGGTCGTGGGATCGGGCCCGGACGGCGACAGCGCGTCCAGGCCGTGCACCATCTCCTGCACCAACTCGTCGAGCAGCGCCTCCCGGTTGCCGACGTGCCAGTAGATCGACGTGACCGCCACGCCGAGTTCGGCGGCGAGCTTGCGCATCGACAGTCCGGCCACGCCCTGTGCCTCGACCAGCCGAGTGGCTGCGTCGAGCACGGCACGGCGCGACACCGCCGGCGTCCGCGCGGCCTTCGCAGTTCCCTGGGTCACAACCGGCCCTTTACCCTTCACGCCGCCGGGTGTAACAGGGTTACAGAAGGCTTATGACGAGGAGTCAGATATGCCAAAGGTCCGTTACGGCCCGCGCGACCCGCAAGCCGTCGCCCAGGCCCGCGCCTCCGCCGCCCAGCTGCCCGACCTGTGGTCCACCGGCGTGCACGCCGTCTGGGAGACCGACCCGGACGCCCTCGCCCAAGTCCTGCCGCCGCCGCTGAAGCCCGCCGCCAAGCCGTACATCCGCGCCACCGTCAATCAGGTCGACGTCTTCGGCACGCCGCTCGGCGCCGCCGCGATCTCCGCCGCCTGCGCGCACGGCGCCGAAGAGGGCTGGTACGCCCTGGTGATGCCGATGACCACCGAGCGCTCGCTGATCGGCGGCCGCGAGGTGTTCGGCGAGCCGAAGAAGCTGGCCGAGGTCACGCTCGAGCAGGACGGCGACCAGGTCGCCGCGAGGGTCACCCGGCACGGCGTCACGTTCGTCGAGATCCACGGCCGGATCTCCGGGCTGCTCGAACCGCCGCCGCCCTACGTGAAGACCGACTGGTACCTGAAGTTCCTGCCCGCCGTCGACGGGCACGGCTTCGACGCCGATCCGCTGCTGGTCCGCTGCCTCCGCACCGAGAAGACCCGCGTCCTGCACGCGGTCGACGGCGAAGTCGTGCTCCGCGACTCGGACCTCGACCCGATCGCCGACCTGCCGGTCCGCCGCCTGGTCGAGATCACCTTCGGCGAGAAGACCTCCGATCAGCGCGGTGAGGTGGTGGCCCGGCTCGATCCGCGGTCGGTCCTGCCCTACGTCCACCAGCGCTACGACGACCCCGCGCAGGTCCACGACTCCGTGGAGGTACCGGATGCTGACTGACCTCCCCGGCAAGACCGCGGTCGTCACCGGCGCGGCCGGCGGCATCGGGCTGGCGATGGCGAAGCTGTTCGCCGCCGAGGGCATGAACGTGGTCCTCGCCGACGTGGAGGAGCCGGCGCTGGCGAAGGCCGTCGAGGCGGTCATGCGACACCGGGCCGGCGAAGCCGAAGCGATCGGCCACGTCACCGACGTCTCCCTCCCGGAATCCGTCCAGGCGCTCGCCGACCGCGCCTTCGCCACCTTCCCCAGCGTCGACGTGCTCTGCAACAACGCCGGCGTCGGCTCCGGCGCCGAGGGCCCGATGTGGCAGCACGAGCGCAGCGACTGGCAGTGGGCCTTCGCGGTCAACGTCTGGGGCGTCTTCCACGGCGTACAAGCCTTCCTGCCCCGCATGATCGCGCAGGACACGCCCGGCCACGTGGTCAACACCAGCTCCCCGGACGGCGGCATCGCCCCGCT
>JAEKKI010000192.1 GCA_019510485.1 Catenulisporales bacterium
CTGCGCCTGGTCCCGGGCCGCTTCGCGGTCGAGCACCTGCCGGCCGCCGTGGCGCCGCCGAGCGGCTGGATCGCGCAGGTCCGCGCCCCCGAAGGGCTGACCGTGGTGCGCGAGGTCGTCGACCGCGAGTCCGCCGGCGCCGATCTGTGGTGCGCGCTCTACGGCGGCGAGTCGGCCCACGGCCTCAACCAGCCGGGCATGCTCGCCGCGCTGCTCGAACCATTGGCCGCCGCGTCGGTTTCGGTGTTCGTCGCCTCCACGTACCACGCCGACCTGGTGTTCGTGCCCGAAGAAGCGATCGAGCGAGCGGTCGCCGCACTGCGGGACGCCGGGCATACGGTCGACTGTCCGTGATCTGCCCCTAATCGCAAATGCTCTGATCCGCCGCGTGCACTGCCAGCGGCGTCGGCTGCGCCACGTGGGTCCGCGTCTGGCCGTGCTTCTTCGGAGGCGGTGTGGCCTCGGCGCTCGGTGGCGGCGTGTCAGAGTTCGCGGTGGGTTCCGCGGCGACCGCGGCGACCGCCTCCTGGACCGGATGGTCCCGGCGCAGCGCCTCGAACAACCGCGACGCCACCGCCGAGTCCCACAGCACCGTCGAGCCGATGCCGGGCGCCTGATAGTCGGCATCGGCCAGCGGCATCGACACGAAGCGCATGCGGTCGCGCGGCAGGTTCTTGGCCGCCAGCGCCAGCTTCAGCATCTCTTCGGTGCTCAGCGCCGAGTCGGTCTGGATCGAGGCGGCGGCGGCCCGGACCACGCCGGAGAACCGGCCCGGGTCGGCCAGCACGTCCGAGGCGGCCACCCGTTGGGCCAGCGAGCCCAGGAACTCCTGCTGCCGGTGGATGCGGCCCAGGTCGCTGCCTCCGGTGAGGGTGTAGCGGGCGCGCACGAACGCCAGCGCGCGCACACCATCGACATGGGAGACGCCGGCCGGCAGGTTCAGCCCGCTCAGCGGATCGTCCACGGGCTTGGGCAGACACACGTCCACACCGCCGACGGTGTCCACGATCGAGGAGAACGCCGAGAAGTCCACCTGCACGAAGTGGTCGATCCGGATCCCGGTCGCGCGCTCCACCGTGGCCACCGCCAGCGCCGGGCCGCCGAGGTCCAGCGCCGAGTTGATCTTCGCCTTGTGCTCCGGGCGGTCGGCGGTGGCCGGGATCGTGACGTAGGAGTCGCGCGGGATCGACAGCAGCGTCAGTGACTTCTTGTCCGCCGCGAGCTGCGCCAGGATCATCGTGTCCGAGCGCTGACCGTCGGCCGCGGCCTGGGAGCCGACGTGCAGCGTGTGCTGCGTGTCCCGGCTCAGGCCGCGGCGGGTGTCGGAGCCGACGATCAGGATGTCGGTGGCCGGGGAGTCGGCGGGGCGGCCGGACAGGCCGCCGAAGACGTCGGCGCGCACGGTCGCGGCGTCGACGGCGTCGGTCACCGACCAGCCGTAGCCGGAGACCGCCAGGATCGCCGCCGACAGTGTGCCGCCGGTCCAGGCCGCCGCGAGCCGCACTGTTCGGTTCCGGTCCCGCCGGGCATCGCGGTTCGGGCCGTTCGGGCCGTTCGGGCCGTTCGGGCTGTTCAGGCGCTGTGGCCCGCGGCGCCGGGACGGACGCGGCGGACGCGGAGCGGGTCGGCGGCGCAGCATCTCCGCGACATGGTCGATCATCTGTCCTCCCAGAGCCCGCGGCTCGCCGCGCCGCTTGCTGTCGACAGCCTGTCACCAATCCCTCGCAGTCTGTGCTTACGCCACGCCGCCGTCGGCCGGGCCGGTAATCTGACCGACGATGAACGTCTCAGAACCCTCCGCGGCACCCACCGGGGACAGCCCGGCCGCCTGGCCGGCGGTCTCGGTGATCATGCCGGTCCTCGACGAGGAGCGCCATCTGGCGCACGCCGTCGAGGGCGTCCTGCGCCAGGACTACCCCGGCGAGCTGGAACTGATCCTGGCGATCGGCCCGAGCAAGGACCGCACCCAGCAGATCGCCGACGAGCTGGCCGCCGCCGACTCCCGAGTGCGCAGCGTGCCGAACCCGTCCGGGCGCACTCCCTCGGCGCTGAACGCGGCGCTGGCCCAGGCCAAGCACGACATCGTGGTGCGCGTCGACGGCCACGGCGAACTCGCCGCCGGCTATATCGCCACCGCCGTCCGGCTGCTGGAGGAGACCGGCGCGGCGAACGTCGGCGGCATCATGCGCGCCGAGGGCGTCACCGTCTTCGAGCAGGCCGTGGCCCGCGCCATGACCAGCAAGCTCGGCGTCGGCAACGCCCGGTTCCACACCGGCGGCCAGGGCGGCCCGTCGGACACCGTCTACCTGGGCGTGTTCCGCCGCCAGGTCCTCGACGAGCTCGGCGGCTACGACGAGCACTTCACCCGGGCCCAGGACTGGGAGCTGAACCACCGCATCCGCGAGTCGGGCCGGCTGATCTGGTTCGACCCGAGCCTGTCGGTGACCTACCGGCCGCGCCCGTCGTTCCGGGCCCTGTCGAAGCAGTACCGCGAGTACGGCCGCTGGCGCCGCGTCGTGATGCGCACCCACCCCGGCACCGCGAACTTCCGCTACCTGGCCCCGCCCGGGGCGCTGCTCGCGGTCGCGACCGGCACCGTGGTCGGCCTGGCGGGGCTCACCGGCGGTCCGGCGATCGCCGTTTTCGGATTCGTGGTCCCCGTCGGGTACTTCGGTGCGCTGACGGCCGGTGCGCTGTATGAGTCGCGCGGTCTGCCGGCCGGTGTGCGGGCCCGGCTGCCGCTGGTGTTGGCGACGATGCACGGTTCGTGGGCTTACGGCTTCCTCACCTCGCCGGCGCGCCTGGCCAAAAGCGTTGCCGGGAAGGACACAGGGAAGGCCGCGGTGCCGGTCAAGTCTGTCGCCGGGCCTGCCGCCGAGACCGCGAAGAAGTAGCCGACCATGCGCATCCTGATGCTCGTCATCTCCAATGTCGCCACCGACACCCGCGTGATGCGCGAGGCGGCCGCGCTTGCTGATGCGGGCCATGCCGTGCACGTCATCGGCAAGGACGTCTCCACCGGCTACGAGCCCCCGGCGGGCGTCACCGTGTCGAGCGTCGGCGCCGGATCGGCGTTCCGCAAAGAAGGCGCCGAGTCGTTGGGCGCGCGCCGGAAACTGCCGCCGCACTTGCGCGCGGCCCGCTGGGCGCTGTTGCCGCAGCATCGCAATTCGGCGTTCGCCTCCTGGCGGACCAAGGCCGCGCGGTTGGCCGCCGCGCGCGAGTTCGACGTCGTGCACGCGCACGATTTCAACACCCTGCCGCTCGGCGCGGAACTCGCTCGGCAGCACCGGGTGCCGCTCGTCTACGACACGCACGAGCTGTGGCAGGGCCGGCCGCGGGTCGGTCGCCCGACGCCGTGGCAGAAGCGCCAGGAGGCGCGGCTGGAGCGAGCCTGGGGAGCCCGCGCCGTTTCCGTGATCACTGTCGGCGATGGCGTGGCCGAGGCCCTGCGGGCGGCCTACGGCTGGCGGCACGTCGAGGTCGTCCGCAACACGTTCCCGCTGCCCGAGGGCGGCCCGGTCGACCCGCCGAAGGCGGCCTCGGGGGCCGTCTACGCGGGCCGGATCGCGCCGTTCCGCGAGCTGGAGGCGATCGCCGGGGCCTCGGAGCTGGTGCAGCCGCTGCGCGTGGTCATCGCGGGTCCCGCCGACGACACGTATCTGGGCTCGTACGACGCCAAGGCCGCCGAGCTGCTCGGCGCGCGCCCGGTGGACGAGGTCGACGCCCTGCTGCGCGAACTCGGGATCTCCCTGGTCACACACTCCGACAAGTGGCTGAACCACCGCCTGGCCATGCCGAACAAGCTGTTCCACGCGGTGCGCGCCGGCGTGCCGGTGGTCGCGACCGACGTGCAGGAGCTGCGACGAGTGGTCGAGCAGTACAAGCTCGGTGCGCTCTACCGGCCCGGCGACGCCGCCTCGCTGGCCGCCGCGCTGCGCGAGGTGGCGCAGAACTACGAGGTCTACGCGGCGGCGGTGCGCGCTGCCGCTCCGGCGTTGAGCTGGGAAGCCGACGCCGAGGTGTTGAGGGGGATCTATGACCGGCTCGCCCAGCGCGGCGATTGACTACGGCCGCTTCGCCGACCGGCTCGCCGCTCAGCGGGCGAGTCAGGATCCGGCCAAGCGCTGGGACCTGTACCGGGAGTTCCAGCAGGAGTGGGGCTACGTCCCGACCGGCGGTGAGCGCTGGGAGGGCGGCGATCCGGTCGATCCGGACGACGAGGAGCTCGACGAGGACGAACTGGAAGCCCTGGTGCCGCCGGAGAAGATCCCGGCGGCGCTGTCGGAGTGGTGGAAGCTGCCGTTCAACTCCTTCGCCGACTCGTGGCCGATGTACTGGACCAACCCGGTGTGGCCGCCGACCTGGCGTCCCGATCCGAGTGGCTATGGCGTGGCCGAGGGTCTGGAGGCGGACAGCCCGCTGGTGGTGGATCCGAAGGACCTGCGGCTGTGCTGCTTCAACGCCGAGTATGAGTACTGCAACGAGTGGGCGTACCTGAGTGCTGAGGCGCACTTGCCTGACCCCCGGGTCTTCGTGTCCGTGGAACACGGCTGGGAGCTGCAGGCCGACTCGCTGTCGGAATTCTTCTTGCTGCTCGCCGCCACCCGACTGCCGGCGTCGCTGGGCTGGACCGCCTCTCCTGACGACGACTTCGACGCCGTGGCCGCGCGGGTGCGCGCGACTATGCCCGCGCTCGGGTTCCACCCGTGGCGGGAGCTGATGTCGACCAAGGTGTTCCACGGCGGCCGGGACGTGCTGGCCATGGTCGACCCCACCGGCCAGGACGTTCAGCTGTGCTTGTACGGCCGGAGCAGGGAGGCGCTGGAGCGGGCGACCGCCTCACTCGGCGGCGAGTGGTCGATCGCGGAGCCGAACCCGCCGAAGCGCGAGGACGAGGAAGACGAAGAGGACGAGTGACCGCCGGGCCCGGCGGCGCTGACTGATCCGACCGACTGGTTCGGGTCCGAGCCGGAGAAGTAGGGTCGGTTCCGTGCCCAAGCTCCGCGTCCTGTACGCCCCCCGAGACATCGCCGGCCAGCCCTCAGAATGGGCCCGTGCCTTGCGCACGCTGGGTGTGGACGCCCAGGTGTGGTCGTTCGGGGAGCCGGCGTTCGGGCTGCGGCCGGACCGGGCATGGGACCAGGACCGGCTGCTGGCCGACCCGCTGTACCGCTGGCAGGCCCTGGACGAGGCGGTCCGCGGCTTCGACGTCTTCCACCTGCAGTACGGCCGCGGCCTGCTCGATGCCAAGGAGCCGGTGCTGCCCGAGCTGTGGGACCTGCCGCTGCTCCGGTCGCTCGGCAAGCGCGTCTACATGCACTGGCATGGCTCCGACGTGCGCCTGCCCTCGGTCCACGCCGAGCGCGAACCGGACTCCTATCTGGCCGGCACCTCCGGTGCGGCGGTCGACGAGGAAGCGATCAAGGCCCGGGTCTCGGTGGCCCGCCGCTTCTGCGACGCGATGTTCGTCTCCACGGCCGGCCTGCCGGACTACGTGCCGGACGCCGAACTGGTGCCGCTCGCCCTGGACGTGGCGGCCTGGCACACCGCGCGCGGCCCGGAGCCGGCGGTCCCGGTGGTCGTCCACCTGCCCTCGCGCCGCTCCACGAAGGGCTCGGACCTGGTCGACGCCGCTCTGCGCCCGCTGCACGACGAGGGCGTGATCGGCTACCGGCCGCTGTCCGGCCTGACCCGCGACCAGGTGAAGGCGGAGTTCGCCGCGGCCGACATCGTCGTCGACTCCCTGACCATCGGCGACCACGGCGTCGTCAGCTGCGAGGCGATGGCCAGCGGCGCGATCGCGGTGGCGCACGTCCACGAACGCGTCCGGGCCCGCGAGGCGATGCCCGGCGCGCCGGTGGCGCAGCTGCCGATCGTCGAGGCCACCGGCGCCACGCTTGGCGAGACGGTGCGCAAGCTGGCGGCCGACCCGGCCGAACGCGCGCGGCTGCGGGCCGAGGGGCTGACGTGGGTGACGCAGCGCCATGACAGCGCTGTGGTGGCGGCGCAGTTGCTGGCGGCGTACACGCGGCCGCGCGGGCGGGTGGTCAGCGCCTACCCGGAGTGGCCGGAGTCGACGGGCCGGGCGCGGGTGCGGGAGCTGGAGGCCGAGATCGAGCGGCTGCGCGCGCAGCTGGGGCCGAACGGGGAGCCGCTGCCGGGGCTGACGCGGCGGGACCGGTTGGAGGCGCGGCCGGGGCTGCACTTGGCGGTGCGGCGGGCGGATCGGGCTTATCGGAGCTTGCGGAAGAAGCTGAAGTAGGTTCACTCGCCCAGGGCGTAGCGCGCGATGGTGTCAAGGTCCACGGCGACATCGACGCCGGCGACCTTGAGGGTGGCTTGGCCCAGATGGAGCACATCTTTCCCGAGAACCGGGATTTCGATGAGTAGCAGTCGCTGTCCGCTGCGCTCAATCCGCCACGACGGAATACCAGCGTCGCGGTAGAGAGCCGGCTTGACCTGGCGGTCGTTCGTCCGGGAGCCGGGCGACATGATCTCGATGGCCAGGAGCACTTCTGGAGCTTTCGCGACGTTGTCAGGATCATGCGACTGAGACCGCATGACAAAGACATCGGGGCGCACCACTGTCTCTTCGTCTACTTCCACATCGAGGTCGAGATAGATCCGGAACGCTGGTCCCAGAGCGGTTTTCAAGGCGTCGCGGAGTTCGAGCCCCACGTCCCCGTGCCAGGGTTTCGGCGAAGGACTCAAGGCCAAGGCACCTCCGAGGAGTTCCACCTTGAACTTGTCGTCCACATCGAGGGCGAAGAAGTCTTTGGTGGTGAGCGGTTCGGAGGCGTGCATTATGGGGCTCAAGTCGAAACCTCCTTCGATTCGCTTGCCATCATCCGGCGTGCTCATCGGAATCAGCCCCTTCCCTTTCCTTCATTTCACTCATTCGGCCCATTCGATGCGCTCGATCGGGTAACGGTCATCTTCCCTCACCCCACCCCCGCAATCCGCGCGTGCCGTCCGGCGAACGCAGCCGTGTCTCCGTGATGCAATGGACCGGTGACTGAGCGCGACCGAAGACCTCGCATCGTGATGCTGGTCGGCAACTTCGTCGACGGCGACTCCCGCGTCCAGAAGGAGGCGCGCTCGGCGGCGGCGGCCGGCTGGGACACGTACCTCGTCGGGCGCTCGCCGACCGGGAAGCGCGAGGAGTATCCGCTCGGCGCCGCGACCGTCGTGCGGGCCGCCGAGACGATGACCGCCACCCGCTATCGGGCCTCGCATCCGCACCGGCGCGGCCTTCGGGGCCTGGTCGCGTACTCCTCGCTGGAGCAGAGCCGCGACCGGCACCAGCGCCAGCGGCTCCGGCAGCGCGAGCTGGCCGCCGAGCGCGAGCTGATGCGGCGCCGGGTCGCGAACGGCGCGTCGGCGCGGGAGGCCGTGGCGGCGCGCTTGGCGCGGGCCGTGCGGGTCCTGAGCGTCCGCCTGCGAGGGCACTGGGTCGCCGCCCGCAAGCGCGCCTTCGACCGCAACTACGCGGCGGCGTCCCAGGCGCCGAGCAACGCCTGGGAGCGTTTCCGGGTCCGCCGGGGCGGCGACTCGGCCGTCTGGACCGCGCAGCCGCGGCTGGCCGACTTCGAGGACTCCTTCGGGCGGGTGGCCGACGAGCTGGCCCCGGACGTCATCCACGCCAACGACGCCGAGATGCTCGGCGTCGCGGTGCGGGCCGCGGTGCGAGCGCGGACCGCGGGACGGCGCATCGCCGTGGTCTACGACTCGCACGAGTACACCGCCGGTGACATCCGCCCAGAAGACGTCACGTGGGCGCCGGTGATAACGGCCCAGGAGGCGAAGTACATCCCGCTGGCCGACGGTGTGCTGACGGCCGTCGACACCTTCGCCGACAAGCTGGTGGAGCACCACGGGCTCGCCGTGCGGCCGACCGTGGTGCGCAACATGCCGGAGGCCTCGACGTTCACGGTGCCCGGCGGTCGCGGACCGGGAGTGCGCGGGCGGCTCGGGCTGGGACCGGAGGCCGTCGTCATGGTGTATCCCGGCTCGGTCACGCCGATCCGCGGCCTGGACACCGCGGTCCGGGCGCTGCCGCAGCTCCCGGAAGCGCATCTGGTGCTGCTCGTCGGCTCGCGGGCCGGACACGTCGCCGACCTGACCGCGCTGGCCGCCCGATCGGGTGTGGCCGAGCGGTTCCACGTGCTGGACTACGTGCCGGTCGCCGACCTCACCGACTTCATCGCCTCGGCCACGATCGGCGTCGACACGCTCCGCCGCATCCCCACCCAGGAACTGACGATCACCACCAAATACTGGTCCTACATCGGTGCCCGGCTCCCGGTGGTGGTCAGCGACGTCAAGGCGGCCGGAGAGCTGACCCGGCGGCTCGGCAACGGCGAGGTGTTCGAGGTCGACGACGCGGACGGCTTCGCGCGGGCGGTGCGCGCGGTCGTCGCGGACCGTAAGCGCTACACGGCGGTCTACACCGACGCGATGCTGGCCGCGCACAGCTGGGAGGGCCAGGTCCCGGCGCTGCTGGAGCTCTACGAGCGGGTGAGCGGATCGCGGCCGACGCCGCCGGGCCCCGCCGGTCGGCTGACTCCCCAGCTGGCCCCGGACACCCATCGCGCGAGTGTCCCACCGCCGGCGCATGCCTTCACTCGAATCGGCTAACGTGGCGGCACCGGACCCCGTCGTCCCGTGAGTCACGCGGCATGGGCGACCGGTGCGGGTGACTGCCGCCGGTGATCGGCGCCGGTCACCCGTGGCGAGTGTCCGAGTGTCCGCCGCCGAGTGCCCGACCAGAAAGCCGCCGTGCATGCCTGAGCAGGACCTGCCCGCCGCCCGCAACCGCGTGGTGGTCGTCTCCGCGGCCCCGGCCGGCGCTGTTCAAGCAGCGCGCGCCGAGGCCGACCGGCTGCTCGCCGAGGGCTATAGCGTCCTGTTCCTCACCCCCGCGTTCGGCAAGCGCAAGCCGGAGCCGTCGGGCGGCGGCGTCCACGTCATCGAGGCCCGCGTCGGCACCGCCTTCGACGCCGCGCCCGGCGCGCTCGGCAAGCTCGGCCGCAAGGCCGTGCTGACCACGCGCAACGCCCGCGGCAAGGCGCTGCGCGACCCGGCCGCCACCTGGACCGCCGCCGATGTGGCCGCCGAGATCGCCCCCTACCTCGACGCCTATGACCCGGACGTGGTCGTGGCCTGCGACAAAACCGCCGAGAAGGCAGTGGCCAAACTCGGCCGCACCGCCGTCGGGCCCGGCCGGGCCGAACCCCGGGCCAAGGCCGTCGACCCGGCGCCCTCGCTGCTCATCGGCTCCAACAACAACGCCGGCATGGGCTACGCCTGGGCGCGCGCCGTGGAGCAGTACGCCGGTATCAGGGCCCGCAACATCCAGAAGAAGAGCTACGCCTTCGGCTACGGCTCCGACATCAAGGCCGAGGACCAGGACTGGGTCGACCCGCTGTGGGGTCTGGCGCGCGTCGCCGACACCCTGGACAGCGTCACCCACGTGCTCTCCGAGAGCGGCCTGGCGGTCTTCGGGCGGCTCAACGGCGGCCAGCTCGCCGACGACCTGCCCGAGCTGCGCCGCGCCGGGGTCCGCGGCGCGCTGCTGTTCCACGGCTCCGACATCCGCTCCCCGGACCGGCACATCGAGCTCTACCGGCACTCGCCCTTCCGCGACCCGGCCACCGTGGAAGACCGCGAGCTCACCGAAGTGTTGCGCGCCAAGACCGCCGAGATGGCCAAGTGGGTCGCCGACTTCGACGGCCCGGTCTTCGTCTCGACCCCGGACCTGATCGACGACGTCCCGCAGGCCACCTGGCTGCCGGTGGTCGTCGACCTCGACCAGTGGACCGCCGGCGCCCGCACCCCGCTGGAGCGCGAGGTGCCGGTGGTGGTGCACGCGCCGTCGCGGCCGTTCATGAAGGGCTCGGACCTGATCGAGCCCACGCTGCGCGACCTGGAGTCGCGCGGCCTGATCGAATACCGGCGCCTGGAGCACATCCCGCAGGCCGAGCTGGTCGGCGTGGTGCAGGACGCGGACATCGTGCTGGACCACTTCGTGATCGGCAACTACGGCGTGATGACCTGCCAGGCGATGGCCGCCGGCCGGGTCAGCATCGCCAACATCGACCGGCGGGTCCGCGATCGCGTGCCGGCCCAGATCCCCACCCTGCAAGCCGATCCGGACACCATCGGCGAGGTCATCGAGAGCGTGCTCGCCGACCGGGACGCGGCGCGCGCGGTGGCGGCGACCGGCCGGGCCTTCGTGCGGGAGTTCCATGACGGCCGCAAGTCGGCCGAGGCGCTGGAGCCCTGGCTGCGGGGCTGATGCGGGGCTGACCGGGGCTGACCGGGCGCCTTCGCACGCCGGGCCACGCCCGGATGAAGGTCATACAACCGATTGCTAAACTCCGAGCCAGTCCCCACCCGTACCCGGAGGAACAGTGACCACGAACGACCAGCGCCGTCCTCGAGTCGTCATGTTGGTCGGGAACTTCATCGACGGGGATTCGCGGGTGCAGAAGGAGGCGCGCTCGGCGGCCGAGGCCGGCTGGGACACCTATCTGGTGGGACGTTCGCGCAGCGGCAAGCGCGAGGAGGGCAAGCTCGGCGAAGTGACCGTGCTGCGTCCGGCCGAGAGCATGGCGGCCACCAAGTACCGCACCTACCATCCGCGGCGCCAGGGTGTCAGTGGCCTGATAGCCTACTCCACCGTCGAGCTCGGCAAGGTCAAGCACCAGCGCCAGCGCATACGCCAGTCCAACCTGGCCGTCGAGCGCGAGCTGCTGGCCCGCAAGGCCGCCGAGGGCCTCAACCCGGCGGCCAGGCTGGTCGACGAGGCGCTGCTGGCCGCCCGGGCCGCGGGCGTCAAGGCCGCCGGCTACTGGATCGCCGCGCGCAAGCAGGCTCTGGACCGCAACTACGCGGCCGTGCAGGAATCGCCGAGCACCGCGTTGGAGCAGCTGCTCGTGCGGCGCGGCGGCGAGAGCGCGGTGTGGAACGCCCAGCCGCGGCTGGTCGACTTCGAGGACTCCTTCGGCCGGGCCGCCGACGAGCTGAAGCCCGACCTGATCCACGCCAACGACGCCGAGATGCTCGGCGTGGCGGTGCGCGCGGCGGCCCGCGCCAAGGCCGAGGGCCGCACCGTGAAGGTCGTCTACGACGCCCACGAGTTCTTCGCCGGCGACACCCGCGACAACCCCACCTGGGCCCCGGCCATGGCCGCCCAGGAGGCCAAGTACCTGCCGCTGGCGGACGCGGTGATGAGCCCGATCGAGGGCTACGCCGCCTCCATGGTCGAGCTCCACGGCATCGACAAGTTCCCCGGCCGCAGGGCCCCGGTGCTGGTGAAGAACATGCCGGCGCTGGCCGACCTGGCCTCGGCCGGCGACGACGTGCCGGGCGTGCGCGGGGCCCTGGGCCTGGCCGGCGACGTCCCGCTGCTGGTGCACCCGGGCAGCGTCACGAAGGTGCGGGGGCTCCAGACAGTGGTCGAGGCGCTGCCGGAGCTGGCGGGCGTGCACGCGGCGCTGCTGGTCGGCCGCCGCGACGGCTACGTCGCCGAACTGGTCGCGATGGCCGGCGAGCTCGGCGTCGCCGACCGTTTCCATCTGCTGGACTACGTGCCGAGCGAGGAGCTGACCGCGTATCTGCGCTCGGCGACCGTCGGCATCGACACGCTGCTCCACATCCCGCTGCACGAGCTCACCATCACCACCAAGTTCTGGTCCTACATCAGCGCCGGGCTGCCGGTGGTGGCCAGCGATGTCAAGGCCACCTCGGAGCTGACGCGCGAGCTCGGCAACGGCGAGGTCTACGTCGCCGGCGACCCGCGTTCGTTCGCCGCGGCGGTGCGCAAGGTGCTGGCCGACCCGGGCGCGTACACGGGCGTCTACGGCGAGGAGACGCTGCGGCGGTACTCGTGGGAGGGGCAGGCCGAGGTGATGCTGGAGCTCTATCGCGAGGTGACGGGGCTGGACG
>JAEKKI010000002.1 GCA_019510485.1 Catenulisporales bacterium
GCGACCAGCAGGTCGAACTCCAGCGGGGTGAGCGGGATCTGCCGGCCGTCGCGCTTGACCGAGTGGCCGGCCACGTCGATGGACAGGTCGCCGATCGCCAGCGTCTCCGGCTTCGGCTCGTCGGCCCGGCGCAGGCGGGCGCGCACCCGGGCGACCAGCTCCTTGACCTTGAACGGCTTGATCACATAGTCGTCCGCGCCGGACTCCAGGCCGACGACCACGTCGACGGTGTCGCTCTTGGCGGTGAGCATGATGATCGGCACCCCGGACTCGCCGCGGATCAGCCGGCACACGTCGATGCCGTCGCGCCCGGGCAGCATCAGGTCCAGCAGCACCAGGTCCGGCTTGAAGTCGCGGAACACCTGCAAGGCCCGGTCGCCGTCGGCGACGGACGTGGTCTCGAAACCCTCGCCGCGCAGGGCGATGCCCAGCATCTCGGACAGGGCTATGTCATCGTCGACGATCAAGACACGACCTTTCATGCGGACTATCGTCGCATTACTTTCTGCATTTGGTGAATCCCCGGCGCCGCGGGGGCGGACCAGGGGTGCCGGTGCGGGGGTGGCGCCGGGCTCGGCGGTGCCTGCATGCTGGGGTGCACACTCCGGCCCGAGGCCGGTCAGCGCCGGAGCAGGAAGCGATCACGCCGGATCATGAGCAGCCCCACCGGACTGACACAGTCCCCCGCCGCACCTCCCCTGGCGGCCGACGTGCCGCCGCCGACCGGTGCCCGGCGCGGCGTGGTCCCGCTGCGTCCGCTCCAGGCCGGCGAGATCCTCGACGGCGCGGTGACCGCGATGCGTGCCCATCCCGGCGTCATGCTGGGGTTGTCGGCGGTCGTGGTCGCGGTCGGTCAGGCGGTCGCGATCCCGCTGGACTTCGTCTACTTGCGCTTCCTGGCCGGGCTGGTGAACGACGACACGACGCTGGACCGCGGCACCGGGATCAACGACCTGGCGCTGCTGAGGCCGAGCGTGCTGCTCAACGCCCTGATCGTCTCGCTGCTGGTCGGACTGCTGACCACGGCGGTGTCCCGGGCAGTGCTGGGGCGGCCGGTAGCGCTCGGCGAAGTGTGGCGGCTCACGCGGCCGCGGCTGCCCCGGCTGTTCGGCCTGGCGCTGCTGATCTTCGTCACGCTGTTCGGCGTGCTGGTGCTCGGCGTCCTGCCAGGCGCGTTGCTGGCCTCCGCCGACAATCCGGCCGGAGTGCTGGTGCTGCTGCTCGGGATCGGCGGCGCGGGGGCGTTCGCGATCAACCGGTGGGTGGCGTGGTCGCTGGCCGGGGCGGCGCTGGTGCTGGAGGACCAGCCGGTGCGGCGGGCGCTGCGGCGGTCGTCGGTGCTGGTCAAGGGCGGCTGGTGGCGGGTGCTGGGGATCTCGCTGCTGGCGCTGCTGGTCTCCGAGCTGGTGGCCGGGGTGCTGTCGGTGGTCGAGCAGGTGGTGATCGGGTCGCGGCTGAGCCCGGTGAGTCAGAACGGCGACGGGACGTTCTCCGGGCACCATGTTTCGCTGGCCTACGTGTTCCTGGGGGCGTTGTTCTCGGCGGCGATCCAGGCTGTGGTGGCGCCGTTCGCCGCCTCGGTGACGGCGTTGCAGTATGTGGACCGGCGGATGCGCCGGGAGGGGTTGGACATCCAGCTGGGGATGAACGCGCGGGCGCGGGCGGCTGCTCCGGCCGCAACCGACTCCGGCTCGGGGAACGGCCCGGGGAACGGCCCGGTGGCGTGACCGATCCGGGGCCCCCGATCGCGCCGTCACCGCCGGGCGTGCCGATCGTCGTGGGCCGGGACGAGGCGCGCCGGGCCGCCGCCGACGAGCTGGCCAAGCCCGGCTACGCGCACGCCCGGCCCTCGCTGGCGCGCCGGGCGCTGGACTGGTTCGGCCACGAGGTTCGCGACTTGTGGGACAAGGCGTTCGGCAGCTCTGCCGGCGGTGGGGGCGGCGGCTGGATCGCGCTGCTGGTCGTGCTGGGCCTGCTGGTGGCGGCCGTGGTGGTGATCCGGCTGCGCTACGGCCCGGTCCGGCGCCGGATCACGGCCGAGCGCGCGCTCTTCGACGCGGACACGGCGCTGGACGCGGCGGGGTACCGGCGCGTCGCGGAGGAACACGCGGCGGCCGGCCGGTGGGCTGAGGCCGTGCGGGCCAGGCTGCGTGCTGTCATCGCCGCGCTGGAGGAGCGCGCGGTGTTGGATCCGCGACCGGGTCGGACCGCTGACGTGGCGGCCCGCGAGGCGGGCGTCGTGCTGCCGGCGCAGGCGGCGGCGCTGGCCGAGGCGGCGCGGGTGTTCGACGACATCTGGTATGGGGAGGCGGCGGCCGGGCCGGAGGATTATCGGCGGCTGGTCGCGGTGGATGAGGCGGTCGCGGAGGCGCGGGTGCGGATCGCGGTCGGCGCAGCGGTCGGGGCCGGCTTCGGTGCCGGCTTCGGGGCCGCGGCGGCATCGGGCTTCGATGAGCGCACAGCTGATTCGCTTGCGGCTCCGGGTGATCACGGATCGGCATTCGGCCCCGCGCCCACTTCCGAACAGCGCGACCCGGGCGACCGACCGGAGCCGCGATGAAGCTTCGTGCGTGGCGCTGGCCCCTGGCCGCGCTCAGCGTCCTGCTGCTCGGCGCCTTATTCACCGCCTTGACCCTCGGCGGTGACAGCGGCGGGACCCTCGACCCGGATTCGGCGTCGGCCGACGGCGGCCGGGCCCTGGCTTCGCTGCTCCGGGAACACGGCGTCACCATCACCCCGGCGCGTACCACCGCCGACGCCGCCTCGGCTGTGCAGAGCGCATCGGGTGACGCGACGCTGCTCGTCACCGACCCCGGTCTGCTCACGCCTTCACAGTTGGACATGCTGGCGGCGACGCCGGTGGCCCGGCTCGTGGCGGTGCAGCCGGACTCGCTGGCGGCGCGGCGGCTGACCGGCGACGCGGCGAGCGCGTGGCCGGCCGCCGTGCAGGGGCGGGCGACGCTGGTGGATCCGGCGTGTGCGGACGCTGACGCGACCGCCGCCGGGAACGCCGACATCGGTGACGGCAAGGCGTTCGGCGTCTCCCCGCAACCCGGCTGTTATCCGCTCGGGTCCGCCGGCTACGCGCTGGTGATGCTGTCCGGACCGGCGTCAGCGGACACCGTGCTGATCGGCAGCCGCACGCCGTTCCGCAACGACCGGCTGGCCGACCACGGCAACGCCGCGCTGACGCTGCGCCTGCTCGGCAAGCATCCGACCGTGGTCTGGTACCTGCCGGACTCGGCGGACCCCGACGCGGTGTCGTCGGACCACAAGAGCTTCACCGAAGTGCTCCCCGCCGGCTGGCGCTGGGGCGCGCTGACCATGGTGCTGGCGGTCGCGCTGCTGGCCGGTGTGGCAGGCCCGGCGGCTCGGGCCGGTGGTCGCCGAGCGCCTGCCGGTGGCGGTGCGCGCGGCCGAGACGGTGGAGGGCCGCGCACGGCTGTACGAACGCGGCCGGGTGACCGACCGCGCGGCGGGCGCTCTGCGGGACGCGGCGCGTGCGCGCCTGGCGGTACGCCTCGGCCTGCCGCGCGCCGCCGACCCCGGCGACGTGGCGGCGGCGATCACGGCCCGCGGCGGGCCGCCGGCGACGGAGACGCTGCGGGTGCTGGCGGGCCCGGTGCCCGCCGACGACGCGGCTCTGGTGGGATTGGCCTCGGCGCTGGACCGGCTGGAAGCCGAGGTCGGGCGGCTGTGACGGAGAGTCAGGAGAGCGATATGACGCAGCAGGACCCGGCC
>JAEKKI010000003.1 GCA_019510485.1 Catenulisporales bacterium
GCTAATCCTGTGCGGCTCCGGAGGTGTACCGCGACACGATCAGCGCGACCAGGATCACCACGCCGTTGAAGAACTCGATCTTGTCCGCCGACACGTGGCCGAACACCAGCACGTTCTCGATCAGCTTCAGCGTCAGCACGCCGGTCAGCGCCCCGAACAGCGAGCCGCGCCCGCCGTTCATGCTGACCCCGCCGATCACCGTCGCGGCGAAGACCTCGAAGATCTTGCCGGTGCCGGCGTTGGCCGAGGCCGAGCCGAGGCGGCCGGTGTAGAGCATCCCGGCGAAGGCGGCCAGGATCGAGCCGATGATCAGCACGATCCACACCGTGCGCTCCACCCGGATGCCGGCGGCGCGCGCGGCGCCCGGATTGCCGCCGATCGCGTACAGTCCGCGGCCGTGCCGGTACCAGCCCAGCCCGGCGATGCCGGCGGCGAACAGCAGACCGCACACCCACACGGAGGCCGGCAGGCCCAGCCAGTTGTGGCGGCCGAGGTACTCGAACGAGCCGGGCAGCGTGAAGATGGTCTGCCCGCCGTCGATGACGATCACCAGGCCGTGCAGCATGGTGAGCATCCCGAGGGTGACCACGAAGCCGTTGAGGTTCATCTTCAGGATCAGGAAGCCGTTCACCGCCCCGACCGCCGCCCCGACCAGCAGGCAGATCGGGATCGCCAGCCAGGCGGTGCCGAAGCCCAGGCCGTTGAACCGGTTGCCGGACGTCGGCAGCACCAGCCACAGCGCGATCACCGGCGCCAGCGTCATGGTGGACTCCAGCGACAGGTCCATCCGGCCGCTGATCAGGATGATCGCCTCGGCCAGGACCAGCAGGCTCAGTTCCGTCGACTGCTGGAGCATCGCCAGGAAGTTGTCGCCGGTCAGGAAGTTCGGGATCAACTCGTTGTCCTCCCAGCCGCTGGGGAACTCGCCGACGACGCGCCCCTTGAACATCACCAGCACGCGGTGCGCGATCCGCAGGTCGTCCAGTTCGTCCGAGACCAGCAGCGCGCCGCAGCCCTCGGCCGCGACCTGTTGCACGGTCCCCAACAGCGATTCCTTCGACTTCACGTCCACCCCGGCGGTCGGCCGGATCAGCACCAGCGCCTTCGGCGAGCCGGCCAGCGCGCGGCCCATCACGACCTTCTGCTGGTTCCCGCCGGACAGCGCGCTCACCAACTGCCCCGGCCCCTCGGCCTTGACGTCCAGGCGCCGCATCAGCTTGCGGCCCGCGGCGTACATCTGGCCGGTGGTGAAGAAGCCGTGCTTGCCGAGCCGGTCGGTCGCGGTGAGCGTGATGTTCTCGGCGATCGGCCGCAAAGGGATCACGCCTTGGGCGTGCCGGTCCTCCGGGACGAAGCCGAGTCCGGCGCGCAGCGCGGCGGTCACGTCGCCGGTTCTGACTCCGCCGCCGGCCACCTCCACGGTGCCGGAATCCGGCTTGTGCAGACCGGCGACGGTCTCACCGGCGGTCACGGCCCCGGAACCGCCGGCTCCGGCCAGACCGACGATCTCGCCGGCGCGCACCGAGACGTCGAGGCCGGCGAAAGCGTTCGCCACGGACAGGCCCCTGATGCGCAGCGCCGGAGCCCGGTCGGTGTGACCGGCCAGGTAGCTCGACGCCGCCAGCACCGACCGGGCGGCGCGGTTCTCGCCGGTCATCGCCTCGATCAGCTCGTCCTTGTCCAGACCCGCGACCGGCGCGGTGAGGATGTGCCGGGCGTCGCGGTACACCGTCACCCGGTCGCAGATCTCGTAGACCTCGGACAGGTGGTGCGAGATGAACAAGAACGCGACGCCGGATTCCTGCAATCGGCGCAGCCGTTCGAACAACCGGACGATCTTGGCGCCGTCCAGCTGCGCGGTCGGCTCGTCGAGGATGATGAACTTCGCGCCGAACGACAGCGCCCGCGCGATCTCCAGCATCTGCCGCTCGTCGACCGCCAGGGTCGAGGCGGGAGCCGTCGGATCGGCGCGGATGTCGTACTCGGCGAGCACCTCGGCGGTCCGCGCGGCCAGCTGCCGCCAGCTGATCGGCCGCAGGCCCGGCCCCTGCCGGTTCAGGTGGAGGTTCTCGGCCACCGACAGCGAGCCGATGATCGTCGACTTCTGGTAGACGCACGCCACTTTGCTCTGCCAGCGTGCCTGGTCCGACAAAGGCGGCGCGGGTGCGTCGTCGAAGGTGACCTGGCCGGTGTCGGGCTTGGCCAGACCGGTGAGGATCGACACCAGCGTGGACTTCCCGGCGCCGTTGCGGCCGACGAGCGCGTGCGCCTCGCCCGGCCGGACGGCGATGTGCGCGTTGATCAGGGCCTTGGTGGCCCCGAAGCTCTTGGAGACGCCGTGGGCTGCGACGACGGGGCGGCCGATGCCGGCCGCCCCGGGCCCCGCAGCTGTGGCGCGGGAGTGTTCCATGGTTTCCCCGGTGTTCCCTTCGGCCTCTACTTGCTGACCTGGTTGCCCCACAGCGAGGGGTCGTCGACGTTGTCGATGGTCACCAGCGGGGCCGGCAGCTGGTCCTCCAGGCCGTTGGGCAGGGAGATGATCGTCGAGCCGTGATCCGTCGGGCCGGGGGCGAAGGTCTTCCCCTGCAAGGCTGCCTGGGCGTAGAAGAGCCCGTACTTGGCGTACAGGTCGGCCGGCTGCGAGACGGTGGCGTCGATCTGCCCGGCCTTGATCGCCTTGAACTCCTCCGGGATGCCGTCGTTGGACACGATGAAGATGTGCTTGGGGTCGGTCGGCGGCACGATCAGGTTCTTCTGCTGGAGCACCGACATGGCGGAGGCCAGGAACGCGCCGCCGGCCTGCATGTAGATGCCGTTGACGGTGCCCTGGTTCAGTGCGTCCTGCAGCTTGGCCGCGGCGACGTCGCCCTTCCACTCGGTGGCCTCGGCCAGCACCTTGATGTTCGGGTAGTTCTTGCTGATGCAGTCGCCGAACGCCTCGGAGCGGTCGCGGCCGTTGATCGAGGCCAGGTCGCCCTCGAACTCCACGACCGTGCCCTTGCCGGCCAGCTTGTCGCCGAGGAACTTGCAGGCCTTCTCGCCGTACGCCTTGTTGTCGGCGCGCACGACCATGTAGACCTGGCCCTTGTCCGGGCGGGTGTCCACGCTGACCACCGGGATCTTCTTGCTCGCCAGGTCCTCCAGCGTGCTGGCGATCGCGCCGGTGTCCTGCGGGGCCATGACGATCGCCTTGGCGCCCTCGCCCAGCAGGCTCTGGACGTTGGCCACCAGGTTGTCGACCTTGTTGCTCGAGTTCGTGGGGTCCAGCGCGCTGATGTTGCCCGACTTGACGTCGCCGGCGATGTACTTGGCGTAGCTGTTCCAGAAGTCCGAGTCGCTGCGCGGCAGGTCGATGCCGATCTTGCCGCCGGAACCGCCGGCCGAGCCGGTGGACTTGCCGGAGCGTCCGCAGGCGCTCGCGCTCAGGGCGACCACGGTCGCCAGCGCCAAGACCGCGGTGGTGGTGCGGTGGAGCCTCATAGGTCCGTCCTCGGTGGGAGAAGTGTGAGGAATGGTGGCCGCCGGGTCACGCCCTCGATTGGTGATCCGATGTATAGCTGGATCATCGGAGGCCTGTAAAGAGGTCGTAGCTCATTCGTAACATGATCGATCTCAAATTTGCTGCTCAGGCGACCGAAGAGTCCTCCCTGTGTTTCCGGATGGTTCCGGATGTCAGATCGGCCATTGACGAAAGATCGGATGTATCCCTAGAGTCCATCGGCAGTCGCTCATCCAGGCCCGGCGTCCGGAGCCCTGGAGCACCTCAGGTTCGGCGAGAAAGGCACTTGCTACCGATGCGGATCACTTCGCTGGACACCTTCGACGTCCGGTTTCCGACCTCCCGGGAGCTGGACGGGTCGGATGCGATGAACCCGGACCCCGACTACTCGGCGGCGTACCTGGTCCTGCGCACCGACGACCCGGATCTTTCCGGCCACGGCTTCACCTTCACCATCGGCCGCGGTAATGAGGTGCAGGTGGCGGCGATCGAAGCGCTGCGGGAGCACGTCGTGGGGCTGGAGGTCGAGGCGGTGTGCGCCGACCCGGGCATCGTCAGCAGGGCCCTGATCGGCGACAGCCAGCTGCGCTGGCTGGGGCCGGAGAAGGGCGTCATGCACATGGCGATCGGCGCGGTCGTCAACGCGGTGTGGGACCTGGCGGCCAAGCGCGCCGCGACTACCGCTACATCTCCGACGCGCTGGCCAGAGAAGAAGCCGTCGCTCTGCTACGCAGGGGGCGACAGGACAAAGAGCGGCGCGAGGCCCTGCTGATGGAGCGCGGCTACCCCGCCTACACCACCTCCCCGGGCTGGCTGGGCTACTCCGACGAGAAGTTGACCCGGCTGGCCCAGGAGGCGGTCGCCGCCGGATTCCGGCAGATCAAGCTGAAAGTCGGCGCGGACCTGGCCGACGACGTGCGCCGCTTCAAGGCCGCGCGGGCGGCCGTCGGGCCCGAGCTGCGCATCGCCATCGACGCCAACCAGCGCTGGAGCGTGCCGGAAGCTGTCGAGTGGGTGCGAGCGCTGGCGGAGTTCGACCCGTACTGGATCGAGGAGCCGACCTCGCCGGACGACGTGCTCGGGCACGCCGCGATCCGGGCCGCGGTCAGGCCGGTGAAGGTGGCGACCGGGGAACACGTCCAGAACCGTGTGGTCTTCAAGCAGCTGCTGCAAGCCCAGGCGATCGACGTGTTGCAACTGGACGCGGCGCGGGTCGGCGGCGTCAACGAGAACCTGGCGATCCTGCTGCTGGCGGCCAAATTCGGCGTGCCGGTGTGCCCGCACGCCGGCGGGGTCGGACTGTGCGAGCTGGTGCAGCACCTGTCGATGTTCGACTATGTGGCCCTGTCCGGCACCACCGCGGACCGGGTCGTCGAGTTCGTCGACCACCTGCACGAGCACTTCACCGACCCGGTGCGCATCCACGACGGCCACTACGCGGCTCCGACGGCGCCGGGCTTCTCAGCGGAGATGCTGACGGATTCCATCGCCACCTACTCGTATCCCGACGGCACCTTCTGGCGCGCCGACCGCGGGGAGCACTGATGCGCGACTTCGAGGGGCTCAAGGCGATAGTCACCGGCGGCGGCTCCGGCATCGGCGCCGCCACCGCGTACATGCTGGCCAACCGCGGCGCGGCCATCGCGGTCCTGGACCTGGACCCGGAGGCGGCGATCGACCGCGGCCTGCACGGCTTCAAGGCGGACGTCACCGACGACGACTCGGTGCGCGAGGCGGTCGGGGCGGCCTGCTCCGCGCTGCGCGGCCTGGACGTGCTGGTGAACAACGCGGGTATCGGCGCGACCGGCACGATCGAGGACAACTCCGACGAGCAGTGGAGGCAGGTCTGGGACGTGAACGTCATCGGCATGGTGCGGGTCAGCCGGGCGGCGCTTCCCCGGCTCCGGGCGTCGTCGAACGCCGCGATCGTCAACACCTGCTCGATCGCGGCGACGGCCGGGCTGCCGCAGCGGGCGCTGTATTCGGCGACCAAGGGCGCCGTGCTGTCGCTGACCTTGGCGATGGCGGCCGATCACGTCCGGGAGGGCGTCCGGGTGAACTGCGTGAACCCCGGCACCGTCGACACGCCGTGGGTCCGCCGGCTGCTGGATCAGACCCCTGGCCCCGCGGCCGAGCGTGACGCCCTGGCGGCGCGCCAGCCGATGGGGCGTCTGGTCAACGCCGACGAGGTCGCCGCGGCGATCGCGTATCTGGCCTCGCCGCTGGCCGCGTCGGTCACCGGGACCGCGTTGGCGGTCGACGGCGGGATGGCCGGGCTGCGGCTGCGGCCCGTGAGCCGTTAGCGAGTCGGCCATGGAGGCGGAACATCGGCTCGCTCACCACCCATCCAGCGCAGGTCGACCCTGGCTCGCCGACGACCGCCCGCCAGTACCGCTGTGCGAGAGCCCTGCAGCTACCGCCATAAGCTTCACGGCCGCGGGATCGTGACTTTCGGCGACTTCACGATGTGTGGCGGCGACGGCTGTGCTGCCGGGGCAGGCGCCGGCCCTGACCCCGGCTTCGCGGCCAACGACTTGATGGCGCTGGACGCGATCCGCGCGCTGCGCGCCTCAGTGCCGAACAGAGCCGATCCCACCGCCATCCGCCTGGGGTCTCCACCTGCCACAGCAGGGCCATGCGATCGGATCGCCCGGTCAGGGATTTACCCTGTCGAGTCGACCGTGTCGGTCGGCGATCGCCGGATCCGGCCGCCGACCCGCCGTGACACACGAGGCGTCTACCTTTCCCACCAACGAGGCAACTCGGACCCCGAAACCTCGCCAGCCACCCACAAAGCAGACCCCGACGCCCCCGGCAGGCGCTGGCGTGGGGTGGCGAGCGCCTGCGTTTCGCCGGAAGTGGATGACCGAGCAGGGTCCGGCTGAGACGGTGGTTACGTGGCTGGTACGGCACTGGCTGGGAACAGCGCTGGAACAGTATGCATATATCGGGGCAATTTACTGTTAAGCCCCGATCTAGTGGATAACCCCGAGCCGGCTGGGCTAGGCACGGCGGTCCTCGGGTTGTTTATTGGGTTATGGAGGTACTTGTCATCCAGGGGGGGCTTTTTGATCATGCGGGTGCTCGTCGTCGATGACACTGTTCTGCACTGCCGGGTCCTCGCCGACGCGCTGGCCGCCGAGGCGTCGATCGACGCGGTGGAGACGGCTACGGACGCCGCTATGGCGCTGGCTCTGCTGCCCGCCGCCGGGACGACGATCGTCCTGGTCAACATGGGGATGGGCGACGGGGCGGCGGTTGTGGACTCCGTCGTGCGCGCGATGCCGGCGGCCCCGGTGATCGCGCTGGCCGTCGCTGATCTGGAGGACGAGATCATCGCCTGTGTGGAGGCCGGGGTGGTCGGCTGCCTGCTGAAGGGCGACTCGTACTCCGATCTGGTGGAGCTGATCGGCGGCGTCGCCCAGGGGGAGCTGAGGTGCTCGCCGCGGGTGACGGCGGCGCTGCTGCACCGGGTGACGAAGCTGTCGCGGATGTCCCGGCAGCAACAGGCGCGGCCGGTGCCGGGGGACGCGCTGCTGACCGCCCGGGAGTGGGAGGTGATGCAGCTGATCGACGCCGGGTTGTCGAACCAGCAGATCGCACACCGGCTGTCGATCGAGCTGCGGACCGTCAAGAACCACGTGCACCACATTCTGGTGAAGTATCAGGTGCACCATCGTGCCGAGGCGGCCGCGATGTTCCGGTCGCTGCCTCAGCACGACGACGGCCACGACCGGTCCGGGAGCGGGATCCTGCCCTCCCGGTAAGGGAGCTGCGTCGCTTCTTCGGTCGGCGGTCGGTGCGGGCCTGCCCGATCAGCTTGATCCTGCCCGCTGGGCGCCGGCATGCCCATTTCAGGCTGGGTCCCCGCCGCATGGACCCGCGCGCCGGGGATGGTACTCCGCCCGGGCAGTACCAGGACCTTTGGCGGACCAGGGACCGGTACCTCCCTGGTCCCCATAGGGATCCTCGTCTCCATTCTCCTCCCCGGGGCGCGTCGCTAGCGTGGAACTCGGCTTCACAAAG
>JAEKKI010000017.1 GCA_019510485.1 Catenulisporales bacterium
GCGACGACCGCCATCTCCGCCAACGGCTCGACGTTCTCGTCCGTGAGCACCCGGAACGGCGTCAGCGCCCCGAGCTGCCAGTCCATCGAGATCACCGGCGCGCGCAGGCGGCGGGCCAAGCCCTCGGCCAGGGTGGTCTTGCCGGCGCCCGGGACGCCGGCGACGAGGACCGCCACCGGGGTCGCGGCCGGGTCGGCAGGCGTCAGGCGTTCGTAGGACTCGAAGGCGGCAGCGTAGTCGGTCATGGGGCCGACCATAGGCGCGATCACGCCGGACGGCGCCGTCGATTCGCTGACAGCGAACTGACAAGCCTCACCCGACCCGCAACCGCCCCAACCGCTCCACCGCCTCGGCCAGCACCTCATCCTTCTTACAGAACGCGAACCGCACCAAACTACGCGCGCCCTCGGTGTCGTCATAGAACACCTGGTTCGGAATCGCCACGACGCCGCAGCGCTCCGGCAGCGCGCGGCAGAACGCCATCCCGTCCTCGTTGCTCAGGCCCCTGATATCCGTGGTGATGAAGTACGTGCCCTCCGGCATGAAAACCTCGAAGCCGGCCGCCGTCAGCCCCTCGGCCAGCAAGTCGCGCTTGCGCTGAAGGTCCGCGCGCAGCGTCGCGAAGTACGCGTCCGGCAGCGCCAGCGCGGTCGCGGCGGCGTACTGGAACGGGCCGCCGGAGACGTAGGTCAGGAACTGCTTGGCGCTGCGCACCGCCGCCACCAGTTCCGGGCGTGCGGTCACCCAGCCGATCTTCCAGCCGGTGAAGGAGAACGTCTTCCCGGCTGAGCCGATGGTGACGGTGCGCTCGCGCATTCCCGGCAGCGTGGCGAGCGGGATGTGCTCGGCGCCGAATGTCAGATGCTCATACACCTCGTCGGTCACCACCAGCAGATCGCGCTCGCACGCCAGCTCGGCGATCGCCGAGGATTCGGCGCGTGTCAGCACCATGCCGGTCGGGTTGTGCGGGGTGTTGAGCAGCAGCAGGCGGGTGCGGTCGGTGACGGCGGCCCGCAGCGCGTCCAGGTCCGGGCGGAACGTCGGCGGCCGCAGCGTGATCGGCACCCGCATCCCGCCGGCCATCGCGATGCACGCCGCGTAGGAGTCGTAGTACGGCTCGAAGGCCACCACCTCGTCGCCCGGTTCCAGCAGCGCCAGCAGCGCCGCCGCGATGGCCTCGGTCGCCCCGGCGGTCACCAGCACCTCGGAGTCCGGGTCGAAGTCCAGGCCGTAGAAGCGTTTCTGGTGCTGGGCCACCGCCGCCCGCAGCTCCGGGATGCCGGGCCCGGGCGGGTACTGGTTGCCGAATCCGCCGAGCACCGCATCGGCCGCCGCCTGCTTGATCTCCTGCGGCCCGTCGGTGTCCGGGAACCCCTGCCCCAGGTTGATCGAGCCGGTCGCGGCGGCCAGCGCCGACATCTCCGCGAAGATGGTGGTGCCCATCGGGGCCAGCCGGCTGTTGACGTAGGGGGTGCGCATACCGCCATCCTGCCGCAGGCTGTGCCAGGCTGGGGGTCATGGACTTGCGCATCTTCACCGAGCCGCAGCTGGGCGCCACCTACGACACCCTCCTGACCGTCGCCAAGGCCAGCGAGGAGCTGGGCTTCGACGCCTTCTTCCGGTCCGACCACTACCTGACGATGGGCGACGTGTCCGGGCTGCCCGGGCCCACCGACGCCTGGACGAGCCTGGCAGGTCTGGCGCGCGAGACCAAGAGCATCAAGCTCGGCACGCTGGTCAGCCCGGTCACCTTCCGGCTGCCCGGGCCGCTGGCCATCCAGGTGGCGCAGGTCGACGCCATGGCCGGGCCCGGCCGGGTGGAGCTGGGGCTGGGCACCGGGTGGTTCGCCGCCGAGCACGCCGCCTACGGCATCCCGTTCCCGGAGAAGCGATTCGATCTGCTGGAGGAGCAGCTGCAGATCATCACCGGGCTGTGGAACACGCCCGATGGGGAGAGCTACACATTCAAGGGCGAGCACTACACGCTGACCGATTCCCCGGCGCTGCCGAAGCCGGCCAGCACCCCGCACCCGCCGATCATCCTCGGCGGCGGCGGTCCCAAGCGGACGCCGCGGCTGGCGGCGACGTACGCGAGCGAGTTCAACACCTCGTTCCAGTCGTTCAAGGACTCCGAGCGGCTGTTCGGCACGGTGCGCGACGCCGTGGCCGCGAACGGCCGCCGGGCGGACTCCATGGTCTACTCCGCCGCGCTGACCACCTGCGTGGGCCGCGACGAGGCCGAGATCACCCGGCGTGCCGCCGCCATCGGCAAGGCGCCGGCCGAGCTGCGCGAGGCAGGCCTGGCCGGGACGCCGTCGGAGGTCGTGGACAAGATCGGCCGGTACACCGGCATCGGCGCGCAGCGCCTGTACCTGCAGATCATCGACCTGGACGACCTGGACCACCTGGAGCTCATCGCCTCCGAGGTGCTGCGGCAGCTGAAGTAAGACCCCTGATGCACCGCTCAGAACTGGCCTCCGACTGCTCGAACTGCTTCGCGCTGTGCTGCGTGGGGCTGGCGTTCACGGCGTCCCGGGACTTCGCCGTGGACAAGGCCGCCGGAACGCCGTGCCCGAACCTGGCCGCCGACGACCGCTGCTCGATCCACACCGGCCTGCGCGGCCGCGGCTTCCAGGGCTGCACTGTCTACGACTGCTTCGGCGCGGGGCAGAAGCTGTCGCAGGAGACGTTCGGCGGCGTGTCCTGGCGCGGCGCGTCGCCACAGCGAGCCCGGCAGATGTTCGCGGCCCTGCCGGTCATGCGGCAGCTGCACGAGATGCTGTGGTACCTGGCCGAGGCCGAAACGCTGGCCTCGGCCTCGGCGCTGAAGAACGAGATCGGCTGGTCGGCGGACGAGACGGAGCGGCTGACGCACCTGTCGGCGGAGAAACTGGTGGCGTTGGACGTGGCGGCGCATCGGGCGGGTGTCAGTGAGCTGCTTTATGAAGTCAGCGCCCTGGTACGCGCGGGGGTCGGTGGCGGGCGCGGGAAGGACCGGCGCGGTGCGGACCTGATCGGGGCCCGCTTGCGAGGCGCCGACCTGCGCGGGGCGGATCTGCGGGGCGCGTACCTGATCGGCGCCGACTTGTCCGGAGCGGATTTGCGCAAGGCCGATCTGATCGGCGCCGACCTGCGGGATGCCAACCTCGCCGCGGCCGACCTGACCGGCGCGGTATTCGTGACGCAGTCACAGCTGAACGCCGCGATGGGGGATCAGGGGACGAAGGTTCCCGATGGGCTGGTGCGGCCGGCGCATTGGAGTTGAGCCGGCCCGAAGGGCGTCGCTGAGCCGCATCCGACTCTGCGATCCTG
>JAEKKI010000193.1 GCA_019510485.1 Catenulisporales bacterium
ATGCTCGGCTTGAGCGAGCCCAGCACCGCCGGAGTGTCCGGCGTCCGCCGGAACACCCGGTCCAGGGCGGCCAGCTCGATGGAGTCGCCGAGCATGGTGCCGGTGGCGTGGCACTCGACGTAGCCGACCGTCTCCGGCTTCACCCCCGCCACCTCCAGCGCCGAGGCGATCACCGCGGCCTGGCCCTCGACTCCCGGCGCGGTATAGCCGACCCGGACCCGGCCGTCGTTGTTCGACGAGGAGCCCAGGATGACGGCGTGCACGACGTCCCCGTCGGCGATCGCCTCGGTCATCCGCTTGAGCGCGACGACCCCGACCCCGCTGCCCATCACGGTGCCGTCGGCCTGGGCGTCGAAGCTGCGCACCCGGCCGTTCGGGGACATGATGCCGCCGGGCTCGAAGTGGTACCCGGCCGGCTGCGGAAGCGGGATGAACGCACCGCCCGCCAAAGCGATATCGGACTCGTACGTCAACAGGCTCTGACACGCCAGATGCACGGCCACCAGCGAGGTGGAGCAGAACGTCTGCACCGTGATGGCCGGACCGCGCAGACCCAGCTTGTAGGCCACCAGATTCGCCAGCGAGTCGCGCTCGTTGCCGACCCCGAGCAACAGGTCGCCGCCGGGTTCGGCGGCCACGTGCCGCACGTTGTAGATCATGTAGTGCGGGAAGCCGCTGCCGCCGAACACACCTACCTGGCCGGGGACGTCGGTCGGACAGTAGCCGGCGCTTTCCAGGGCCTCCCAGGAGCACTCCAGGAACATCCGGTGCTGCGGCTCCATCGTCTCGGCCTCGCGCGGGCTGAACCCGAACACCGCGGCGTCGAACAGGTCCACCTGCGGCAGCGGCCCGCCGACCCGCACATACTCCGGATCAGCGGCCTGCTCGGGAGTCACGCCCGCCGCGGCCAGCTCGTCCTCGGTGATCTCCCGCAGGCCCTTGACCCCGGCCAGCAGGTCGCGCCAGAGCCCGGAGACGCTGTCCGCCCCCGGGAAGCGCCCGGACATGCCGATCAGCGCGATCGCGCCGTCGTAGTCGGTGTCCGTCATGAAGTCCTCCTAGGATGCGGCTTCGCAGGGTTTCGTGATCCGCGGGACGTCGTGGCGCGGCGGTCACAGCAAGTGGCTGCGACCCCAGCCCCGGGCCAGCCGGTACAGGGCGAAGGCCCCGAAGGCCAGCGCCAGCGCCAGCAGCACGCCGGCCGGACGCAGGGTGCCGACGGTGTCACCGCGCACGGCGGCCTGCAGCATCCGCAACGCCCAGTAGCCCGGGGACGCGTGGGCGGCCGCGGCCGCCCACCCCGGCATGATCGACACCGGGACCAGGGCGCCGCCCAGGGCGCTGATGATCATCGCCCCGATGTCCGAGACCATGCCCAGCTCGGCGTGGCTGCGCAGGACCGTGGCCAGCGCCGCGCCGAGCGCCAGCAGGGCCAGGGCCCAGACACACACCGCGACGGCCAGCAGCGCGATCGACCGGGGCCGGGGCAGCCCGACGACCAGGCAGCCGTAGACGATCAGCACCGCCTGCTGGACGACCACGACCAGGTAGACCGGGATCATCTTGCCCAGCAGGATCTCCGCCGTGGACGCCGAGCTGGTGCGCAGCCGGTCCCAGGTGTGCCATTCGCGCTCGACCAGGATCGCGTTGCCGATGATGGCCAGCGTGAACACCGAGAACATGATCAGCGGCCCGGTGACCACCTGCACCGTGCCCTGGCCGGTGCCGGCGAAGGCCCGCTGGTACAGCGGCTTGAACACCAGCATGAGGATCATCGGGGTGAGGATGTAGCTGATCACCTGTCCGGGATCCCGGTACCGCATGATCGCCTGGTGCCGGATCAGCCAGCCGATCCGGCGTGCGGAGTCAGCCGTGCTCGTGGAGGTCGCGGACATCGTGACCGACGGGTTCTGCGTGGACATGGGGCACCGCCAGGGACCGGTAGAGATCGTCGAGGTCTGGGTTGCGCACCTGCACGGAGCGGACCGGCCGGGTCGCGGCCCGGAGCATGTCGACCAGCGTGGTGGCCGGATCCCTGGTGCTGATCCGGACCTCCTCGTCGTCGAACTCGATCCGGACCTCGCCGGGCAGCCCGTCGAGCAGGTCGGCGGCGGCGCCCCGGGCGATGATCCGGCCGGCTCGCGCCACGGCGATGGAGGCCCGCAGATCGGCGAGCTCCGGGAGGTAGTGCGTCGTGTACAGGACGGCGGCGCCGTCGCCCGCGCGCTGCTTGACGGTGTCCAGGAGCGCCTCGCGGGTGTCCGGGTCGGCGCCGGCCGTGGGCTCGTCGAGCAGGAGCATGCCGGGCCGGTGGATCAGCGCGGCCGCCGCCTGGGTCCGGCGCTGCTGGCCGCCGGAGAGCACGCCGGCCCGGCGGTCCAGGAACCCGGTCAGCCGCAGCGCCGCCGCCAGCTCGTCGATCGCCCCGCGCAGCGCGCCGCGCCGCAGCCCGGCCAGGCCGCCGAACAGCTGCAGGTGCTCGCGCACGGTGACCGACGGGTACAGCGCGATGTTCTGCGGGGCGACCCCGATGCGGTCCCGGCACCGGGCCGGGTCCAGGCCGTCGATCCGGATCGTCCCGGTGTCCGGGCGGGCCAGGCTCGCCGCCATCTCGATGAACGTCGACTTGCCGGCGCCGTTGTGGCCGACCAGCCCGACGATCTCGCCCCTGGCCACCCGCAGGCTGAACCCGTCCAGGGCGCGCACCTCGCCGTAGCTCTTGGTGAGTTCGATGGCTTCCAGCACTTCGCTGACCTCCCGGGGCGTGGTCGGCTCGGGCCGGCGGCTGGCGAACCGCAAACAATACGACCGCGATGTCGCGGGGTTGACTAGAGGGCACTTGCTGCCGCGCACTTGTTGCCAGCGGCATGCGGGTGGAAGTGGTCTTCACGGTCTGTACTCGGCGAGTATCAGGATGCGAGGATCGGTTACCGTGAGTCCCGTACCGCCCGTGGTCGAGCCGTCCGAGTCCGCCGAGCCTGTTGGTCCCACAGAGCATGCCGATCCCGCCGACCCCGCCGGCCCCGTGGCGCTGTCGCGGCTGGCGGCCGGGCCCGTCGCGGCGGTCGCCGCGGTCCTCGCGGCCGTGCTCACGGCGCTGTCCGGACGCTACGGGTACCACCGCGACGAGCTGTACTTCCTGGCGGCCGGCCGGCACTTGGCCTGGGGCTACGTCGACCAGCCGCCGCTGACCCCGCTGCTGGCCCGGGCCGGCACCGCGGTCTTCGGGGACTCCCCGGCCGGGCTGCGAGTGGTGGCCACCGCGGCGGCCGCGCTGACCGTCTGGGTCGCGGCGCTGCTGGCCCGCGAGACCGGCGGCGGCCGCGCGGCCCAGGTGTTCGCCGCGGCGGCCACCGCGGTCTCGGCCATCGTGCTCACCAGCGGCCACATGGTGTCGACGGTGACCTTCGACCTGCCGGCCTGGCTCGTCCTGTGCCTGCTGACGGCTCGGCTGCTGCGCACCGGCGACGGCCGCTGGTACCTGCCGATCGGCGCGGTCGCCGGACTCGCCGTGCTGAACAAATACCTGGTCGTCCTACTGCTCGCCGTGCTGGCCGGCTCATTGCTGCTGGCCGGTCCGCGCCGGCTGCCGGCCGGCCGGTGGCTCGGCGCCGGCATACTGCTCGCGCTCGCGCTCGCCGCGCCGAACCTGTGGTGGCAGGCCCGGCACGGATGGCCGCAGTTCTCGGTCGCCTCGGGGATCGAGCGCGGGCAAGGAGGATCCAACCGCGCTACCTTCATCCCCTTCCAGTTCGTCTACCTCGCGCCGCCGCTCGCCCCGTTCTGGATCGCGGGCTGGCTGCGGCTGTGGCGCGATCCCGCCCTGCGTCCGCTCCGCTTGTTCGCGATCGCGTATCCGCTGGCGGTGGCCGTCGTCCTGGCCGCGGGCGGCAAGAGCTACTACGTCCTGCCGCTGTTGATCGTGCTGATGGCGGCCGGAGCCGAACCCGCCGTGCGGTGGGCGGCGCGCGGCCGGCGGCGCGGCTGGGTGCTCCCGGCGACGCTGGCGATCGTCGCCGCCGTCAACGTGCTGACGACCCTGCCGATCCTGCCGCCGCGAGACCTCGGGCCGGTGAACGCCGTCAACAAGGAGCAGGGCGAGCAGGTCGGCTGGCCGAAGCTGGTCGCGACGGTCGCCGGGGTGTGGCAGCGGATCCCCGCCGACCAGCGGTCGCACGCGGTGATCTACACCCAGAACTACGGCGAGGCCGGCGCGATCGAGCGGTACGGACCGGAGTACGGCCTGCCGCGCCCGTACTCGGGCCACATGAGTTACGGCGACTGGGGCCCGCCTCCCGACGGCGCGGACGGTCCGGTGCTGATCGTGCACTATCCGGGAAACAGGAGGCTGACATCGCAGTTCCGCGACTGTGTTCCGATGGCCGTAGTCGACGACGGATACGCCCTGTCGAACGACGAGCAGGGGACCGTGGTGCAGGAATGCGCCGGTCCGATCGGCTCGTGGTCGAGCCGATGGCCGGCGCTGCGGACCTACGACTGAGCAAGGGGAACAATGTGTCGTCTTACGGGCTGGTCGGGCTGGTCGGGCTGGTGGGGCTGGTCGGCTTACGTCGTCTCGATCAGCGTCGTGCTGGCCGCGCGCACGCCGGCCTGGAACCGGCTCACCGCGTCGAGGCTGCCCATCAGGGCGGCGATGTGCCGGCGGCAGGTG
This sequence comes from Catenulisporales bacterium, assembly GCA_019510485.1. Taxonomy (GTDB): domain Bacteria; phylum Actinomycetota; class Actinomycetes; order Streptomycetales; family Catenulisporaceae; genus Catenulispora. Next base: position 4,673 of record JAEKKI010000193.1, read on the forward strand.
CGCACCGACATGCCGAGCTTGCGGGCCACCGCTTCGTCGGTGAAACCCTGGGCCATCAGTTTGGCGATGTCCTGGTGCAGGCTCTCGGCCGCCTCGGCGTAGCCGAACTCGCCGGCGTCGAGCGGGCTGGCGGTGTCCCAGAAGTGGTGGAAATGGTCGGTGAGGAAGGCGACGACGTCATCGGCCCGGACCCGGGTGACGGCGCAGTTGTCGCTCGGCGCGCCGCAGGCGATCACCGCGAACTCGCGGTCGAACAGCACCACCGTCTGCGGCACCCGGCTGACCGTCCGCACTTCGGCCCCGGCTGCGATCAGCTTCTTCATCGCGGCTCGGGAACGCAGGTTGGACCGACATCGGTGCGGAAAGACGATTCGTAGCTTCACGCCCCGGTCCAATGGACTCTGATAACACTCCAGTATCTTGTCGAAATCATCGTCGTCATCCATGTTGGGCTGCAGAACGAGAATCTCCGCGCGAAAGGCCTCCCCGGATTCCTTCAGAAAGCCGAGCAACACCTCGCCGCCGTCGATGCGTTCGACAGCCGGCTGCTCCGATCGCGCTTTCGCCGTGTATCCCGACGATTGCGCGAGCGCCCCGAAGCTGCCCTTCACCCGGGCGATGAGTTCCCGCCGCTGGTAGATCTCCCGCTCCATGGGATAAGTGAGCAGCGCCGCCGCGACGTCGAGATCGACCGGCGCGTATCCGCCCTCCGGCCCGGAGTCGGCGACGATCAGCCCCATATCTACGAGTTGTTCGAGCCAGTACAACACCTCCGCCTGGTCCAGGCTCAGTTCCAGCGCGACGTCGGCCACGGACTGGATGCCACCCCGGCGCGCCGCATAGCAGTAGACGTCGATCGCGTGCGTGTCGACGGTTCGTCCCGGTGCTGGGAACGAAACAGACTCCCCGTGCATACCGGAGACCTCCTTCATGACAGGTGGCATACGGTTATGGGCCACCGAGACTCGGGCTCGGCGCTTGCTGCGAGGGCTGAGAGAACGTCACCTGAACGCGACGGGATCATGAAATGAATTCCGACCCCCCCCACTCCCGCGTCCGTTTGACCGAACAAATCCCAACCAAATTTCCTCTCTTTGACTCGATCGGACTGTAGCAGAGCCGTGCGAGGCACGGGAAGTGTCGAACCGGACTTGTCATTGCCCCGCCGCATTCGGTTTTCCCGGGGCTCGCCATAATCATTGAAGCTTCAAACTACCCGCCGGTAGTGCGAATTGGCTCGAATCTCGCGCGGCTCGCGACGGCGCTGGTCGTGAACGCGTACGCGCCACAATCGGCGGTGCAAACGGTATTTTTACTTCGGTAACCGTAACGTCTCGGCAGGCAGTCCACGGAAGGGATCCAACGCTGCCACGAGCTCCTTAGCCGCCCAAGACGGTCAAGGAGAGCGCATCGTGCGAAAAGGCGCCTGGGGCGAGGCGACCCGCTTCGCAACGTATTGACGCGGGGTCCATCGTAGCGACGGTCCTTCGTTCCGGCTCTCCGGCACTTGAGCCACGCCCGGCATCGGCGTCTCCCTCTTGGGAGGGATGACTCCCGGCGAACTCCCTCGTTCGACCGAGCCCCGCGCTCCCCTCCCGCGCGGGATCACAGCACCCCCGGTACCGCCGGACAGTGGTGGCATGTTGAGACACGCTGCAGAACTCGCCATTCGCCGGCCCCGCACGGTCGTGGCGGTGTGGGTCGTGGTCTTCGTGGTCGGCCTGGGCCTGGGCGTCTCGGTGTTCGGCAAGCTCGGCGGCCTCGGGTCGAACGTCCCGGGCAGCGAGTCCCGGGTGACCGAGAACCGGATCACCAAGATGGACCCGGGCGCGGACACCATCGACGCCCTGGTGACGTCGACGCCCGCGGGCCGGGTGATCGCCTCGGACCCCACACTGAAAGCCCGCGTCGACGCCGCGACCGCGGACCTGCGCCGGATCCCCGGCGTCGCCCAGGTGTCGGACCCGTACACCCCGCCCGGCCCCGGCGGCGACGGCCAAGCCGTCCCGGTGCACGTCACGTTCGCCACCGGGATCTCCACGCACGCCGAGAACACCGCGCTGGACGCCGCCGTGACCCGCCTGCGCACGATCGGCACCCCCGAGTTCGCCGTCCGCGTCGCCGGCGGCCCGCTGACCGACAGCGCGCTGAACGACACCGCGCAGTCCGACGCCGCCCGGGCGGAGATGATCTCGCTGCCGATCGTGCTGCTGTTGCTGGTGGTGGTGTTCGGCGGACTGCTCGCGGCGTCGCTGCCCCTGGTCCTGGCGTTCTGCGGCGTCGCTTCCACGCTGTTGGTGTTGTACGGGTTCAGTTTCGTGACCAGCCTGTCGGTGTACTCCGTGCAGATCACGACGATGCTCGGCCTCGGACTCGGCGTCGACTACGCGCTGCTGATGGTGACCCGGTTCAAACAGGAGCGGGCGAGCACACCGGACCTCGCCGACTGCGTACGCCGCACGGTCTCCGCCGCGGGCCGTACGGTCTTCTTCTCCGGACTCACCGTCGCGGTCAGCCTGGTCGGACTGGTGGTGTACCCGGCGCCGTTCCTGCGCAGCATGGGACTGGCGTCGACGGCGGTGGTGGCGGTCGACATGGTCGCGGCGGTGACGCTGCTGCCGGCCCTGCTGATGAAGTTCGGGCACCGGATCAAGCCGGCCAGTGCGAAACGCTCGCAGGGCCGGTGGTTCGGCCGGTTCGCGGCCGGCGTCGTGCGCCGTCCACTGCCGGTGCTGCTGGTGATCGGGGCGGGCCTGCTGGCCGTGGCCGCCCCGGCGGCGACGATGGCGCTGAGCTCGGGCGACGCCCGGGAGCTGCCGGCGAGTTCGGAGTCGCGGCAGGTGTACGACCTGGCGCTGGCGCACTTCCCCGGGCACAGTAACGCCCATCCCTTGTACGTGCTGGTCGAGCAGGGTGCGGCGCGGCCGGAGTATCTGACGCACCTGCGGTCGCTGCCGGGAGTCGTGGACTCGTCGCAGAAGACGTATTCGGACGGGAGCGCGGTGCTGCAACTGACGCCGTCCGGTACCGGGGACGGCAAGGTCGCGACCGGGCTGGTGACGGCCATCCGCGCCGAACATCAGGGGGCGTATGTCACCGGCTACAGTGCGCGCCTGGTGGATTTCCGGAAGATGCTCGTCGACCGGCTTCCCTATGCGGCCGGGGTGGTGCTGCTGTCGGTGTTCGTGTTGCTGTTCCTGTTCACCGGCTCCGTGCTGATTCCGCTCAAGGCGGTGCTGACCAACCTGCTGAGTATTGGCGCCGCGTTGGGTGCGACGGTGTGGGTGTTCCAGGAGGGGCACTTCGCGGGGGTCTTCGGTTCCGGGCTGAAGGGTGGGCTCGGGGCGTTGGACGTGACGGTGCCGCCGCTGATGATCGCTGTCGCCTTCGGCTTGTCGATGGACTATGAGATCTTCATCCTCGGCCGCATCCGCGAGGCCCGTTTGCAGGGCGAGGACGCGCGGACCGCGGTGGTCACCGGGATCCGGCACACCGGTCGGGTGGTGACCTGTGCGGCGGCTCTGCTGGTGATCGTCTTCGCCAGCTTCATGACCGGCGGTGCCGCCCCGATCCTGGAGTTCGGCTTGGGTCTGACTCTGGCGGTACTGATCGACGCCACCTTGGTCCGCATGCTGTTGGTACCGGCTGTGCTGGCGCTGCTCGGCGAGCGTGCTTGGTGGGCGCCGCGCGCGCTGCGCGGGGTGCACACGCGGTTCGGGGTGAGTGAGGCGGCGGCGCCGGAGCCGGAGGAGTTGCTGCAGAGCGTGTGAGGGGGCTGACCGCCGGGAGCGGACGCCGTGGATTCCATGACGCGTTCGCTCCCAGCGGCGGGGTGTCGGCGCGGGGGCGCCGCTCAGCCCTATCGGCCTTATCGTCCCTATCGACCGAAGTGGTGGAGGCGCATCGAGGCGTCCCAGCTGAATGCGATCGCGTGTCCATCGGCACTGATCGCGAGGTCGCGAACGCCACCATACTGCGGATTGCCAACGGGTCCCATCGCGGACTCGAGCCGGTTGGCACGGAGGTCATAGCGGTAGGCCGCACCGTTGATTCCGTTCGGGCCCGAAGTCCGCCCCTCGAAGGCGATGTAGTGCCCGTGGGCATCGATCGACGGAGTGGCGAGGTCCTGCCAGCCGGCGTCGCCGCCGATCGCCGCTGTGAGCTGCCGGCTGGTGCCGGTCTTCCGGTCGTAGATCTTGATGGTGCCGAAGTCCTGGTAGGCGACGTAACGGCCGTCCGCGCTGATCGACGGCGAGTAGCCGCCCGAGTTGTACGTGGCCGAACTCCCGATCATCGTGGTGGTGCCGTGCAGCCGGTCTCGCAGGAACAGGTCCGAGCTGCCGTTGCCGTCCCCGGGCACCAGGTTGCTCGCGGCGCTGATGAAAGCCACGAACCGGCCGTCACCGCTGATCGTGGGGGTCGTGCTCCTGCCGTCGGCCGGCGCGTGCCCGAGAGCCGCGCTGATCAGACTCGTGGTCCCGGTTCTCAGGTCACGGATATAGACGTCGCCGACTCCGCTTCCCACACCCGGCACCAGGTTGGTCGCGACCGAGCTGAAGGTCACGTACCGCCCGTCCAGGCTGATACGGGCACCGGCCGCGTCGCCGTTCGCCGGGACGTTACGGCTCGACACGTCGATCCGGTACGTGTGGTGGGTGCGGATGTCACGCACGAAGGCCCGCGTTCGCTCGCCCTGTCCATCGCCGAGAAGGTCGGCATCGGTGGTGAAGGCCGCCAGGGTGCCGTGCTCGTCCAGCGAGACGTCCGCCGTGGGAGCGCCGGCCGCTACCGGCGGTCCGCTGTTGGGCAGGTCGACGCGGGTCGTCGTACGAGTCCTGAGATCGTGGACGAAGATTCCGTACCCCAGGTCGGGTTGATCGCCGATGAGGAGCGGGTCCGGGGATAGGAATGCCACGGCGTGGCCGTCACCGCTCACGGCAACGCCGTAGCCGCTGGCCCCGGCCGGTGCTCCGGAATCGGTGACGCTCACCGGCACGGTGTACGAGCCGTCGTGCCGGTACGACGGCGGCACGGCGGCCGATGCCGACGCCGCGGTGACGGTCATCGTGCCGGCCGCGGCGAGACTTATAAGAAGACTGATCCTCCGAAGACGCATGGTGCTCCCCGTATTCGTATCGGATGTGGACGCGATGGTTGACCATCTCCACCATTTCACCGCTTCTCACGGCCGTGCGGCTAGAGGACATCACGGCTCGGCCCGAGCCATCCATGCGCCATCCGTCCTGCCGACTGCCCGGAACCCGGACCGCCCACCATCCGTTGCTGCGGTATCGCCGCTAATCCGACACTCGGGCATGGGGGCAGCGTCATGAACGGCGGCAAGATCTACCTGCACGGCTTCACGCAGGACGGGCGGTCTGTCGGTCAGACGGGCCAGTACCTCCCGGATCAGGTCTCGGCGATCCGGCAGGGTCGCAAGGCTCTGAGGCGCATGGGAGCACGCCGCGTCGTCCAGGTCGAGGCGGCGGATCCGGCTGCGGCAGCGGTACTTGCCGAGGAGGTCTTGCGCGAGTCAGCCGGTGTCGCCGAAGAGCCGTGGTCACCTCGAGATCGCATCGGATACGTGGTAGCGGCGGTCAGCCTGAAGGCGAGCGTGGCGTGGGCTCGCTGGGTCCGACGACGTCGGTCGTGACGTTTGGGGCGGACCGGTACCGCGACTAGATCGCCGCCAGACTCGGATTACGCAACTGTCGACACGCCTGGGCGTGATCTTCCAGGGTTCAACCGGGCTCATCGCGCGCTGTCTCAGGGTCATGCGAAGTCCCGTTTATCCTGGTGGGTTGTTCGCTCTCGGAGCCATCGTCCAGTTGGAGCCACTGGACGTCCATGTTCTTGTCGGCGAGTGTGGCGCGCAGGTGGGCTTCGGAAGCTGTCGTGCCGGTGACCAGGACGGTGTAGCGCTTAGCTCCCGCGCGGCTTGCGAGGAAGGCGGTGGCATTGGGGACGCGGCCCTGTTCGGGCGGCGGCGGAAGGTAGGCGGGATGTAGGAGGTGGAGGGTATCGGGGTCCGTTTCGGGGACGGAGTGGAGGACCGGGATCTCGCTTTCTCCGGCCCCGTACATCCGGATCACTGCCGCTGCGGCCCGGTGTGCGGGGCCCAAGGCCATACCGGCACCAACGCAGCGGTAGAACTGGGCGGCGAAGGTGGTGGCCACCTGGTCGCCGACCGTGCCGGGGTAGCCGATCGCGCATCCGGCGACCTTGGCCAGTTCTTGGGCGATGAGATCAGTGCCGCAGGCGTTGATCACCACTAGCCGCACCTTCTTTCCTGCGGCAGCAAGGAGATCGGCCAGCCCCTCGGTGACGAGGGGTGCGTCGCCGCCATCCGGGGTGAGGACGTATAGGCCGGTGTCGCTGGCGTGGCCGGAGAAGTGCAGCACCGTCGGCTCGTGGTCCAGCAGGTGGCCGAGGATGTCGTCGCCGCGTACAGCTTGGGCCGTGTGCAGTGTCAGTCCGTCGCGATAGCGAGCCTCTTTGATGACCTGGTTGACCTGTCGCTGCTCTTCGCCGGTGTCCGGGCCGCCGAGCCGGGCGGCGACTGCGGACAGCATCAGCACCCCGGCTGGCGGTGGTCCGGTCACTACTCAGATGCCTGACTCGCTGTGGCGAGGACTGCTTGGAGGAGTTCGCCGAGCGCTCCGGCTTGGGCGGGGCGGGCTGTCATCAGGGTCGCAAGTTCGGCGACCATGCGGTTTCGTTCGTCCGCATCGGGAGCCTTTTCCCGCGCCGCTCTGGTCAGGATGGCCGTTGGGGTGGGTTCGGCGGAGAGCGTGGCAGCCCGAACTGTGGCCGGAGGGATTTCCGTAGCCCTGCCAGCGTCAGAGTCCGGTTTGCCGATCGCGGAGGCGCCGACTAAGGTCCGCGCCGCAAGCCAGTGCACTGCGGCGGACCAGGGCGCGTCGTACACTCCATCCTCGATGATCGCGAGATGGTTAAGCGTTGGCCCATCGGCGGACTCCAGGGCCTTCTGGACGCGCGTGTGAAGAGCCTGACGATCCTTCAGCAGTGCGTAGGCGGCGTCGATG
>JAEKKI010000138.1 GCA_019510485.1 Catenulisporales bacterium
GGCCGCCGTCGGCCTTGTTCTGCGGCAGATTCTGGCTCTGGTCCTGCGCCCGGGTACCGGCCGAGGCGGAATCGGACCCCGCCAGCGCCGTCGCGCCCCAGGCCACGCCGCCGACCAGGATGACCAGCCCGGTGCCCAGAGCGACCAGCCGCGCCGCGCCGAGGCGGCCCAGACGCTGCGTGAGGCCGGGCCGCGGCGCAGGCGCGGCCTCGGGCTCCTGCGGCTCGTACTCGGCCTGAGGCGCTCCGGCGGTGTCGGGACCGATGTTGTACGGGTCGATCGGCTGGAACCGCAGCGTCTCTTCCAGCGGGTCATGACCCGGGGCGCGATCCGGGTCGTGGTCCTGGCTCATGGGAGCCAGTACACCCCGGCGCGGATAAGCCGCCGGTGAATAAGGGTTCGGTAAAGGCTCAGGACAGCCCGACGACCGGCCCGACCACTATGATCGCCGGCGGCCGGATCCCGGCCTCGGCCACCGCCGCCGCCACCAGGCCGAGGGTGGTCTGCGCCCGCCGCTCGCCGGGCATCGTGCCCTCCTGGATCACCGCTACCGGCGTCTCGGGGTCGCGGCCGTTGGCGATCAGGGCGGCGGCGATGGCGCCGATGCGCTCGATGCCCATCAGGATCACCAGCGTCCCGGTCATCCGGCCCAGCGCGGTCCAGTCCACCAGGGACTTCGGGTGGTCCGGGGCCACGTGGCCGGAGACCACGGTGAACTCGTGCGCCACGCCGCGGTGCGTCACCGGGATCCCGGCCAGCGCCGGCACCGAGACCGAGCTGGTGATGCCGGGCACCACCGAGCACGGCACCCCGGCCTCGGCGCAGGCCAGCACCTCCTCGAAGCCGCGGCCGAAGACGAAGGGATCGCCGCCCTTGAGCCGCACCACGAACTTGCCGGCCTTGGCGCGCTCGACCAGCACCCTGTTGATGGCCTCCTGGGCCAGCGCGCGGCCGTAGGGGATCTTGGAGGCGTCGATGATCTCGACGTCGGCCGCCAGCTCGTCCAGCAGCCCGCGCGGGCCGAGCCGGTCGGCCACCACCACGTCGGCCTCGGCCAGCAGCCGGCGGCCGCGCACGGTGATCAGGTCCGGGTCGCCGGGGCCGCCGCCGACCAGCGCCACGCCCGCGGTGCGGCCGCGGTGGTGCGGGGCGGCCAGGGTGCCGTCACGCAGTCCTTCCAGGACGCCGTCGCGCAGGTCCACGGCGCGCCGCGGGTCCCCGCCGCCGATGACCGCGACGGTGACGCCGTCGTGCCGGCCCACCGCCGGGGTCCACGCGCTGGAGTCCTCGGCCGAATCGGCCCGCGAGCAGAACACCCGGCCGGCCTCTGCCTCGCGGGCCACCGCGGCGTTGACCGCCGGGGCGTCCGCGGCGGCCACGGCGTACCAGGCCTCGGCGAGATCGCCGCCCCGGTACGGCCGCCGCTCCCACCGCACCTCGCCGCCGTCGGCCAGCGCCTCGATCGCCGGGGTCGCCTCGGGCGCCACCACCAGCACGTCGGCCCGGGCGTCGAGCAGCCCCAGCACCCGGCGCTGCGCGACGGGGCCGCCGCCGACCACCACGACCCGGCGGCCGGCGAGCCGGAGCGCGGCCGGGTAGACGGGCGGGGAATCGGTGTCGGCGTTCATCTGTCGTGGTTCCCGGTGTCGGTCGAAGGGGGCCCGGCCTGCCGGCCGGGCCAACGGTCACACTGCGCCTCAGGCGGCGTTCTCGTCCCCGGACCGCTCCGCGACGCCCGCCGACTCGAAGGTGGCCACGTCGCGCAGCGCGCGCACGGCCGCCTGGACCAACGGTAAGGCCAGGACGGCTCCGCTGCCCTCCCCCAACCGCAATTCGAGATCGATCAGCGGCGTGACGGCCAGCGCCTCCAGCGCGAGCTGGTGCCCGGACTCGGCCGACCGGTGCCCGGCGACCATGGCCGCCGTCGCCTCCGGGGCCAGCGCCTGCGCCACCAGGGCGGCGGCGCCGGCGATCACGCCGTCCAGGATCACCGGGGTACGCAGGGACGCCGCGCCCAGGATGAAGCCGGCCAGCGCCGCGTGCTCCAGGCCGCCGACCGCGGCCAGCACGCCCAGCGGATCGGCCGGGTCCGGGCGGTGCAGGTCCAGGGCCCGGCGCACCACGTCGACCTTGTGCGCATAGGTCTGCTCGTCTATCCCGGTGCCGTAGCCGGTGACCTGCGTCGGCGAGGCACCGGTGAAGGCGGCGATCAGCGCGGCGCTGGCGGTGGTGTTCGCGATGCCCATGTCGCCGGTGAGCAGCACCTTGTTGCCGGCGGCCACCAGGTCGCGCGCGGTCTCCACGCCGACCTCCAGCGCGGCCACCGCCTCCTCGCGGCTCATCGCCGGGCCCTCGGCCAGGTCCGCGGTGCCGTAGCGGATCTTGCGCGGGATCAGGCCGGTCTGCTGCGCCAGATCGGCGTTGACGCCGACGTCCACCACGCACACCTCGGCGCCGATCTGGTGCGCGAAGGCGTTCACCACCGCGCCGCCGGCCAGGAAGTTCTGCACCATCTGCGCGGTGACCTCCTGCGGCCACGGCGTGACGCCCTGGGCGTGCACCCCGTGGTCGGCGGCGAACACCGCGACCGCGGCCGGCTCGGGCACCGGCGGCGGGCAGACCCCGGCCAGGCCCGACAGCTGCACCGAGACCTCCTCCAGCACGCCGAGCGAGCCGGCCGGCTTGGTCATGGCCGCCTGCCGGTCCAGCGCGGCCTTGCACGCGATCTCGTCCAGCGGCCCGATCGCGGCCAGCGTCTCCTCCAGCAGCGACACCGGGTGGCTGCCGGGCAGCGCGCGCCGGCCGTACTGCTCCTCGTGCACGGCCCAGGCCAGCGGCCGCCGCTTCGCCCAGCCGGCGCCGGACAGCTCCGGCTCGTCCGGGAACTCGCGGACGTAGCCGACGCACAGGTAGGCCACGACGGTGAGGTGGTCGGGCAGGTCCAGGGTGCGGGTCAGCTCGCGCTCGTCGAAGAACGACACCCAGCCCACGCCCAGGCCCTCGGCGCGGGCGGCCAGCCACAGGTTCTCCACCGCCAGGGCGGCGCTGTAGGGGGCCATCTGCGGCTGGGTGTGGCGGCCCAGGGTGTGCCGGCCGCCGCGGGTCGGATCGCAGGTCACGACGATGTTGACCGGGGTGTCGAGGATGGCCTCGATCTTCAGGTCCTTGAAGGCCCGCTGCCGGGCCTTGGGCAGGCTGGCCGAGTAGGCGTCGCGCTGCCGGGCGGCGAGTTCGTGCACCGCCTGCCGGGTCTGGCGGCTGCGCAGGACCAGGAAGTCCCACGGCTGCGAGAACCCGACGCTCGGCGCGGTGTGCGCGGCCTCCAGCACCCGCGTGAGGACCTCGTCCGGGATCGGATCGGCCAGGAAGGTGGAGCGGACGTCGCGGCGCTCGCGGATGACCCGGTGGACGGCGGCCAGTTCGGCGTCGTCGTACGGGGGGACGCGCGGGGCGTCGTCGTAGGGTTCGAAGTTCTCGTCGTAGGGGTCGGCCGCTTCGGCGTCGGCGGCGCCGCTGTCGGCCGCCTCGGCCGGGGCGGCCCACGGGACCAGCATCTCCGGCTCGGCGTCGCCGTCGGCGTCGTCGTCCTCGGCGGTCCGGGCCTCGGCCTCGGGGTACTCGGCGAACGGCTCGACCGGCGCTATGGCCACGGTGGGAGTGGGGAAGACCGGGCCCGGGTCCTCGGCGCCGGGGGCGAACTCGGCGCCCTCGGCGGGGTCGTCGAACACCGGCGGCGCGGGCTCGAAGCGCGGGGGGTCGAAGTGCGCGCCGGGGAAGGGCGAGTCGGCGGCCTGCTCCTCGGGAGCCTGCGGCAGTCCGTAGCCGGGCCCGGTGTTGGCGGTCAGCGGCTGGTCGCCGAACGACGGCATGCCGCCGTCCGGTCCGAAGACCGGCCCGGCCAGCGGGGACTCGCCGTTCGGGCCGAAGGCTCGCAGTTCACCCAGGCCGGTCGAGGCCTCGGACGGGAAGTCTCCGTCGTCCGGCGACGGGAACGCCGGCCGGCTGTTGAACGAGGGATCGTTGCCGGCCTGCGGCGGAACCGGCATCGGACCGCCGAACGTGGCGGACGGGTCGATGACGTCGCTGAAGCCGTGCGCGCTCGGTGCCTGCTGCTGGTTGGCGAACGGCGGCGGGGTCGGCGGCGGGAAGCTGAAGACCGGCTCGTCGTCGCGCTGAGGCCGGAAATCCTGCTGGTCCTCCGGCTGCTCGGCGCGCGACGGCGGCGGGAACCCCCGCGGTCCGCCGAAACCGGCCTGCGGCTGATCGGCGGTATCCGCGCCGGCCGGCGGGAAGCCCTGCCGGCCGAAGCTCTGATCGTCGTGCTGCGGATCGCCGAACACGGGCGAGTCGCCGAAGCCGCGCTCATCATGCTGCGGACCGCCGAAGCCCGGTGCGCTCCCGAATCCCTGCTGGTCATGCTGCGAGCCGTCGAAGCCGGCGGCGTTGCCGAAGCCTTGATCGTCGTGCTGCCGGCCGCCGAAGCCGGGAGCATTGCCGAAGCTCCGCTCATCATGCTGCGGACCGTCGAAGCCGGCGGCGTTGCCGAAGCTCCGCTCATCGTGTTGCGGAGCGCCGTAGCCCGGAGCGTTGCCGAAGCCGCGCTCGTCCTGCTGCCGGCCGGCGAAGCCGCGCGGATCAGGGTTCTGCGACCCCGGGCGGCGGCCGAAGGAGTCGTCGCGCCGGTCCGGATCGTCGACGACCGCCGGGATGATGTCCGTCGGCTGGTCGTAGGAGGCGCCGGGCAGCGGCGAGCGGAGGTCGAAGCCGGGGCGCTCGGGCGGTACGCCGGCGTCGAAGACGCTGATGTCGATCTGGTCGCGGCCCTCGCGCGGCGGCGGGGTGCGGTCGGCGGCGTCGTCCATGTCGTTGCCGTCGGCCGGGGTCGCCTGCTGCGGCACCACCGGATCGCGGCGGAAGACGTCGAACTGCTGCGCCTGCCGCAGCGCCTCGGCGCCGCGGGCGCCCGGAGAGCGGCGGGCGGGACCGGAATCGGCGTTGGAGTCGCGCTGCTGCGGCACGCCGAAGCCGCGGCCCTCAGGGCCCTGATCACGGGGCTGCGGACCACGCCCGCCGGCCGGCGCCGGACGCTGTCCCGGACCGTCCATCGGGCCCCGCTGCGGCGGCTGCTCGCGGAACGCCGAGCCGGGCGGGACCACCGGGCCGCCGGCACCGCCGCCGGGGCGCGGGCGGATCGGCCGGTTCGCGCGGTTGGCCGGGTCCGGGCCCTGCGATCCGCCCGGGACCCCGCCCGGGCCGCCACGCCCGCCCTGCTCGGGGAAACCGGGACCGGCCGGACCGCCGAAACCACCGCGCGGATCGCGTCCGCCGCGCGGATCGCGGCCCTCGCGGCCGTCCCGCGGATCGCGCGGATCACGTCCGCGCTGGCCGCCCGGACCGCCCGGACCGCCCGGCCCACCCGGACCGCCGGCCCGCGGCGCCGGGAACTCCCCGTCGTCGTCGAACACCAGCCGGCTGAACTCGGTGGTCGGCATCTCGTCGTAGGGCCCCGCCCCCGGCGGGAACTCTCCTTCGAACGGCGGCCTGCCGGCACCCTCACGCCCGAAATCGTCGGCACCGGTCACCGTGGGTTCCTCGATCCTGTCGTTCCATACCATGGTTCGTTCACGCTCCCGTTCCCCGTCCCCCTCGTCAGCGGGGGTTCGCGTGGGCGCTGCCAAGTATCGCCCTTTAAAGCCGCGCGCAAGCCCGGAAGAGCATACGCAGCCCCTATCGGGTTGACTAAAAAGCCGGGACGATCACCCCAGCTCACCCCAAAGCACGAATACCGGGGCCGCCGGGGCCATCCGGAAGGCGTTTCCCGGGAACGGCGCGAGGCGCGAGGCCTGCAACTGCACGCCGTCCACGCGCCGGCCGCCGATCCGCAGCGCCTGCCGTACCGCGGGCAGCCGGTCCAGCGCGGTGACCGCGGTGACGACGGTCCGCGCCGACGTGGTGGCGCACGCGCGCACGATGTCCGCGCGCTCGGTGCCGACGAAGATGGCGTCCGGGCGCGGCAGGGTGCTGAGCACCTCCGGCGCCGGGCCGCTGACGACCTCGACGTCCACGCCGTGCATCACGCCGTTCAGCGATATCCGCTCGCACGCGTCGGGGTCCCGGTCCACCGCGACCACCGCGGCGCCGAGCCGCGCGCACTCCACGGCCAGCGCGCCGGCCCCGGCGGCGACCTCCCACACCATCGCGCCGAGCCGCGGCGCCAGCCGCGCCAATATCAAGGCCCTGACCTCGGCGGGCAGCACCTGCGGGCCGCGGGCCACGAACGCGTTGTCCGGCACCGCCCAGCCGGCCGAGGGCCCGGCCCACGCCGACACCCAGCCCGCGCCCCAGCGCGGGTCGTGCGGCGACTCCGGGCTCAGCCGCTCCTCGTCGAGCACCAGGATCGCGTCGGCCGCGCCCCACACCGCGCGGGCCGCGGCCTCGGCCGGGGAGAAGGTCTCGATGGCCTCGTCCGGCTCGCCCAGATGCTGGGCCACGATGAAGGCGCGCTTGGCCCCGCGCAGGGCGGCGGCCACCCGGCGCGGCGGGAACTCCGGGGCGGCCATGATCGCCACCTTGGGATGCGCGCGGGCGGTGTTGGCGGCGCGCTCCAGCGAGCGCTCGTCGGTGACGCAGACCACGACGGCGTCGTCCCAGGGCAGGCCGAGCCGGCCCAGCGCGGCGGCCACCGGACCGGGCGCCGGGTAGCCGACGACCTCGAAGCCTGATTCGCGCAGATCGCGCAGCACCCCGAAGAACCCGGGGTCGCCGGCGGTCACCACGACCGCCGGACCCGCCTCCGGGTCCCCCAGATGCGCGGTGAGGCGGGCGTAGGCCAGGCGGTTGTCCTCGCCGAGCAGGATGCGCCGGACGTGGTCCGGCACGCCGATGCCGTCCAGGTGCCGGGCGACGCCGACGACCAGTTCGGAGGACTCCAGGACGCGGCGCACCACCGGGCCCGGCAGCGAGCCGTCGTAGCCGACCACCGCCACCGGTGCGGCGGCCTGGGCTATCGCCTGCCGCGCGGCCCCGTGCCGGCCGGCCGTCACGCCGGCCCCCCGCACACGGCCACGGCGGGACTGGGGGCGCGCCGTGGATCGGGCATGGAGTCGCCCCTCCCGTTTCGTCTTCTCGCGAACTCAACGCACACTAACACCGCCCGCCCCCATCGGGGGGCGGCGAATCCGGCGAACCGGGATGAATCAGACAACGAACATGCTCGTTCGGGGGGGTGGCGGGGGCCTGCCGCTCGCCAGCGCCGGTACCGCGCCGGCCCGGGACCGGTACCGGATATGCAAAGACCTGTGCGAACACGCGTGCAAAAGCACGTGCACGCTGGTCAGTGCCCCATGGTCACCTGCTGGATCCCCTCGGCCAGGAACGGCTCGCCGGCGCGGGCGAACCCGAAGCGCTCGGCCCAGTGCTCCAGGGCGGTGGGGACGTCGATCAGCAGCCGGCGCTCGCCGGCCATCTTGACGGCGTAGTCCAGCAGCCGGCCGGCGATGCCGCGGCCGCGCGCGCCGAAGCGGGTGGCCAGGCGCTCTATGCGCAGGGTGTCGTCGGACTCCTGCACCACGCGCAGCGCCGCCAGCACCTCGCCGTCGCGCTCGGCCCACAGGTGCACGCTGGCCGGCTCGGTGTCGCGGCCGTCGATGTCCAGGTGGGAGCTGCCCCACTCGACGATGAAGACCTCCTGGCGCAGGCGGAGCAGAGCGTAGATGGTCGGCGCGTCGAGGTCCTCGATGTGCGCGTAACGGTAGGAGACCTTGCCCAAGACGCATCTCCGAAAGGACCCGCCGGCGGTGCGCCGGGCTGTCGTGGCGGCGCGGGTGCCACCGCGCCGTGTTTGCCGAACTGCCTGCCATGCTCGTGCCGAACGTGCTGCGACGAACTGCCCGTACCCCTGAGGCAACCCCCGTCACCGGCAGGATACTGACCGCGGAACACCGACGCCATGCGCCCTTCGCCGGGCCGGGTCCTATCTTCAGGATAAGTAGTATCAGCTGGATACACTGCCAATTCGGCGAACCTGACCGATCGGCCGGTTTCCACCTGTTCTCCCGGATGTTCGGCCTTTTGTCCGGATGCCACCGGGCGTCCCCAAGACGTCTGACCGCCGGCGGCTCTCACACCAGCATCGACACGATCGCCACCAGACCGACGACGATGATCAGCCCCCTGAGCGCCTTCGGCGGCAGCCGCCGCCCGACGCGCGCGCCGATCTGACCGCCGATCAGCGCGCCGACCGCGATCGCCAGGGCCGCGCCCCAGCGCACCGAGGGGTGCTCGCCGCCGATGCCGAGTTCGCCCACGACGATGAACACCACCGCGGCGACCGCGTTGACCACACAAGCCAGGATGTTCTTCACGCCGTTGAGCACCTGAAGACGGTCCGCGTAGGTCAAGCCCAGGATCGCCATCAGCAGCACCCCTTGCGCCGCGCCGAAGTAGCCGCCGTACACGCCGCTGCCGAACACCGCCGCCAGAACGCCCCAGCCGCCCCGGCGCCCGGCCGCGCCGTCACCGCCGGCCTCGCGCCGCGTCGCGAGCCGCTTCGCCAGCCGTGGCTGCACCACGATCAGCACCAGCGCCAGGGCGATCAGCGCCGGCACGATCGCTTTGAACGCCTTCGCGGGCAGCACCAACAGCAGCAGCGCGCCGGTGATCGCGCCCAGCAGCGAAGACAGGATCAGGGCCCTTAGGCGACTGCGGCCCGCGGAGTGGAACTCGCCGATCTCGGCGCGGTAGCCGTGGATGCCGGACAGCGAGCCGGAGACCAGGCCGACGGTGTTGGTGACGTTCGCGACCACCGGTGTGTAGCCGAAGGCCAGCAGCGTCGGGAACGTCACCAGCGTGCCGGAGCCGACCACCACGTTGATCGTGCCCGCCGCCATGCCCACGCCCAGCAGCGCCGCCGCCTCGCCGATGCCCACGCCGCCTCCGCCTCCCAGACCTTGTCCGAGTGTCGAGCGTAGCCCCAGAAGATCCGCACGCTTCGGCTAGGATCACCGACGTGCACCGGTTGTTCCCGGTCACCCCGCCGCCGAGCTCCTGAAGCGGGGTCGACCTGATCTCTGGCGAACCGCCTGTCAGCCGCCACTGAGCTGACCGGGCGCCGTGTCACGCCCCCCGCTTCCCGCGACCTTCCCCTTACTTTCCCGTCGCAGGAGCGAATCCCTTGATCTTCCTCATCACCTCCGGCGTGCTCTGGGGCACCGGCGGCCTGACCGGCCGGCTGCTCGCGCTGCACACCCACCTGTCCCCTGCCGCCGTGGCCGGCTACCGGCTGCTGATCGGCGGCACGCTGCTCGTCGTCTTCAGCGCCGCCACCGGCCGCGGACGCCCCCGGGGCCGCGCGGCCTGGCGACGCGTCGCCGTGTTCGGCGCCCTCGCGGCCGAGTTCCAGGGCTGCTACTTCGCCGCGGTGACGCTGACCGATGTCAGCCTGGCCACCCTGGTCACCATCGGCGCCGCCCCGGTCCTGGTGGTCGGCTTCGAGCAGGCGACCGGCCGGCGCCGGCTGGACGCCCGCGTCGCCGGCACCCTGGCCCTCGCCGTGGCCGGTCTCGGCCTGCTGGTCGGCGAACCCCCGCACGGTGTCAGCACCACCGATCTGGCGGCCGGCGCCGGCTGCGCGGTGGCCAGCGCCGCGGGCTTCGCCGCGATCAGCCTGCTCGGCAAGTCCGGCATCCCGGGCCTGAACGACACGACGCTGACCGGCTACGGGTTCCTCCTCGGCGGCCTGGCCCTGCTGTCGGTCGCCGTGCCCACCACCGGCGCGGGCTTCACTCCGGGACCGGCCGCCCTGGCCCTGCTGCTCACGCTGGGCCTGGTCCCGACCGCCACCGCCTACGCCTGCTACTTCACCGGCCTGCGCACGGCGGCGGCCAGCACCGGCACCGTCACCGCGCTGCTGGAACCGCTGACCGGCACGGCCGGGGCCGTGGCGCTGCTCGGCGACCGGCTCACGACTGCCGGGGCGGCCGGCGCGGCGCTGTTGGCCGTGTCCGTGGCCGCCGAGGCCTGGCGCGGCCGGGGCGCCACGCCGGTGTGACCAGCGAAGCGTGTGGGGCCGGTCGGCGAAAGACCGGCCCCACACGCGAACGATCTGCTATTCCTCGTCCTGATTGAAGAACACGTCATCCGCCGGGCCCGACGCCCCCCGTTGCCGCGGCGGCCGGTCCCCGCGGGACCCCTTCGCCGGACCGGCCGAGTCGCCGTTCGCGGTCAGCGCGCCGCCGCCGTTGCCGTTGCCGTTCGCGGTCACGCTGTCCGTGACCGGCGCCGCGGGCATCCCCGGCAGGCGCCCCAGCGCCCCGCCGACGTTCTCCAGAGCCTTGCCGAACTCGCTGGGAATGATCCACAGCTTGTTGCTGTCGCCGGAGGCGATCTTCGGCAGCTGCTGCAGGTACTGGTAGGCCATCACCTGGTTGTCGGCGTTGCCGTCGTGGATGGCCTCGAACACCTTGCGGATGGCGGCGGCCTCACCGTCGGCCTGGAGCGCCCGGGCCTTGGCCTCGCCTTCGGCGCGCAGCACCGCGGCCTGCTTCTCGCCCTCGGCGGTGAGGATCTGTGACTGCTTGAAACCCTCGGCGGACAGGATCGCCGCGCGCCGGTCCCGGTCGGCGCGCATCTGCTTCTCCATCGAGTCCTGGATCGAGGCCGGCGGCTCCACCGCCTTCAGCTCCACCCGGCTGACCCGGATGCCCCAGTTGCCGGTCACCTGGTCCAGGACCCCGCGCAGCTCGTTGTTGATGTAGTCGCGGCTGGTCAGGGTGCGCTCCAGGTCCATGCCGCCGACGATGTTCCGCAGCGTGGTCACGGTCAGCTGCTCGATCGCCTGGATGTAGTTCGTGATCTGATACACCGCCGCGCGCGCGTCGGTGACCTGGAAGTAGATGACGGTGTCGATGGAGACCGTCAGGTTGTCCTGGGTGATCACCGGCTGCGGCGGGAACGGCACCACCTGCTCGCGGACGTCGATGATGGCGCGCACGCGATCGACGACCGGCATCAGGATCCGCAGACCCGGGGTCAGGGTGCGGGTGTAGCGGCCGAAGCGCTCGATGACGGCGACAGTGCCCTGCCCCACGATGCGCACCGACTGAAAGAGACTCAGCGCGATCAATCCTGCGATCACGAGGAAGACGACGATCGTGGCGACCATGTCGACACCTCTCTTCTGTACGACATCGGTGGACATCACCAGTCCGGTGGAGGAGTCGCAAGACACCCCCGGGTGACAGTGCTCGATCTTAGGGCCGTCAGAGCACTGCGCACATACTGTTCCGTCGAGGATTGTCCTGCCCATCGTGAAGACCGGGGAATCCCGTCTGCTTCACAGCACCAGCGCGGTCGCCCCGTCGATCTGCGCGACGTCCACGCGATCGCCCACCGCGTACTCGGTGTGGCCGTCGTAGGCGCGGGCACTCCAGATCTCCCCGGAGATCCGGACCCGGCCGTCGAGTCCGTCGACCCGCTCGACCACCAGCGCCTCGCTGCCGACCAGCGCCTCGACGCCCTGCCGGTGCTCCGGGCCGCTGTGCAGGTGTTTCATGGCGCTCGGGCGGGCGAAGACGAGCGTGGCGACCGAGACGACGCTGAACAGCGCGAACTGCAGCGCCGGATTCTCGCCGAACCCGGCGCCGACGGCCGCGGCGGCGGCGCCGATCCCGAGCATCGCGAAGACCAACGTGGCCGTGGTCAGCTCGATGCCGATCAACACGGCCGCGACCACCGTCCACACCATCCACGCCTGCATGGAATCCATGCTACGCAAGGAAAAGCGCTGTGGGCAGGGCCGCGGCGGCCCGAAGTATCAGAAGCTTGCTTTACGAACCAGACCGTTCACACCGCGCGGGCGTACCACCGGTCGCCGCCGGCCGTCGCGTACTTCTCCACACCGAGCGGCAGCCCGAAGGTGGTGGTCAGGTTCTCCGACGTCAGCGTGCTGTCGATCGGCCCAGCCGCCACCAGCGCGCCGGCCCGCACCAGCAGGATGTGCGAGAAGCCCGGAGGGATCTCCTCGACGTGATGCGTCACCAGCACCGTGACCGGGGCGTAGGGGTCGCCGGCCAGCCGGGCCAGGCGGCGCACCAGATCCTCGCGGCCGCCGAGGTCCAGACCGGCGGCCGGCTCGTCGAGCAGCAGCAGCTCCGGGTCGGCCATCAGCGCCCGGGCGATCAGGGCGCGCTTGCGCTCGCCCTCGGACAGCGTGCCGAAGGTCCGGCCGCCGAACTCGGCCATGCCCCACCAGGCCAGCAGCTCCTCCGCACGCTTCGCGTCGGCCTCGTCGTAGCGCTCGCGCCAGCGGCCCACCATGCCGTAGGAGGCGGTCATCACCACGTCGCGGACCGTCTCGCCGCGCGGCAGCCGCTCGGCGACCGCCGCCGAGGAGTAGCCGATACGGGGACGCAGTTCGAAGACGTCGACGGCTCCGAGCCGCTCACCGAGCACCCCGACCGCGCCGGCGGTCGGGAACAGCGAGGTGGCGGCGATGTTCAGCACCGTGGTCTTGCCCGCGCCGTTGGGCCCCAGCACGACCCAGCGCTCGCCGTCGGCGACCGTCCAGTTCACGGCGTCCAGCAGCTTGCGGCCCTCGCGGACCACGGAGACGTCGACGAGGTCGAGGACGCTGTCAGGGTCGACGGTCAGGGCATCGGTCATGGTGGCAACTCTCTCAACGCGATACGGCCTCGATCTCGATCGAGCTAAAGCTTAGGCCAATGCGCCGTCCCTTCGCCGCGACGTCCAGCCCACCCGTCACCCGTTCACGAGACGCTTCGCGTCGCATGACGATGTGGCGCACGCCGCGTGCGATCAAGCTCGACCCGCACCCACCACCGCGCGTCGGCGCCGCCCCGTACCCTGGTGGCCATGCTGAGCGAACACCGGTCGGGGCGTCTGGTCGCCTGGGGCAACGCGTGGCTCGCCGGGCACACCAGCCTGGACTCGGCCGCCGAGCGGGTCCGGGCTTCCGGCGACGATCCGCACCGCGTGGTCGGCGCGCCCGGCGAGGACGGCGAGGTGAGCTGGACCATCGCCCTGGGCCGGCTGCGCGCCGCCGGGGTCACCGGGCTGCGCCTGGCGCTGCCCCGGCCCGGCGACCCGCTGGGGCTGAAGGGCCCGGCCGCCTTCAACCAGGCCGCGATCGCCGTCGGCGAGGCGGTGCTGACCGACGGGCCGGCCCTGGGCATAGTCCCGAGCGTGGAAAGCTACGGCCCGGACGGCGACCGCGGCCACACGGTGCGCTGGACCGTGACGCCGGTTGCCGGCGGCGCGGCGCCGGTCCCGACCCTGTCCGAGGCCGAACGCGAGATGGCGGCCGCGCTGCGCGAGGCGGCCGAGGAGCTGGCCCAGCTGGACGTGGCGCGCTGGCGCCCGGAACTGGCCGAGGCGCTGGCCGCGATCCGGGGCCACGGCCGGGCCCCGGAGGCGGTGCTGGCGCCGGGCTACCCGCCCCGGGCCGTCAAGGTCCTGACGCAGGCGCAGCGGCTGGCGGCGATCGCCGACCTGGCCGCGCAGGACGAGGGCGGCAGCGTGACGGCGCTGGAGTCGCGGCTGCGGGCCTCGGCGCTGACCGGGCTGGAGCGGGTGACGCGGCGGGCACAGCTGGCGGCGTACCACTCGATCCTGGAGCCGGAGCGCGCGGACTGAGCGGTGTGAGAATCCTGAGATTCTCACGCTCTGTGACCTGGCGCGAGAGGTTGAGCCGGAGGGTGTCAGGGATTCTCCCGCCTACCTGCGGACATGGTGTTCGCTTACCTTCCAGACATGACGCGGCTCCACCCCCCGATCGCCGTCGACGAGCGCGCCACCCTGGACGCGTTCCTGGACGGTGCCCGCGCCGCGATCCGCGCCGGCTGTTCGGGCGTGTCCGACGCCGACGCGCGCCGGGTCGCGCTGCCCGGCTCCGGCCTGACCCTGTGCGGCGCGGTCTCCCACCTGCGCTGGGCCGAGGCCACCTGGTTCGAGGTGGCGCTGCGCGGGGAGCGGGACCGCGCGCCGGCCCAGGACTACCTGGCCGACCCGGACGTGCCGCTGGCGCAGCTGCTCGACGAGTACGACGCGCAGTGCGAGCTGTCCCGCGCCATCACGGCCACGCTGAGCCTGGATACCTCGGTGGCCGCCGGCGGCACCCGCTACAACGTGCGCTGGATCCTGCTGCACATGCTGGAGGAGACCCGGCGGCTGCTCGGTCTGATGGAAGCGGTGCGCGCGTTGCTCCTCGCCGACGCGGTCGCCGGCCGGCCACAGCGCTGACCGACGCCTGACCGACGCTAACCGACGCTCAAAGCGGCGAACTCGATCGCCACCCCGACGCCGGTCACGGCCAGCGCCCCGGCCAACGCCAGGAAGTCGCGCGGCCGCAGGTCGAACCGCGAGACCAGGATCCGCTCCGGCCGCAGCGGGTCGTACCACAGCCGGACCTGCGCGCCGGTGGCCACGCTCTGGTGCGGCCGGTAGCCGTAGGCCCGGGTGACGACCGGCGGCCCGGCGGTCGCGAAGTAGCGGACCCGCGGGGCGTTGCGCACGGTGCCGGAGGCGTCGCAGGACACGACCATGCCGATCACCTCGCCGCGGGCCGGCGCCCCGAGCAGCCGCAGCCGCAGCCGGGCGAGCCGCTGCAGGCACGCCGCCAGCCAGAGCACCCCGCCGCCGATCCAGAACATGCCGGAGGCGGCCAGGAACCCGGAGACGAATGACAGGTCGTCAGCGGCCATACCTTGATGGTAGGCCGATGACGGTCACAGCGGAGCGGATTCCGCGGCCCCTCACCCGTACGAGACACCGCGGCCCGACCCATGGCAAGGACCTGACCCGGCCCGGACCGCCGTGACCTGCGGCGCCCGCCACCCGGACAGCGCTCCGCCCCCGCGCCGGGCGCGGGTAGCGTGGTCATCATCATGAACACCGCGCTCGCCCTGCCGCCGCCCGCCGAGACCGTCCTGGTCACCGTCTACGGTGCCGACCGCCCCGGCGTCACCGCGAGCCTGTTCGCCGCGCTGGAGCCGTTCGCCCTCCCGGTGGTGGACGTCGAGCAGGTGGTGGTGCGCGGCCGGCTGGTGCTGGGCGTCCTGGTCGGGGCCCCGGCCGATCCGACCGAGCTGCGGCTGGCGCTGCACCGCTGGGCCGCCGGGGAGAAGCTGGACATCGAGGTCGTCTCCGGCCTCGGCGACAACCGGCGCCGGCGCGAAGGCCGCACCCACGTGACCGTGCTGGGCGCCCCGCTGCGGGCCTCGGCGATGGCGGCGCTGGCCCGGGAGATCGCCGAATGCCAGGGCAACATCGACCGCATAGTGCGGCTGGCGAAGTACCCGGTCACCGCCATCGAGCTCGACGTCTCCGGCGCCGATCCCGACGTCCTGCGCCAGCACCTGGCCCGGGTCGCCGCCGCCGAGCACGTCGACGTCGCCGTCCAGCGCGCCGGCCTGAACCGCCGGGCCAAGCGCCTGGTGGTGATGGATGTGGACTCCACGCTCATCGAGGGCGAGGTCATCGAGGAGCTGGCGGCGCGCGCGGGCTGTCTGGTGGAGGTCGCGGACATCACTCAGCGCGCGATGCGCGGCGAGTTGGACTTCGCCGGCTCGCTGCGGGAGCGGGTGGCCCTGCTGGCCGGGCTGGAGGCGTCGGCGCTGGAGGACGTGCGCCGCTCGGTGCGCCTGACGCCCGGCGCGCGCACCCTGGTCCGCACCCTGAAACGCCTCGGCTACCTGGTCGGCATCGTCTCCGGGGGGTTCACCCACGTCACCGATTCGCTGCGGGACGAGCTCGGCCTGGACTTCGCCCTGGCCAACACGCTGGAGATCGGCCCCGACGGCCGGCTGACCGGACGGGTGGTCGGCCCGATCGTGGACCGCGCGGGCAAGGCGGCGGCGCTGCGCGGCTTCGCGGCCCAGGCCGGGGTGCCCGCCGCGGACACCGTGGCGATCGGCGACGGCGCGAACGATCTGGACATGCTGGCCGCCGCCGGGCTCGGGGTGGCGTTCAACGCCAAGCCGGTGGTGCGGGAGCAGGCGGACACGGCGGTGAACGTGCCGTTCTTGGACACGATCCTTTACCTGCTGGGGATCACGCGCGAAGAGGTGGAAGCGGCGGACGCCGCCGAAGACGACGGCGCCGAGCCGGCTGGACCGGTCGCGTCTGCCAAGGTCGTCAAGCCGGTACAGCCCGCGGCCTGATCAGCCGCGCGGCGACCGCACCGCCACGATCGACGCCCCACCGGGATCCAGCGCCGCCCATTCGCCGTCGAACTCCAGCACTGTCACGGTGTTCGTCGGATAC
Organism: Catenulisporales bacterium; assembly: GCA_019510485.1. Lineage (GTDB taxonomy): Bacteria > Actinomycetota > Actinomycetes > Streptomycetales > Catenulisporaceae > Catenulispora. The sequence goes on from JAEKKI010000138.1 coordinate 16,279, forward strand.
CGGGCCTGGACGCCGCCGACCAGCTCCGGATTCGTGTCGTCGGCCAAGGCCAGCGCCAAGTGCTGCGTTCCCGGGTTGTGGGACACGACCATCAGCGTCCCCACGCTCTCCGGCGTCGCCCGGATCACCTCAAGCATCTCCCCCGCCGAGGCGGCGTAGAGCTCGTCCAGATGGATGACCTCGGACTTGTTCGCGAAGGCTTCGGCCGCCAGCGCGTACGTCTCCCGGGTCCGCGTCGCGGTCGACACCACCGCGCGTTCGGGCACCAGCCCCTCGGCGGCCAGCCAGACGCCGGTCTGCGGCGCGTCCCGGCGCCCGCGCACATTCAGCGGCCGCTCGTGATCGGCCACGCCGTCGGGCCAGTCGGACTTGGCGTGCCGGAGCAGGATCAGCGTGTGCCGCATCAGCCGTTGGCCATCCCCCAGAACGACAGCGCGACCAGGACCGCCATGATGACGGCGATCAGCGCCAGCGTCTTGTAGACGCTCGTCATGCCCGCGCCGCGGCGGGCCTCGCGCCACTCGCGCGGCGGCCACTCGGCCTCGGCCGGCGTGTCGGGGACGGAGCCGCCGGGCTCCTCACTCGCTGCGGTCATATCGCCAGTCTCCCATCGTTTCCGGACGGCCCGCGTCCCGGGGTGCCCCGCCGCCGCGCCGGCTCACCGCTTCGGCTCGACCTCGTCGGCCAGCTGCTCCAGCACCGGAACGGCCGCGTTCAAGGCCACCAGCTGCGCCGGGGTCAGCCGCTCCATGCCCTGCACCAGCGCCGCGGTCCGCTCTCGCCGTACCTTGGCGAGCAGCCGGGCCCCCGGGGGCGTCAGCGTCACCATGAACGAGCGGCCGTCCTCCGGGTCCGGCTCCCGCTGTACCCAGCCGGCGGCCACCAGCCCGCCGAGGGTCCGGGTCATCGACGGCGCGGCCACCTTCTCCCGCTGCGCCAGGTCCCCGATCCGGATCGGCCCCCATTTCTCGATCACGAACAGCGCCGAGAGCTGCGCGAAGCTGGCGTCGGACTGCCGCTGCAACAGCTGGCGGTTCAGCCGGCCCAGGGCGACCCGCAGCCGGGCGGCGACCTCGGTGTCGGGCTGAGTGGGGGATGGGGCGTTCATCGGGTCCTTCCCAGGAGCGCTGGCGGTCGCCATCAGTCTGCGTCGCCATCAATCTATCGAGCCCGAACCCGAGCGGCCGCTCACCTCAAGCCGGGGCCGGCTCGGCGTCGGCGGCATCGGCGGCGTCCGCGCGCCGCGTCGGCAGCGCGGAAGCCGCCGCCCCGATCACCGCCATGGCGATGGCGAGCCAGAACACGACCATCAGGCCGTCGTGGAAGGGCCCGGAGATCAGATGGGGGAAGAATTCCCGGCCCGTCAACGTCTGCGCGTTGGAGGGGGGCACCGCGCTGAGCGTCGACGGGCCGAGAAGCTGTTGCATCGGGTTGTATCCGAGGAAGGCGGCGAACAGGGTCGCCACCGGCGGCAGGTGCGAGATCTGGGCGGCGGTGCCGGCCGGCACGCCCTGCGCCGTGAGCCCGCTGGACAGGGTGTGCGGCAGCGAACTCGACAGCCCGGCGACCATGAGCGAGAAGAAGATGCCCATCGACAGCACCATGCCGGCGTTCATGAACGTCGCCCGCGCCCCCGAGGCCGCTCCGCGCATCCGCGTGGGCACGCTGGACATGATCAGCGACGTGTTCGGCGCGGAGAACAGGCCGCCGCCGATGCCGTTGAGGAAGATCAGCAGAGCGAATATCCAGTAGTTGAAGTCCGTCGGGATCACCAGCAGCCCGGCGAACGACACCGCCATCACCAGCAGCCCACCGGCGGCGAACAGCCGCGGCCCGGACTTGTCCGACAGATGCCCGGCGATCGGTCCGGCCGCCAGGAACCCGAGCGTCAGCGGGACCATGTAGATGCCCGCCCACAGCGGCGTGTCCTTGTAGTCGTAGCCGTGCAGCGGCAGCCAGATGCCCTGCAGCCAGATGATCAGCATGAACTGCAGACCACCGCGCGCGATCGCGCCGAGCAGGTTGGCCAGGTTCCCGGTGGTGAAGGCCCGGTTGCGGAACAGCGTCATCGGCAGCATCGGATCGGAGATCTTCGCCTCGATGACGCAGAACACGACGATCAGCGCCGCCCCGCCGATGAGCCCGGCCAACACCCACGGGTTGGTCCAGCCCTGGGTGTGCCCGCCGTAGGGCTGGATCCCATAAGTGATACCGGCCAGCAAGGCGGTCAGACCGGCGGCGAAGGTGAGGTTGCCCCACCAGTCGATCCGCGCTTTATGCCTGACGCCCGTGTCATGCAGCGACTTGTAGGCCCACACGGTGCCGATCAACCCGATGGGCACGTTCACCCAGAACACCGTGCGCCAGTTCCACTCGGACAACGCCCCGCCGAGCACCAGCCCGATGAACGATCCGGCGATCGCCGCCACGATGTTGATCCCCAATGCCATTCCCCGCTGCGCGGCCGGGAACGCGTCAGTGATGATCGCCGCCGAGTTCGCCATCAGCATCGCCCCGCCGATGGCCTGAAACACCCGCCACCCGATCAGCCACAACGCGCCGGCGCCGCCGTGGAACGGATCGAGCGACAGCGCGATGGAGCACAGGGTGAAGACCAGGAACCCGGAGTTGTAGATCCGCACCCGCCCGTACATGTCCCCGAGCCGCCCCAACGCCACCACGAAGACGGCGGTGACGAGCATGTACCCCATCAGCATCCACAGCAGATAGCTGACGTTCGACGGCTGCAGCGGGTCGAGCTCGATCCCGTTGAAGATGGCCGGCAGCGAGATCAGCACGATCGAGGAGTTGATGGTCGCGATCAGCATGCCCAGCGTGGTGTTGGACAGCGCCACCCACTTGTAGTGCGGATGGTCGGGCCCGCGAACCGATGTCTTCCCAGACGTTCCGGAAGCCTGCGTCGCTGTCATGCGGTACCCACCCTCGGTGACTTATTTAGCTTAGCAATGCTAAGTATATAGCGGGCGCGGCGTGCGGGCCACCCCCCATGAGAAGAGCGGCCCAGCGCGTGACGCACCAGGCCGCTCCCCTCCCCTACCAGGGGTCGGATCAGATCAGATCATGATCTCGTCTTCACTTCGCGCCGTCTTCGGCACCATGAACGCCAGCGCCCAGGTCGCCACCAGCAGCGCCGCACACAGCCAGTACACGAGCTGCGCCGAGGCGAACGGCGATCCGTGGTTCTCGACCCGGTTGAAGAACAGCGTGCTCAGCACCGCACCCGCCACCGCGTTTCCGAGCTGGTTGAACGAGCTGATCACGCCGTTCGCCGATCCCAGTTCGTGGTCGTCCACCGCCGACAGCACGAGCCCGAAGAACGGCGCGAACACCAGCCCCATCCCGATCCCCGACACCAGCAGCGCCGGCGCCAGGTTCCAGCTGCTCAGGCCGCTGTCGTAGATCGGCCCGTTCGCCGTCAAGTGCGAGAACGCGCCGTGGTAGTGCTCGATGGTCAGCGCGGTCAGCGCCATCCCGGCGGCCAGCGTCAGCAGCCCGGCGTGCAGCACCCGGCGCGGCGCCTTCTTCACGAACGCCTGGCCGGCTCCCATCGAGATGATCGTCCCCACCGACCACCAGGCGCCGGTGAGCCCGGCCCGCAGCGGCGACCAGCCGATGAAGATCTGCAGCAACAGCGGGCTGACGATGAACGCCCCCGAGCAGGCGCCGAAGAACAGGAAGATGGTCATCGTCCCGGTCGTGAAGGCGCGCTTGCGGAACAGGCTGGTCTCGATGAAGGGGTCCAGGTGCTTCTTGTGCCGGGCCCGCGCATAGACGGCGAAGATCCCCAGCACCACCGCCGAGGCCGCCATCATCGCCCAGATCGGCCAGTTCCAGTGGTGCTCACGGCCCTGGATGACCGGGTAGACCAGCAGGCCCACCGCCGCCGAGCACAGGATCAGGCCGATGACGTCCAGCTTCGGCCGGTCGTCGGGGCGGTGGTGGATCGTCGGCAGCACCTTGGCCGCGAAGTACAGGGCGATGACGCCGACCGGCAGGTTGATGACGAACACCCAGCGCCACGACGAGTAGGTGATCAGCGCACCGCCCAGCACCGGGCCGAGCGCGGCCGACAGGCCCATGAAGGGCCCGAAGATCGCGAACGCCTTCTGGCTGTTCTCCCGGCCGAACTTCTCCCGGATCATGCCGATGCCCTGGGGGATCATCATCGCCGAGGCGCTGCCCTGCAGCAGCCGGGCGGCGATGAGCTCGCCGGGGTTCTGGGCGATGGCGCAGACGGCGGACATGAAGGTGAAGCCGGTCAGGCCGATCAGGAACATCCGCCGCCGGCCCACGATGTCGCCGAGCCGGCCGCCGGCGATCAGCAGCACCGAGAACGCCAGCACATAGCCGGTGTTGATCCACTGGTACTGCGTGTCGGACGCCCCGAGACCCTCGCGGATCGACGGCGCCGCGACGTTCATCACCGTGGCGTCCAGCAGGTCCATCATCGACGCGCCCAGCACGGTGAACATCACCGCCCAGGCGCCCTTCGGGATCGCCGAAGCTCCCTTACCCTTCTCAGTCCCCGCAGTGTCGGTCTCGGGCGGCGCCGGTACGGCGTCGGACGCCGGGACCGACAGGTCCTCGGTTCTGCTCAGTGCCTCGCTCATCGGATTCCCCTCCGCGCCGATCGTCGATGCGGCATGCGTTCGCTGCACACGATATATCTCGTGCGCTGATAGTCAAGCTATATCGCGAACGTCGCCGCAGCCTCGACAACCTTAGTTTGACGGTGTCCCGCATCTGGTGCGGTACCAGTCCTTTCTACTGGACGCCACCGACAAGTCACGCGAATAAAAAAGCGGCCGGGACGAGCGCGCCGATACCGTGGCCCGCCACCTGATGGCGGTGGCGGGACACGGTATACCCCCGTTGGGTTCGGCCTTCGCCGCCGGATCCGCGGTTCAGGCAGTCAGCTCAGCAGGCCTTGACGTCGTTGATCGGGTAGAAGTCGTACGACCCGGAGGCGCCGGGAGGGATGTTCCCGCCCGAGTGGGTGTGGCCCGGGTAGTCCTCCAGATAGCCGTGCGCGCCACCGAAGTTCTCATTGTCGTAGAACCCTGCGTCGACCCAGTTCCGCAGCGTCCAGTCCCCGTGGGGAGCCGTGCAGTTGTAGAACGAGAACACTCTGACGCCAGAGTGCGCGTGGGTGTCGGTGTAGATGCAGAAGTGGCCGCTCGGGCACGGAGTGCCGTAGTACGGGTCGATGTAGGCCCAGTGGGCCCCGGTCGCGCCGATGTCGCCCGGGGGGACGTCGTCGACCGAGGCGTTCGGGTTGCCGCCGTAGGTCGTCATCGGCACCGCGGCCGACGAGCCGGTGACCCGGGTGCCGTCCGGCAGGACGGTGACAGTGGCGGTGGCGCTGTGCGCCGAGGCGACGCCGGCGTCCAGGCCGATGACCAACAGCGCCGGGGCGACCAGCAGCGCGAGTGCCTTGCGTGGTGACATTCGTCCATCCCCTTCGTTCCCACAGGCGCCGAGCTGGGCGCCCCCACCAGGATCCCGGCCCGCCGGCGACGTCGCCATGACGTGGTTCCGACGTTTGTCCGACGCTTGTCCGACGCTTGACGTAGTCTGATATTCGAAGCTGATTTGTGATCAAGTGCATGGGGGGCACTGTGCGCACCGACATCAGCAGACTGCTTCGTGATCACCGGATACGGGCGGGGTGGTCGCAGGAGGAACTGGCGGAGCGGTCGGGAGTATCGTCCAGGACGATCGGCTTGGTGGAGAACGGGGCCCGGCGGCCCCGCCTTTCCACCATCACTCTTCTCGCCGAGGCGTTGGGGCTCGACGACAGCGAGCGAGAGAAGCTGCTGACCACGGCGGCTGATGATCCTGATGACGACGGCGACGGGAACACGGACTCGGGGACGGCCACGGCAGTGGCCGCGGCGGCGGGCGAGGCGTCGCCGACCCCGGACACGCTGCCCTACCCCGCGCCGGGTTTCGTCGGGCGGGCGGCTGAGCTGGCGGTGTTGCTGGCGCGGGAGGATCCGGCACCGGCCCTGCGCATCGTGGCCGTCGACGGGATGGCCGGAGTCGGCAAAACCGCACTGGCCGTGACCGCGGCGCACATGCTCGCCGAGCGTTTCCCGGACGGGCGCTTCTTTCTCGACCTGCACGGATTCACTCCCCGTCGCCAGCCGGTGGAAACCAGCGACGCCCTGGCCCGGCTGCTGGCGGCGGCCGGAACGCCGCCGGCGCGGATCCCCGTCGGGGAGGCCGAGCGCGCCGATCTGTGGCGCACCACTGTCGCGCGTCACAGGATCCTGCTCGTCCTGGACAACGCCGTCGACGAAGACCACGTCCGGCCCCTGATCGCGGGCGGCGACGGCACCACGGTCATCGTCACCTCCCGGCACCGGCTGCGCCTGGAAGGCGCGACGGTCCTGTCGCTGGACGTGCTGCCCGAGGCCGAGGCGCTGGAGCTGTTCACGCGCGCGGTCGGCGACCGGCGGACGGCCGAGGAGCCCGGCGCCGTGGCCGAGGTGGTGCTGCACGCCTGCGGCCGGCTGCCGCTCGCGCTGTGCATAGCCTCGGCCCGGCTGGTCCACCGCGCGACGTGGACGGTCGGCTACCTGGCGAGCAGGCTGGCCGAGTCGGGACGGCTGCTGCCCGAACTGGAGGCCGGCGCCGGCAACCGCGGGGTGGCGGCCGCGCTGGACGTCTCCTACCGGCAGCTGCCGCCGCACCGGCAGCGGACGTTCGCCCTGCTCGGGCTGTGTCCCGGCGACGACTTCGACGCGTACGCCGTCGCCGCGCTGACCGGGACGGGTCTGCACGAGGCCGGGGACGCGCTGGAGGACCTGGTGGACCAGCACCTGGTGCTCGCCGTCGCCCCGACCCGATACGGCTTGCACGACCTCGTGCGCGCGCACGCACAAACCATCGCCGCGGACCTGCCGCCCCAGGTCAGAAGCGATGCGCTGGCCGCGCTCGCGCACTATCAGCGCCATGTCGCCTCGGTGGCGGTGGACCTGCTGTGGCCGGCCACCAGCAGCCGCCGCCCCACCGTGCCGCCGCCGGCGGGCCCGACCGTGCCGCTGACCGACCGGGACGCCGCCCGGGCCTGGCTGTCCGAGGAACACCGCAACCTGATCGCCGGCGCCGTCCGCGGCGACGTGCCCGGTCACGCGTCCACCCTGTCCGTCATCCTCGGCCTGCACCTGGACGCGTCGGGCTTCAGCGGCGACGCGGTCGCCCTCCACCAGGCGGCGGTGGAGGACGCCCGCGCCTGCCAGGACGACTCGGCGCTCGCCGCGGCGCTCAACCTGCTGGGCATCACGCATTCGCTGCTGGGGGCCAATCTCCAGGCGGTGGACCATCTGAAGGCCTCGCAACGGGCTGCGGAACAGGCCGGCGATCGCAGGGCCCAGATGCGCGCATCCGTCAACCTGGCCGTGGTCTATGAGAACCTCGGCCGCTTCCCGGAGGCCCTGGACCAATCGCGGCAGGGCCTGCGACTGGCCCGGGAAGTGAGTGACACCGCGGCGATCGCCCCGGCTCTGAACAACGTCGGGACGATGCTGGCCAAGCTCGACCGGACCGCCGAGGCCCTCGATCTCCATCAGCAGGCCCTGAGCTGGGCCACCGACCACGGCAACCACCCCAGCCGGGCCCGGGCCCACAACAACCTGGGTGCGGATCACGAGAAGCTCGGCGACCGGGACACGGCGCTGCGGCACCATCATCTGGCCCTGGCGATCTATCGCGATCTGGGAGACGTGCGCAATCAAGCCCACGTGCTCGCCGACATCGGCGATGTGCTGATCGGACAGGGTGAATACGGTGAGGCGTTGGGTGCGCACCGAGAAGCGTTGAGACTCGCCGAGGAGGCCGAGTCTCCGCCGCTCCAGGCCCAAGCGCTCAACGGTATCGGGGACGCGCTGGCTTCCATGAGCGAAATCGACGCGGCGCATCATGCGCATCGGCAGGCGCTGGCGCGTATCCGTGGGGCTTCGGAGCCTGCGCAGCGGGAGCGTGCTGAGGCGGGGCTTGCTCGGGGCCGCGGGTAAAGCGGGTGTCAGCCGTCGGCCCCGGTTCGGAAGGAAGAACCGGGGCCGACCGCGCGAACAGTCCGGGCGGCTCACGCCCCCATCGCGTGCACCCCGCCGTCGACGTGGATGACCTCGGCCGTCGTCCGCGGGAACCAGTCCGACAGCAGCGCGATGATCCCCCGCGCCGCCGGCTCGGCGTCGTGCAGGTCCCAGCCCAGCGGCGCCCGCTCGCTCCACACCCCGTCGAAGGCCTCGAAGCCCGGGATCGACTTGGCGGCCATCGTCTTGATCGGCCCGGCCGAGATCAGGTTGCTGCGGATCCCGCGCGATCCCAGATCCCGGGCCAGGTACCGGGACGTCGACTCCAGCGCCGCCTTCGCCACGCCCATCCAGTCGTACCCCGGCCACGCCACCTGCGCGTCGAAGTCCAGCCCGACCACCGACCCGCCGGTTTCCGGGAACAGCGGCAGCAGCGCCATCGTCACCGACTTCAGCGAGTACGCCGACACGTGCACCGCCGTCGCCACCGACTCCCACGGCGTGTTCAGGAAGTTCCCGCCGAGGGCGTCCTGCGGCCCGAACGCGATGCTGTGCACGATCCCGTCCACGCCGTCCAGGTACTGCTTCACGTTGTCCGCCAGCGCCGCCAGGTGCTCTTCGTTCGTCACGTCGAGCTCGATCACCGGCGCGCCGCCGTTCGGCAGCTTCCTGGCGATCCGCTCGGTCAGCGACGGCCGCGGGAACGCGGTCAGCACCACCTGCGCCCCCTCCTGCTGCGCCAGCCGCGCGGCGTGGAAGGCGATGGAGCTCTCGGTGAGCACCCCGGTCACGACGATGCGCTTGCCTTCGAGGATTCCCATGCTCAGTGCCCCATTCCCAGTCCGCCGTCAACGGGGATGACGGCTCCAGTGATGTACGCGGCCTCCTCGGAGGCCAGGAACCGCACGACCCCGGCGACCTCGTCGACGGACGCGTAGCGGTTCAGCGGCACCTGCTTGAGGATCTCGGCCTTGCGGTCGTCGGACAAGACCGCGGTCATGTCGGTCTCCACGAAGCCGGGCGCGACCACGTTGCAGGTGATGCCGCGCGAGCCGATCTCGCGGGCCACCGAGCGCGCGAAGCCGACCAGGCCGGCCTTGCTGGCGGCGTAGTTGGCCTGTCCGGCCGAGCCGGACAGCCCGACCACCGAGGAGATCAGGACGATGCGGCCGCGCTTGAGCCGGAGCATGCCCCGGCTGGCGCGCTTGGCGACCCGGAAGGAGCCGACCAGGTTGGTGTCCAGCACCGCCTCGAAGTCCTCGTCGCTCATCCGCAGCAGCAGCGTGTCGCGGGTGATGCCGGCGTTGGCCACCAGCACCTCCACCGGCCCGTGCTGGGCCTCGACCTCGCCGAAGGCCCGGTCGACGTCCTCGGCCGAGGTCACGTCGCACCGCACGCCGAACAGGCCCTCGGGCACCTCCCCGGAGCGATAGGTGACGGCGACCTTGTCACCCTGCGCGGCGAAGCCTCTCGCGATGGCCAGGCCAATTCCCCGGTTTCCCCCCGTGACCAGTACGGACCGGCTCAATTCGACACCTCGGTTCCCTCGTGCTCGACCTGCGTATGACGTCTTCTCTTACAAGTGTCAGCTCCGCCGACGGTCAGATCGGCTGAGCGCCTCTGTGCCGACGTTATCGGGCTACCCGGCGGTAGCCGCAACCGCGGTCGGCATAGATCATCAGGCATCGACCTTGTAGGGATTCCACAAGCGCCGCTCAGGCGGTCCTGGAAGCTAGGTTGGACGGTATGACCGTAGACGAGTCCTTCACCTCGCTGCCCCTGGCCGAGCTGGCCGAGGCGGCACTCGCGCGGGCCCGCGACCTCGGGGCCCAGCACGCGGACCTCCGCGTCGAGACCATCCGCTCCCAAGGCATCAACCTGCGCGACGGCCACGTCGACGGCGTCGTGGACGCCTCCGACAGCGGTCTGAGCGTCCGCGTCGTCCACGACGGCACCTGGGGCTTCGCCGCCGGCGTCGCGCTCACCCCGGAGAGCGCGGCACACCTGGCCGAGCAGGCCGTCGAGGTGGCCCGGATCTCCAAGCCGGTGAACGCCGAGCCCGTGGTCCTGGCGCCCGAGCCGGTCCACGGCGAGCAGGTCTGGGTCTCCAGCTACGAGGTCAACCCGTTCGACGTCCCGGACACCGAGAAGATCGCGCACTTCCGGGCCTGGTCCGAGCGCCTGCTGCGGCACGAGGGCGTGGCGCACGTGGACGCGGAGTTCCAGGCCGTGCAGGAGTGCAAGTTCTTCGCCGACCTGGCCGGCAACCGGCTGACCCAGCAGCGGGTCCGGACCGAGGGCGCGCTGACCGCGGTGGCCGTGGACGAGGAGACCGGCGCCTTCGAGACCATGCGCACCATCGCCCCGCCGGTCGGCCGCGGCTGGGAGTTCTACACCTCCGACAAGGTCTTCGACTGGGACGCCGAGCTCGACGCCCTACCGGCCCTGCTGCGCGAGAAGCTGACCGCCCCGTCGGTGGAGCCCGGCGAGTACGACCTCGTCATCCACCCCTCCAACCTGTGGCTGACCATCCACGAGTCGATCGGCCACGCCACCGAACTGGACCGCGCGCTCGGCTACGAGGCCGCCTACGCCGGCACCTCGTTCGCCACGCTCGACAAACTCGGCACCCTGCGATACGGCTCGCCAGTGATGAACATCACCGGGGACCGCGTGACCGAACACGGCCTGGGCACCGTCGGATTCGACGACGAGGGCGTCCAGACCCAGCAGTGGGACATCGTCAAGGACGGCGTCCTGGTCGGCTACCAGCTCGACCGGCGCATCGCGCAGCTCAAGGGCCTGAACGGCGGCCGTTCCAACGGCTGCGCCTTCGCCGACTCCGCCTCGCACGTCCCGATCCAGCGCATGGCCAACGTCTCGCTGAAACCGGCCGAGGGCGGCCCCTCCACCGACGAGCTGATCTCCCGGGTGCGGCGCGGGCTGTACATCGTCGGCGACAAGTCCTGGTCGATCGACATGCAGCGCTACAACTTCCAATTCACCGGCCAGCGCGCCTTCCTGATCGAGGACGGCGAGCTCAAGGGCCAGGTGAAGGACTTCGCCTATCAGGCCACGACCACCGATTTCTGGGGCGCCATGGAGGCCGTCGGCGGCCCCGGCACCCATGTGCTCGGCGGTTCCTTCCAGTGCGGCAAGGGCCAGCCGGGCCAGGTCGCGCCGGTCAGCCACGGCGCGCCCACGGCGCTGTTCCGCGGCATCCGCATCCTCAACACAGTCCAGGAGGCCGGCAAGTGAGCTCCCGAACAACCCGGGCGACGCCGCAACAGCTCGTCGAGGAGGCCCTGAAGCTCTCGCGCGCCGACGGCGCCGTGGTGATCGTGGACGCCGCCACCGACGCCAACCTGCGCTGGGCCAACAACACCCTGACCACCAACGGCGTCTCGGCCGGGCAGCAGGTCACGGTGATCTCGGTGAAGAACGGCGGCACCGGGGCCGCCAAGTCCGCCGCCGGCGTGGTCGGCCGCTCCGGCGTGGACCTGGACACGCTCGAAGACCTGGTGCGGGCCAGTGAGAAGGCGGCCGAGGACGCCGGCGGCGCCGACGACGCCAACGAGCTGATCGCCGGGCGGGTCTCGGCGGACTGGGACGCCGCACCGGAGGAGACCGACATCTCGGTGTTCGCCGGCTTCGCCCCGGCGCTCGGCGAGGCCATCGAGGCCGCTCGCGCCGACGGCAGCCTGCTGTTCGGCTACGCCGAGCACACCCTGGGCACGCAGTATCTGGGCTCGTCGACCGGCCTGCGGCTGCGCCACGCCCAGCCGACCGGCTCGGTGCAGCTGAACGCCAAGTCCGGCGACCGGTCCCGCTCGGCCTGGGCCGGGGTGCCGACCGCGGACTTCTCCGACGTGGACATCATCGCGGTCAGCCGCGACCTGGCGCGCCGGCTGGAGTGGGCCAAGCGCCGGATCGACCTGCCGGCCGGCCGCTACCCGACCGTCCTGCCCCCGACCGCCGTCGCCGACCTGCTGGTCTACGCCTACTGGTCGGCTTCCCTGCGCGATGCCAAGGACGGCCGCTCGGTGTTCAGCAAGACCGGCGGCGCGGTGTCGTTCGGGGAGAGCGTCGCGGGCTCCTCGCCGATCAAGGTGACGCTGCGCAGCGATCCGGCCGCGCCGGGGCTGGAGTGCGCGCCGTATGTGGCGGCGTATTCCTCGAACGCTTTCCAGTCGGTCTTCGACAACGGGCTCGAACTCGGCCCGACGGACTGGATCCGCGACGGGAAGCTGAACGCGCTGGTGGCGACCCGGCAGACCGCCGCGGCCGCGAACGCGCCGCTGGCCCCGGTCGTGGACAACCTGATCCTGGAGGCGGCGCCCGGCGGCGCGGGCCCGTCGCTGGCCGACCTCACCGCGGGCACCGACGACGGCCTGCTGCTGACCTGCCTGTGGTACATCCGCGAGGTGGACCCGCAGACGCTGCTGCTGACCGGCCTGACCCGGGACGGCGTCTACAAGGTGGAGGGCGGCGAGGTGGTCGGGGAGGTGAACAACTTCCGGTTCAACGAGTCGCCGATCTCGCTGCTGTCCCGGATCGCCGAGGCCGGCCGGACCGAGCGGACGTACTCGCGCGAATGGGGCGACTACTTCAACCGGACCGCGATGCCGGCGCTGCGGATCGCCGACTTCAACATGTCGTCGGTGAGCCCGGCGTCGTAGCGCGCCGCTGCTTTACCAGACCCCGCCGGCAACCAGTCGGCGGGGTCTGGTTCCGGGCCGGGAAGTGGGGCGTAGCCTGGCTGTATGCGTATCGGGCGGGACAGGGCGAAAGACGATCGGCAGGACGTCGTCTACGGCATCACCGACGCCCAGAAGCCCCTGAGCCAGGACATCCGCTCCCGCGAGTCGAAGTACCTGATGGCCATGGGGATAAGGGTCGTGGCCTTCCTGCTGATCGTGATCCTGCCCATCGCCTGGCCGTGGAAGATCGGGCTCGCGGTGCTGGCGCTGGCGCTGCCGTACATCGCGGTGGTGTACGCCAACGGCGGCCGGGAGCCCGAGCGCGGCGCGGACTCCTGGTACCAGGACCCGTCCCGGCGGATGCTGATGCCGGGGCAGGACGAAACGAGCGACCGGGACAGGGAAAGCACCGAGCCCGAAAGGCCCGCCGAACCGATCGCCGGCCACATCGTGGACGACGACTGACGCCGGAAGACAGCCGTCGCCGGTTCGGATTCGGCGTGCCCCGAATCTTTCGCGTGCTGTCAGCGTCATGTGGTTCCGTCGTGGCATGACTTCACAGCACGACTTGGCCGTCCGCTTCCGCGACCTGCACATCCCCGGCCGGCCGTTGGCCCTGGCCAACGCCTGGGACGCCGCCAGCGCCCGCGTCGTCGCCGCCAGCAGCGCCCCGGCCGTGGCCACCACCAGCGCCGGGGTCGCCTGGGGGCTCGGCGCGGCCGACGGCGACCGGCTCGACCGCGAGGCCGCGCTCGGCCTGATCCGGCGGGTGGTGGCGGCGGTCGAGGTGCCGGTGACCGCCGACATCGAGAGCGGCTTCGGGGCCGACGCCGACGGGGTGGCCGAAACCGTCGCGGCGGTGATCGCGGCCGGAGCGGTGGGCGTCAACATCGAGGACGGCCGCCGGGAGCCGGCCGAGCACGCCGAGCGGATCGCCGCCGCGCGCCGGGCCGCCGACGCCGCCGGCCTCCCGCTCTATGTCAATGCCCGTATCGATGTCTTCCTGTTCGGCCTCGGTGCGCCCGAGACCCGCCTGACCGAGACCCTGGACCGCGCCGAGCGCTATCTGGCGGCCGGGGCGTCCGGGATCTTCGTGCCGGGGGTCGTCGCCCCGGACACCGTGACGGCGCTGGCCAAGGGCATCGACGCGCCGCTGAACATCCTGGCCGGGCCCGGGGCGCCGACCGTGGCCGAACTCGGGGCGCTGGGCGTGGCCCGGGTCAGCCTCGGCTCGGCCGTCGCCGAGGCGGCCTACGGCCTGGTCCGCCGGGCCGCCGAGGAGCTGGCCGCCAGCGGGACGTACACGGCGGTGGCCGACGCCATCGCGTACGGAGAGCTCAACGATTTGATGAGGAGTTGAGGTTCACGCGGTTTCGGCGCGGAACGGCTCGACGCCGATCAGGAAGCCGCGCAGGTCGAGGAAGTCGGCCAGGTGCTGTCGGTGCTCGTCACAGGCCAGCCAGACCTTCCGGCGGTCCGGAGTGTGCAGCTTGGGGTTGTTCCACACCACGCTCCACGCCGCGGGCTCGCGGCAGCCTTTGGCGGAGCAGATGGCAGTGGTCATGGGGCAACTGTAGAACAGCGGTGGAAAAGGGGATCCGCCAGGTAAGAAGACGCGGCGTCGAACGGCCACGGGGGGAGCCGCTCGACGCCGCAGTGGCGCCCCGACGGGGGTTCAGGGCGCAGGTAAGAAGTATGACACGCCAACGGCCCGCTGGGGAATGGGCCCCTTACTTTTCCCGTGTCCGCGCCAGTATGCGAGCACTGGTGCAGAACATGAGGGTTTCTCAGCCGCCGATCGCCGACATAGGCCGCTCAGGCTGCACGAAACCAGGCTCCCCGATCCCGGCCGCCCGCTTCTTGCCGAGCATGGCGGTCCGCCAGCGTTCGGCCAGGTCCTCGTCGCTCGCGCCGGCGCGCAACGCGCCGCGCAGATCCGACTCCTCGCGCGCGAACAAGCAGGTGCGCACCTGGCCGTCGGCGGTCAGCCGCACCCGATCGCACGAGCCGCAGAACGGGCGGGTCACGCTCGCGATCACTCCGACCCGGCCCGGCCCGCCGTCGACGAGCCAGGTCTCGGCCGGCGCGGCCCCGCGCGCCTGCTCGCCTTCCGGCGTCAGGGCGAACTCCCGCTCCAGGGCGGCGAGGATCTCCTCGGCCGTCACCATCTCCGAGCGGTCCCAGCCATGCTGGGCGTCCAGCGGCATCTGCTCGATGAAGCGCAGCTCGTAGCCGCGCTCCAGGCACCAGCGCAGCAGATCCGGCGCCTCGTGGTCGTTGATCCCGCGCATCAGGACGCTGTTCAGCTTGACCGGCTCCAGGCCGGCCGCGGCCGCCGCCTCCAGCCCGGCGACCACGTCGGCGAACCGGTCCCGCCGGGTGAGCTTGCGGAACACCGCCTCGTCGAGGGTGTCCAGCGAGACGTTCACCCGGTCCAGGCCGGCGGTACTCAGGCCGGGCGCCAGGCGGGCCAGGCCGATCCCGTTGGTGGTCAGGGAGATGCGGGGGCGGGGGCGCAGCCGAGCCACGCGCGCGATCAGATCGATCACGCCGGGCCGCACCAGCGGCTCGCCGCCGGTGAAGCGCACCTCGTCCACGCCGAGCAGCCGCACCGCGATGTCGACCAGGCGCACGATCTCGTCGTCGGTCAGCAGTTCCGCCTTGGGCAGCCACGGCAGGCCCTCGGCCGGCATGCAGTACGTGCAGCGCAGGTTGCAGCGGTCGGTCAGGGACACGCGCAGATCCGTCGCCGTTCTGCCGAACGTGTCGACCAGCATCGGTGCCCCTCTCCGTGTCTCGCGGTACTCCCGTACTTCCAACAGCTTCTCAGAACCGCAGGTTGTTCCCACCGGCCGTCCACCGTTGGTTATCGGCCAAGGAATTCACCTCGGCCGCGCGGCTCGCTAGGCTGTCGCATGTCCACATACCGGTTCTATGACAAATGCCGGCTCCGCCGACATCTCACATCGGCTGAGCTCGGTTCTAGACAAATGCCGGCTGCGCCGACGGCTCAGATCGGCTGAGCCCTTCTAGCACCCGGCTACCCACCGACACCGCAATGCCGACGACTCCGCAGCCCCGCTCACGTCGCGATCGCAGGTGATCCACATGCTGTCCCCGGCAGACCTGAAGGCCCGTCCCCGTTCCGTGCCCGCCCGCATCCCCACTCCCGGAGAGGTCGGTTTACGCCGGATCCTAGCGGTGGCCGACGTCCTGCTCGGTGTCGTGGAGGAGGCGGAGCTGGTCGAGCACCTGCTGCCGGTGCTACGGCGCGCGGTGCCCAGCGACACCGTGCTGTGGCTGGCCGGCGACCGGCAGCGGCCGGCGCTGTGGCGGGCCGAGCCGGCCGGCGCCGTCACCGCCGAGCAGGCCGCCGCGCTGGAGGCGCACGCCCTGGCCGATCCGCTGCTGGCCCAGGCCTGGACCGGCACCGCGGCCGCGATGCGGCGCTCGGACCTGCACACCGACTCCGAATTCCGGCGCCTGGCCACCTATCCGGCGGTGTTCGGCCCGCTGCACGCCCGGCGGCAGCTGGCGATGGGCGTGCAGCCGGACGACCAGCGGCGGGTGGTGGTGGTCTTCAACCGCGAGCGCCCGGACTTCGCCCAGCACGACGTCGCCGTCGCCGAGGCGCTGCGGCCCCGGATCGGCCGCGCGCTGGCCCGGTTCGCCGGCTCGAACCCGCGCCGGGAGAAGGTGTCGCCGCGCGAGGCCGATGTGCTGGACCTGCTGTGCCGGGGACTGACCGACCGGCAGATCGCCAACCGGCTGGGCATCAGCCCCCGTACCGTCGACAAGCATCTGGAGCACGCCTACGTGAAACTCGGGGTGCGCTGCCGGGTACAGGCGGCCAGCCGCTGGCAGTCGTGATCCAACCGAGATGTCGGCGGCGGCAACCACCGGCGGCCCCGGCACGTCTTCTCTGGCATGGAGCAGCGCGATCAGGGCCGCGATCGGGGCGCGGAACCGGGCCCGGCCCGGTCGGCGGCCGGGCCCTCGGACCCGCTGGCGGAGACCGCCGCACCGGCGCCGACCGCGGGTGAGGCGGATGAGGCCGGCGAACCGCCGGCGGCCGACCGCTCGGATCCGCCGGCGGAGACCGCCGCCCTCCCCCACGACATCGGCCGGGCGGCGGCCGAGGCCGTGGTGCAGGCCGAGGCCGAGTGGCCCGACCGGTCCGGCCACGACACCGCGCCCGGACACCGCCCCCGCCGCTGGCTGGTGACGGCCGGCGTCGCCGTGTCCGCGCTGGCGCTGGCCGGCACCGCCGCGGCGATCGCCGGCCACGGCCCGCACGGCACCCCCGGGGCCGGCTCCCAGAACGCGGCCGCCGCGCACACCACCGACAGCCCCACGCCGTCGGAGACGTCACAGTCGACCGCGTCGAGCGGCAGCACGTCGCAGTCGCAGGGCCCGACCTCCGGCTCGTCCTCGACCACCTGGTCCCCGTCGTGGGCTTCGTCCACGACGCCCTCGAAGCCGTCCACGGCGAAGTCCTCCTCCCCCAAGCCGCCGGCCGGCACCGACGAGGAAGACTGCGAGAACACCTCGCACTCCACGCCCCAGGACGAGGCCACGAAGTTCAGCGGCATGACCAAGGGCACCCAGCACGCGTTCCTCGCCGCCCAGGCCGCGGCCAAGGCCGCGGGGCTGCCCTTCATCCTGAACTCCGGCTACCGCTCGGCCGCCTACCAGGAGCGCATCTTCCAGTGCTGGGTCACCGCGCTCGGCTCGGCCAAGGCCGCCCACAAGTACGCGCTGCCGCCGAACGAGTCAGCGCACGTGCTGGGCTACGCGATGGACATCGCGCCGCCGTCGTCCGCGGCGTGGCTGGAGTCCACGAAGGGCCGGTTCGGCCTGTGCCGCCGGTATGCCGACGAGATCTGGCACTTCGAGTACCAGGCCGCCTACAAGACCCAGGGATGCCCGGCCCTGCTGGCGCATCCGTGAGGAAGCGGCCTCAGCTGCCGGACCGCTGCTGCGCCAGGATGTCGCGGATCTCGGCCAGCAGCACCTTCTCGGTCTCCTCCGGCTCCTCCTGCACCACCTCGCCGCGCGCCTTGCGGCGCCGCTCGGTGAGGTGGTTGACCGGCGCGACGACGAGGAAGTAGACCGTGGCGCCGATGCACAGGAAGTTGATGAGGTTGGTGACCAGGTCGCCGTAGCGGATCTGGGAGCGGTTGAGGGTCCAGATCAGGGCACTGTAGTCCTGCTTGCCGAAGATCGCGGTGACCAGCGGCATGATGATGTCTTTGACCAGCGAGTTGACGACCGCACCGAACGCGGCGCCGAGGATCACGGCGACCGCCAGGTCGATCACGTTGCCGCGCAGCATGAACTTCTTGAAGCCGGAGAGCAAAGCCTTGAGCCTTCCAGGAGGGAGGCGGCGCACGTCCACGGGCCGCCTGTGGTTTCCGGAGGCTATTGGGCGCGGACCCGGCGATCCGGGTCTTCGGGGCGTGTCGAAGGTGATCTCACCCGACCGGGTCGAACCCGCCGAAGCCCCCCATCACACCGTCGCACTCTGATACAGCGCCTGGATCGCCGCGCCGAAATAGCAGCTGTAGGAAACGTCCGGGGTCAGGCCGCCCCGCTGGTAGCCGCCGATCACGCCGATGACGGTGCCCTTCTCGCCGCTGCCGTCCACGTCCACCAGGAACGGCGCGCCGGAGGTGCCGTCGGGGTAGCCGCGGCAGTCCCACTCGGTCTGCGTCGCGCTGTGCCTCAGCGCGGGCGCCGCGCAGGTGATCGGCGTGTCCGAGCCCTGCGGATAGGCCGGCACGGTGACCGGCATCCCGAAGCCCCGGTCGAAGGCGATCTGGTCGGCGCCGGTGACCGACTCCAGCGACGCCCCCGAGTCCGAGGCCGCGACCTGGAGGAACGCCACGTCCTGATCGGGGTCGTGGCCGCTCTGCCAGGCGTCGGAGACCACGACCTTGGTCACGGTCCAGCTGCCATAGGGCGTCTGGCCGTTGTGGTAGCCCGGGGCGAAGGCGATGTGCTGCTTGGGACCGTCGCTGTAGACACAGTGCCCGGCGGTGATGACCAGGTTGCCGGCCGGGCTGTGCACGACCGAGGCGCTGCAGAAGTGGCTCGCGACGCCGGAGTCGGTCCGGTACAGCACGCCGGCCGCGGGCGTCCCGCCGAACGCCTGGCCGCTGGGCGAGCTGACCGGCTGCTCCGGGGTGTCGACCGCGGAACCGGGACCGGCGGCCGTGGTGGCCGCGGCGTCGGCCCCCGGGCTGCTGGTGGTCGGTGCGGGAGCGGCGCTCTGGGGATCCGGACTGCTGCCCGCGCCGGCGGCCGACGTCGACGAGGCAGTGCCCGACGCGGCGGCCGAGGACGACGAATCCCCGGCCGAAGTGGCCGGGGAGCTGCCGGTGGGACCGGCCGAGGCGGGCGTCGACTGGCCGGCCTCGGCCGACCGGTCGGCCGTCAAGGCCCGCGCCGAGGAATGCGAGATGCTCAGCGCGACCCCGAGCATCCCCGCGATGACCACCAGCCCGGCTATCCCCGCGGCCACAGCGGCCCGCCGGGCCCGGGCCCGCTTCCGGTCGCGGATGCGCTGCTGCCTGCGCGCCACCCGCGAGCGTCCGCCGGGGGCCTCCATCGACGCCTCACTCCGTTCCCGGCCCGCATCGGGCCGGCTCGCTTTCCACGACGAATGCCGGCTCCGCCGACGGCTCAGATCGGCTGAGCCCTTCACCACTAGATCAACACAGATTCCGGCGCTTGCCGAGCCCCGGATCCGGTGAATCCAGGGAAACGCGCCGACCTGATGCCGTCCTGAAGAGTCGGGCCGAATGACGATCGTCCCGGCCGGCGCATGATGGGATCATCGCCGACCGGGACGTCAAAGCTGCGTCAAAGTGTGCCTCACCACACCCGGATCACGTCGTCCGCGACGAAGGTCGGGGAGGTCGCGTCCGCCGGGACCTTCTCCAGCGGCTCGTCGATCTCGGCCACGGCCGGGCCGACCTCCGCCGCGATCGCGTCCAGTGCCGCGAGGTCGAAGCCGTAGACGCGGGCCGCGTTCCGGCTGAGCATCGCTTCGATCTCCTCGTGCGGCAGTCCGGCGTAGGCGTTGCGCAGCGCCTCGCGCGAATAGGGGAACGTGCCCTCGTCGTGCGGGTAGTCACTCCCCCACATCAGCTTCTCCAGGCCGATGGCGTACCGCAGCGGCACCTCGGAGCGCCGCATGAAGGAGGCGCCGAGGTAGAGGTTCTGCTTCCAGTACTCGCTGGGCGCCTTGCCCACGGCCTCGGCGATGCCGGCGCCGAACCGGCTCTCGGCGGTGACCGCGTCGGAGTCCCCCATCGCCGAGGACATCCGGCGCACCAGGGCCCGGTGGTAGTAGTCGAGCATGTCCAGGACCCCGGGCACCCAGCCGGAGCCCTGCTCGGTCAGTACGAACTTCAGGCCGGGATGCCGCTTGAAGGCGCCGCCGTAGATCAGGTGCCACAGCGCGCGGTGCGCGAACCAGGTGATCTCCATCATGAAGACCGCGCGCGCCGCGGGCTCCTGGCCGATCTCCGGCGAGGCGGAGCCGGCGTGGTGGTTGATCGGCATGTCGAGCTCTTCGCACACCGCCCACAGCGGCTCGTAGACGTCGGAGTAGAGCTGGGGGACCGAGGTTCCCGGCGGGGTGCCCGGCAGCAGGACGCCGCCGAACAGGCCGTTCTCCCGGGCCCAGCGCACCTCCGCCACGGCGTCGTCCATATTGCCCAGCAGTACTTGGGCGGTCCCGGCGCGGCGGCCCGGGGCCCGCGAGCAGAAATCAGCCATCCAGCGGTTGTGCGCCCGCAGTCCGGCCCAGCGGAGTTCGTACTCCGCGGCCGACGGCTGCTGCGCGCTGAGCGACATGCTGGGGTAGAAGGGCGGGATCGTGTTGGGGAACAGCACCTCGGCCACGATGCCGTCGCGCTCCAGGTCGGCGAGGCGGCGGGCGGAGTCCCAGTTGCGGGTGGCGTCGCCGTGCAGCAGGTCTTCGTAGGGGTTCACGTACGAGGCGGCCCAGGCGTCGAACTCGTCGTGGTACTTGGACTCCAGGTACGGCCGGTAGTCCAGCAGGTCGGCGCCGGCGTGGCCGTCGGCGGAGATGACGGTGTAGCGCTCGGTCGTCGCGGTCGTCTCAGCCATCGTGGTCTCCCCGCTCGTCTCAGTCATCACGACACCTCCGGTCCCACTCCCTCGGTACGGTGCGCGCCGAGCGTGGCGCCGTACCCGATCACCGGGAAGTCGTCGCCGGTGAGCCAGTGCCGGCCCACCTCGCGCGCGGCCGCCCAGCCTTCTTCTTCCCCGCCGCTCTGCCCCAGGTCGCTCGGCCGCAGATCGACGCGCTCGGCCACCGGCTGGAGCGCGGCGACATCGAACCCGTACACCTCGGCCGCGGCAAGGCCGATCATCCGCCGGGTCTCCGCGATCGGGATGTCGTGGAACGTGGTCTTCAGCCACTTGCGGGTGTTCGGCCAGGTCCCTTCCGGATGCGGGAAGTCGTTGCCCCACAGCATGTTGTCGATGCCGATCTCGTAGCGGTGCGCGAGTTCGCGGCGTTTGGTGTTGGAGGCGCCGATGAAGCAGTTGCGGTCGAAGTACTCGCTCGGCGGCCGCTTCACCTCCTGGAACGGCGAGAGCTTGGCGGCGGCGTGCGCGCCGAGGAACAGCCGGTCCATGAACCACAGCAGGTTGGGGGCCCACCAGCAGCCGGCCTCAGTGACGCCGAACCGCAGCCCGGGGAAGCGCTCGAAGACGCCCGACCAGATCAGGAACCAGAGCGGGCGGGCCGGCCACCAGGTCACCTCGGAGACGTAGATGCCGAGGTGGTCGCCGTACTCGTCGCGGGGCGCCGCGCCGGAATGCGTCGCGACCGGCATCTCGAGTTCCTGGCAGACCGCCCAGACCGGGTCGTAGCGGCGGTCGTGATACGGCGCCTTGTCCTCCCACATCGCCGGGATCATCACGGCGCCCAGGCCCGACTCCTTGGCCCGCCGGATCTCGGCGACGGCGGCGTCCACGTCGCCGGTGATCGGCACCAGCGCCACGCCCCGGCGGCGCTCGGGCGAGTGCGAGCACAGCTCGGCCAGCCAGCGGTTGTGGGCGCGGGCGCCGACCAGCGCCAGCTCCTGGTCCAGGCCGCCGGAGAAGGTCAGGCCGACGCCGAAGGGCGCGGCGGTGCTGGACTCCACGGCGTCGGCGTCCGGGAAGATCACCTCGGCGGTGACGCCGTCGGCGTCGAGTTCCTTGTCGCGCTGGGCGACGTCCCAGCCGCCGCGCAGGCCTTCTTCGTGTTCTTCGAACCACTGCCGCGCGAACTCGGGGTTGCGCACGCCGAGCTTGGTGGCGGCCTCGATGCGGGCGGCCTGTTCGGCGAGGAAGTCGTCGAAGGCGGGGTGGTACTCGCTCTCGATGTAGGTCCGGTACTCCTCGGTGGGGAGTCCGGCGTGGCAGTCGGAGGAGATGACGAGGTACGGTCTGTTGTCGAGTTCTGGCATGGGTTCCTGACTCCCCTCAGTCGAGGATGAAGGTCTCTAGGTATCCGGGATTCGAGCGCTCCAGCATCGATTGAGAGCGGCGGCGGATCATGTCGTCGGAACCGCCGCCCTTCGGCAGGATCCAGAAGGTTCCGGTCCTGATGCCCTCCAGGGCGTGGGCGGCGACCTCCTCGGGCTCGGTCATCAGCGCTTCTCGGCCGGCGGCTTTCATCGCTTGCTCCCAGCCTTCGAGGGTGGGATACGGGGTTTGGCGGGGCCGGCTCTTCGCGAAGCGCTCGGGCCGGTTGCGGTAGGACTCCCACAGACCGGTGCGGACCATGTGCGGGCCGGGGAACAGCACCGAGGCGCCGATCTTGGCGTCGGCCTGCTTCAGCTGCGCGTATAGCGCCTCGGTCAGGGTGACGATGGCGGCCTTGGTGACGGCGTAGACGCTGGCCGTCGGGAGCGGGGCGATGCCGCCGTCCGGGGAGCTGGTGTTGACCACGTGGCCGGGCGTGTCCTGCGCGATCATGCGGGGCAGGAAGGCCTGGACGCCGTGGAAGACGCCCCAGACGTTGACCGCGAAGGCCCACTGCCAGTCGCTGCGCTCGTGCTGCCACATCGGGCCCTCGGCGCCGGAGCCGACGCCGGCGTTGTTGCAGAGCAC
>JAEKKI010000194.1 GCA_019510485.1 Catenulisporales bacterium
CACTAGCCGAGCGGGTGTTGCCGGTGGCGATCGCTCAGAGCTTCGCCACCAGCAACGTCGCCAGAGCCTTCGCATCGGCGGACGCACTGGCATCGCTGTCGGCGTGGATGACCGAGATGTTCAGGTCGAAGCCGTTCTTGAACACATCGATCACGCCGGGTGTCTGGCTCGTGCGATAGGCCTCCTGCCCGAGGCCCGGCAGGTCGGTCACCGTGTTCGCGGGTATCGTCGCGCGGAAGGCGTCGAAGCCGGCCTTCGTGACGGCGGTCAGCGAGATGGTGACCGCGTCCGGGTGCCCGGGATTGAACGCGCAGCTGCGGCCGCCGCTGTTGGAGGCCACCGCGCCCGACTTGGCGCCGTCGGGGATGTGGCCGACCTTGCCGACCTGGTCCGCGGGGAGCAACGCGCAGGGGTCCGGGATGCCCGGGACCGCCAGTCCCTGGGGTCCGCCGCTCGGCGCGTCGGTTCCTGTCGCGGTGGTGGAGTCCGTTGAGGTCGGCGTGGTCTGCGGCGGGGTGGAGCTGCTGCCACCGCATGCCGTCAGAACCGCTAGAAGCGCCGCGGCAGTGCCCGCCGGGAGCGCCCGCCGGGGAAGGCGACCGGCACGGACGCGGGGAGCGGGCCTCGGGACTGGCATGGGGACAACCCTAGCCCCGCTCCCCCCGAGCCGGTCGGTGGTTCCTCTACCCCCCGGAGCAGTACCACCGACCGGCTTCTTCCCCCCACTCAGTAGTCTTCCCGGGACGGCTCCGGAGCGGATCCGTAGTTCTCCTAGTGCTTGCGGCAGTGCTTGCGCGCGGCCTATTCGCCCGTCGCGCCGTCGATCGCCTCCCGCAGCAAGTCGGCGTGCCCGTTGTGCCGCGCGTACTCCTCGATCATGTGCAGGTACACCCACCGCAGCGTCAGCACCTCATTCCCGATCTCGAACATCTCGTCGAGCGCACGGCCGGCGACCGCCTGGCGAGCCAGTTCTACCTCCGCCAGGTAAATCCCGTAGTCCGCCTCGGCCGACTCCGCGGTCCCGTCGTTCCAATCACCGTCCGGGTTCTCATCGGTGCTGAAGACCTGTTCCAACGACTCGTCGCCGGCGACCCGCCTCCGGAACCACCAGCGCTCGTTCAGCGCCAGATGCCGCATCATCCCGAGCAGCGACATCGTGGTCGTCGGCAACGGCCGCGACGCCAGCTGCCCGCCGGTCAGCCCCGAGCACTTCCACAGCAGCGTCTCGCGGTGCCAGTCCAGGTAGTGGTCGAGGCTCTCCCGCTCGGTGTCGGCGGGGACGTTCTCGCGGCGCTCGATCAGCGGCGCCGTCCATTCAGAAGACGTAGACATGCCATCCAGCCTCGCGTGCGACCCCTGACGGGGCAAAGGTTTCGGGCAGCCGAAACCGAGTGTTCGTCTGCAAAGTGCCTGACATAGCCCGCCGACCGTGTATGGTGGGTCACCGTCGGCACATGGCAGGGCCCGCATTCACCGGCTTCACCTCCCGTGGATGCGGGCCCTGCTGCTCTGTTTCCTCCGGTCGGCTCTTGGTCAGTCGACGACCGGCAGGTACACGCCCTCGTGCGGCGAGGCCGCGAACTCCGCGGATTTGGCCGCCATCCCGGCCGTCAACGCCTCGTCAGTACCGAGCCCGTGCTCCTCGGCGTACTTGCGGACGTCCTGCGTGATCTTCATCGAGCAGAAGTGCGGCCCGCACATGGAGCAGAAGTGCGCCGTCTTCGCCGGGGCCGCCGGCAGCGTCTCGTCGTGGTACGCGCGCGCCGTGTCCGGGTCCAGCGCCAGGTTGAACTGGTCCTCCCAGCGGAACTCGAAGCGGGCGTCGGACAGCGCGTCGTCCCAGCGCTGCGCGCCCTCGTGGCCCTTGGCGAGGTCGGCGGCGTGCGCGGCGATCTTGTAGGCGATCAGACCCTGCTTCACGTCGTCGCGGTTGGGAAGTCCCAGGTGCTCCTTCGGCGTGACGTAGCAGAGCATCGCCGTGCCGTACCAGCCGATCATCGCCGCGCCGATGGCCGAGGTGATGTGGTCGTAGCCGGGGGCGATGTCGGTGGTCAGCGGGCCCAGGGTGTAGAACGGGGCCTCGTCGCACAGCTCCATCTGGAGCTCGACGTTCTCCTTGATCTTGTGCATCGGCACGTGGCCGGGGCCCTCGATCATCACCTGCACGCCGAGTTCGCGCGCGATCTTCGACAGCTCGCCCAGGGTGGTGAGCTCGGCGAACTGGGCCGCGTCGTTGGCGTCGTAGATCGAGCCGGGGCGCAGGCCGTCGCCGAGGGAGTAGGTGACGTCGTAGCGCGCCAGGATCTCCGTCAGCTCCCTGAAGTTCGTGTAGAGGAAGTTCTCCTCGTGGTGCGCCAGACACCAGGCCGCCATGATCGAGCCGCCGCGCGAGACGATCCCGGTCTTGCGCGTCGCGGTCAGCGGCACGTAGCGCAGCAGAACGCCGGCGTGGATCGTCATGTAGTCCACGCCCTGCTCGCACTGCTCGACGACGGTGTCGCGGAACACCTCCCAGGAGAGGTCCTCCGCCTTGCCGTTCACCTTCTCCAGCGCCTGGTAGATCGGCACGGTCCCGATCGGGACCGGGCTGTTGCGCAGGATCCACTCGCGCGTGGTGTGGATGTTGCGCCCGGTGGACAGGTCCATCACGGTGTCGGCGCCCCAGCGGGTGGCCCACACCATCTTGTCCACCTCCTCCTCGATCGAGGAGGCCACCGAGGAGTTGCCGATGTTGGCGTTCACCTTGGTCAGGAAGTGCCGGCCGATGATCATCGGCTCGGCCTCGGGGTGGTTCAGGTTGGCCGGGATCACCGCGCGGCCGCGCGCGACCTCGTCCCGCACGAACTCGGCGGCCACACCCTCGCGCACCGCGATGTACTCCATCTCGGCGGTGATCTCGCCGCGCCGGGCGTAGGCGAGCTGCGTGACGGCGCCCTTTTCGGCGACTCCTCGGAGCGGCTTGCGGCCGCCGGAGAACACCGCGTCCAGGTTCCGCAGGTCGGCGGACTTCAACCCGTCGTCGGACGGTTCCCACACTCGTCCCTGGTACTCCTCGGTGTCTTCGCGCTCGGCGATCCACGGCGCACGCAGCGCCGGCAGGCCGAACCGGACATCGGTCCGCACCTCGGAATCCGTATAGGGACCGGAGGTGTCGTACAGCACCACGGAATCCCCGTTGGTCAGTGCGACCTCGCGCATCGGCACCCGCAACTCGGGACGCGCCGCGCAGGACAGATACGTCTTGCGCGAAGCGGACGAGCCGGTGGAATCGGGTGCAGCGGACACATCATTGACAGCCGTCATGGCGGCGCTCCCTACGTCGGCATTACCCGGACAGGTTCGGCGGTCGACGGCCCCAGCCGTCCTCTCAGCCCGGTTCACCCGAGCTCCCGCGTGTATGCAGTTCCATCGCCCACCGTAGCGCGCGTACGGTGATCTGCGTCAATCGCGGACGGACGGGAGCACGATGATCGGCAAGCAGGGCCGGGTGACGGGGCGCATCGCGCCGGGTCTGGTCGGCGAGGTGATGGTGGAGGTGCGCGGCGGCTCCGAGGCGTTCCACGCGTACGCGATGACGCCGGGGGAGGAGATCCCGAAGGGGGCGTTGGTGGTGGTCGTGGAGTACCAGGCGCCGCGGACGGTGTATGTGGAGGCTCTGATCTAAGGGTCTTGCGGATATCGAATATCGATGCCATCGTTTGTCGATACCAACGATTTTCGATATGGGGGTACGGCCGTGGGGGCGTCGCGATGAAGAAGGTCGGCAAGAACCGGAACCCGTTGGAGCCTCTGGCCTCTTTCACGGGGCTGCTGATGGGCTCGCTGGTGGTCGGGTTCGGAATCGCGATCTTGACCACCCTGTTCGGGAGCGGCAGCATCCTGGGATGGGGACACACGCGATACATGTGTGTGGATGACACCGGCATGAGCGGCGGGGACACCAAAGGATCGTTGGGGTTCATTCGTCCGCACGCCGGGGTCGATGTCAACAGCGCGGGACTGCGGCTGTGCACCAATTCACCGAACACCACGCAGCGCTGGTGGTACACGCTGCAGAATCTGCCGGCGACGGTCACCGTCCTGGCGGTGACCGTGACCATCTACCTGATCCTGCGCCACGCCGAACGGCACGGCCTCTACGCCCCCGGCGTGGCAAGCAGAATCCGGTTCCTCGGCTGGTTCCTGATCGCCGACTCCGTCCTGCGTCCCACCGTCGAGTTGATCTCGAAGCGCCGGCTTTGGGCCTCCTTGGCCGACAGTTCGGCACCGATCCAATGGAACGTCGCCTGGACTCTTTTGTTCGCCGGATTGGCGCTCCTGTCCCTCGCCCGCATCATGCGCGTCGGCAGCGGCATGCGAGAAGAGCTCCAGGGCGTCGTCTGACACTGTGCGATCACCGTGAGAAACCCGTGAGAAACGCAAGCGCGATGCAAACGTCCAGCATGTTCTGCACCCGCACAGGCAGGAGTAGAACGTCCCTAGGCACTCCGCAGGGTACGGAGGCCACAGGGGAAGGATGTGAACGGTGTCTACGGCCGTTCCTTACGTCATCGGGGGAGTCGTACTCCTCATCGCAGTGCTCGTCGTCCTGTTCCGGGCGATGTGGCGGGTCGCCGAGCCGAACCAGGCGCTGATCATCTCGGGGCGGCGGCATCGGAGCGGGGTCGACGGGCTGGGGTTCCGGATCGTCACCGGGGGCGGGAACTTCGTCATACCCGGGGTGCAGGTGGTGCGGCGGATGTCGCTGGACCTGAACGAGGCGGATCTTGACGTCGAGTGCGTGACCCGGCAAGGGATTCCACTGCACGTGAAGGGAGTGGTGATCTTCAAGGTCGGGGACGACCACGCCTCCATCGCCAATGCCGCGCGGCGGTTCCTCGACCAGCAGAGCCAGATGGGGACGCGGGTGCACAACATCTTCGCCGGGCACCTGCGCTCGATCGTCGGCGGACTGACCGTCGAGGAGATGATCCGGGACCGCGAGCGGCTGACCGAACAGACTCGGGCCACCAGCGGGACCGAGACGGAGAAGCTCGGCCTGATCATCGACTCCCTGCAGATCCAGGAGATCGACGATCCGACCGGCTACATCAGGGCGCTGGCCGCCCCGCACGCCGCCGCCGTCACCCGGGACGCCCGCATCGCGCAGGCCGCCGCCGACCAGAGCGCCACCGAGGCCGAGGCGGAGGCCACCGCGCGCAAGGCCGAGGCCACCCGCAAGGCCAGCATCCAGCAGGCCGGCTACCAGGCCGAGGTGGAGGAGGCGCAGGCCCGGGCCCGGCAGGCCGGGCCGCTGGCCGACGCGCAGGCGCGGCAGGAGGTCGTGGTCCAGGAGACGCGGGTGGCCGAACTCGAGGCCCAGCGCAAGGAACAGCAGCTCCAGGTCGAGGTGCGTAAGCCCGCTGACGCCCGGGCGTACGAGACCGTCACGATCGCGCACGCCGAGCGCGAGGCGAAGATCCACGAGGCCGAGGCGCAAGCCCGGGAGACCGAGCTGCACGCCGCGGCCCACGCCACCCGCGTGCGGGCCGAGGCCGAAGCCGAGGCGCAGGCCAAGCGCTCGCTGGGCCAGGCGTCCGCGGACGCCGCACAGGCCCAGGCCCTCGCCGACGCCGAGGCGCGCAAGGCCCGGGGTCTGGCCGACGCCGAAGCCCGCAAGGCCCAGGGACTGGCCGACGCCGAAGCCCGCCGGGCCCAAGGCCTGGCCGAGGCCGAGGCGCGGGAGGCCGAGGGCCGGGCCAACGCCGAGGCCGCCAAGGCCCTGGGCCTGGCCGAGGCCGAGGCCATCAAGGCCCGCGGCAGCGCATTGGCCGAGAACCAGGAAGCGGTCATCACCCAGCAGCTGGTCTCGCAGCTGCCGGCAGTGGTCGCGGCCGGCGCCAAGTCCTTCGAGAACGTCGAGCACATGGTGCTGCTCAACGGCGCCGACGGCGTGACAGACGTGTTCGGCAAAGCCCTGACGATGGGCGGCACCGGCCTGGGCCTGGCCCGCCAGATGCTGGCCGCGATGGGCGACCAGGCACTGCGCCGCACGCTGCCGGAGCAGAACGGGAAGGCCACCGGCGGCGACCACCCCAGGACCGAGGTGGAGATCGCCGAGTAGCGGCGAGCGCAAGCGTGTGGGCCCCGGCGAACGATCTCGCCGGGGCCCACCGCGCGTCCAGAAGCGTCCAGCAGCGTCCAGCAGCGTCCAGAACGTGTCCAGTTGTCATACGCCGGAATGGTCTTCGCATCCCGCGAATGATCCGGCCCTCGTCGGGGAAGGAGGTCAGCGAGACCCGCGTCAGGCGGGTCTCACCAATTCCCGCCGCCTGGATCGTCCGCGGAGGTCGGGCAGCCCGGGAAAGGGCCGCCGGACTCCTAGTACAGACCCTTGCGCTGCTTGTCCCGCAGCTTCTTCCGCCGGTAGGCCGGGATCTCCATCATGACCTTGTTGTAACCCCAGTACAGCGCACCGGCCGCCACGGCCACCAGGGCGAGTGTGACCAGTGAGCCCAGGATGGCGTGCACGATCGCGCTGATCACCCAGAACGCCACCACCACGCCCGCGATCGGGAGGGCGACCCACTTGAGCCAGAAGGGCATTGCGACCCCACCTTGTCTTGTCGTTTACGGAGACCCCTTGCTCCTGTCCTGCTCAACGTCGCAGCGGGGGCTTCAGTTCCCAGGTAACCACGCGATATGTCGCGTTGGCAAGCGCCGGGGCCGGCAGATCCGCCGGGTGGGGCTGGTGTTACTGAAGTTGTTGATGTGACGAAAGCCATCCATGGGTATCCTGGGAATGGCGGGGAAGGCGAGGCTCAATGTGCTGATGTGCGAACAATGGGCTGATGTGCCGCACATCGAAAGGTGCCACCGGTTCGGCGAGCGTGAGCCGGGTCGGGACGCGAAAAAAGACCCCTGCAATCCTTCGGGCCCGACGCCTTGGCGGCGCCGGGCCCTATCGCAGGGATCTTGGGGATTGTGGGTGCGGCTGCTGGGCCGGCGGGCTCAGCGCGCGGTCTTCTTGGCGGCCGTCTTCTTGACGGTCGCCTTCTTCACGGCCGCCTTCTTCACGGTCTTCTTGGCCGCGGCCTTCTTCGCCGGAGCGGCCTTGGCCGCCGCCGTCTTCTTGGCCGGGGCCTTCTTGGCCGCCTTCTTCGCCGTGGTCCGCACCGCGCGCTTGACCGGCTTGGGCGCCGCCTCCTCCTTGGTGAAGGGGGCGCGGGCCTGGTCGAGCAGCTTGGCGAAGGTCGCCTGTTCCTTGGCCGCCATGGTGCCGGCCAGCGTCTTCTCGACGGCCAGCACCTCCTTGTCGGCCTTGGCCAGGATCCGCTTGCCCGCGGCGGTGATCGTGGTCTCCATGGCACGACCCTGACCGGGCACCGAGCGGCGCTCGATGTACCCCTTCAGAGTCAGGTTGCCCAGGACCGTGGTCATCGTCTGGGGGGTGACCAGGCAACGCCGGGCCAGCTCCGCACCGCTGATGCCGGGCTCGTCGTTGATGACGAGCAGGGCTGTGTACTGGGGGACCGTCACGCCCATCGGCCGAAGCACGGCGTCCTTGGCCCCGCTGAGTTCCTGTTCGAGGCTCTTGACCTTGTGGCCGAGCCGCTGTTCCACCGCAGTCATGGTGTGAGCATATCCGGCAAAACCCTTCATGAACCAATTCAGGGCCGTTCGTGGGATACCGACCCTGATAGCCAGGCGTGAAACCAGCCTTCTGCATCCGCCGATCAGGCGACATCAGTGGACGATGACGGAATCCGGTCACCGTCTCTTGCCAGAGTACGGCTACCCGGGAATGTGTGGGTCATCCGTGGTCGATTTCTTAGAAACCTCCATACGTACTGTTACCTACGAGTCCTCTCGAAGTCCTCTTACGCCACTGTGGGCGCATCCGGAACTGCGGAGGGTGTCCGTCCGGCGGTTCCGGTGTGCTGGCGATGTTCCGTCGTTGACGCCGAAAGCCACGCCGCCAACCTCTCGACTCCCATACCGCGGCCATGCGAGCATGCCGCAGTGAAGAAGCTCCTGCTGAAAGTCGGGATCAACGGTGTGGCCCTGTGGGTCACCACGCTGGTGGTGTCGGGTGTCAAGATCCAGGTGGATCCGAACGAGCCGAACGCCACCAGAGAGAAGGTGCTCACGGTGCTCATCGTCGCGGTCATCTTCGCCGCGGTGAACACACTGGTCAAGCCCCTCGTGCAGATCGCCACGTTCGGATTGTTCATTCTGACGCTGGGACTGATCACCTTCGTCATCAACGCGCTCATGTTGGGGCTTACATCGAAGATCTGCGAGCACTACCATGTGCGCTTCCACGTCGACGGGTTCGTCTCGGCTCTGGTGGGTGCGCTGGTGATCAGCGTGGTCTCGCTCGCGCTGCACGCGATGCTCCCGGACGACGTCAAGCGCTAACACTCCCGCCACCTGCGGCTACGATCGCCGTATGGCGAGTACTGTCGCGGACCGCGTGGCCGCCCTGCTGAACAGGGCCGTGCTCGGCGTGGCCGCCATCGGAGGCGGCTCCTTCGGGAAGACGTACCGCATACAGTTCTTCAGCGGCGGCGCCGCCTTCGTCAAGACGTTGGAGGACGCCGCCGAGGTCGCGGGCCCCGGCTACTTCGAAGCCGAGGCCAACGGCCTGCGCTGGCTGCGGGAGGCGATGGGTGCCGACGGCGCCTCCGGCGGCGTGCGGGTGCCGGAGGTGCTGGGCGTCGCAGAGGACATCCTCGTCACGTCGTGGATCGCTCCCGGCCGCCCCACACCGGACGGCGCCGAGGAGTTCGGCCGGCGCCTGGCCTCCCTGCACGCCCGCGGCGCGCACAGCTTCGGCGCCGGCTGGCCCGGCTACATCGCGGTGCTGCCGCTGGACAACAAGGCCACCGACGACTGGGCCACGTTCTACGCCGAGCGCCGCGTGCTGCCCTACGTGCGGATGGCCCGCGACCGGGGCCACCTGGACGCCGACGGCGCACAGGTGATCGAGGAAGTGTGCACCCGCATCGACTTCCTGGCCGGGGAGGAGGAGCGGCCCTCGCGTATCCACGGCGACGCCTGGAGCGGCAACATCCTGTGGGACGGCCGCGGCGAGGGCTGGTTCATCGACCCGGCCGCGCACGGCGGCCACCGGGAGACCGACCTGGCGATGCTGGCCCTGTTCCCGCCGCCGTATCTGGACCGGATCATCGCGGCCTACGACGAGGTGCACCCGCTGGCCGACGGCTGGCAGGAGCGGGTGCCGCTGCACCAGCTGCATCCGCTGCTGGTCCACGCGGCGCTGTACGGCTCCGGCTATGGGGCACGGGCGGCGGCGGTGGCGCAGGAACTGGCCGAGCGGCTGCGCTAGCCGGCGTTCTCAGAAGTCTCAAGAACCTCAGCAGCCGCATGTTCGAGCTCTGGGGCCACCACGATCCCCGCCACGACGATCCCGAGGGTGGCCCGGTCGATGGTCGAGAAGGGCTCTGGCACGGCCGCTCCGGCGCGCCGGCCGGCGACTGCGTCATCGCCCACCGGGAGGCCGCCCGCGGGCCTGTGGCGCCGCCTGGAGCCCGCGAACAGGCACAACACGCCCAGGGCGAGGGTTCCGGGGGCGACGAGTTCACCCGACGCACAGAGGCTGACAAGGTTCGGACGGTGACGGGCTTACCGGCCGGGGCGCTCACGGCGGCGCCGGCACCGCCGGTCACGATCACGACTCCGACCTCGTAGTCGCGGAACCAGCCCGGGCGGCGGGAGCTCGTAGAGCGTGCGGCGCTGCCCGACCGGCAAGGAGCCGCCGCTCCAGGTCACGGGGTGGCGGGCGATCTGTTTGCCGCCGTGGGAGAGCGTCAGCGCGACGCCGGGATCGTCGGCCGGGCCGCCGCTGAGGTTGCCGAACGTCAGCGTCCCGGCATACGGCGCGGCGTGCACGACGCAGGGACACGGCGTCGGCGGCTCGGTCACCCGGAGGTTCTGGTGGAAGCCGCCGAATGCGTCGGTGGTGGCGAAAGCGGCGTCGGAGATGGCGCAGGAGTTCGAGGATCCACCGACGCCGCAGACCTCGATCTGAAGCCGTGCGCCGACCGGGAAGCCGCTACCGGAGACCGCGACCCACTCCCCCGGCTTCACCGTTTCCTTCGACAATGTCAGCGTCGGTACGTCGACGGCCGAGCGTGCCGTAGGTGCGATCCCCGCCAAGGAAAGCACCGCGGCTACCACGGCCAGCCGTCGCGTCGGCATCGCGATCAACGTGCCGCAGCCTTCAGCGAATCATGACGAACCGGCTGCGGAACCTTGCGACGCCTCCAGATCACATACCCCGCGATCACCACAGACGCAATCAGGAGAACCACCAGCACCGTGAGCCACGGAATCAGGGTCAGCGAAACCGCGGCCGTGGAAGTCACCGCCGGCGAGACGGAGTCGTCGCTCACCTCCAGATGCACCGTGCCGATCTCGAACGGCGGTAGGTGCTTCCATGGCTGCGCGAAGTCGATGCTCTGCCCGGGCAGGATCTGCGGCAGCCGCACGGTCTTGTCGATCGGGGTGCCGAAGATCCCGGTGCACGACGGTGGAGGTACGGGCCGGGACGGTCACTGTGGGGAACGCGGTATGCACCCACGAGCCGACGCCGGTCATCGGATGGCCGTGCTCCCGCAAGGCGAACTGGCCGTCCCTCGGGGTGTTGTAGCCGTCGGCGCCGTAGACGTCGTAGGTGATCGGGTGGTCGGTGTAGTTGGAGATCGCCAGACCGTCCTGGAGTGTGGTGCCGGGACGGCCTTCCAGGATGAAGTACTGGCGCGCGTCCGCAGCGGCGCCGGTTTCGGGGCGGGCTGCACCTACCAGGAGCCGTTGTCGTGCGCGACCTTTCCGGGGTCGCTTGGCGGTGAAGGTGACGGCGCCGGACTCAGCGCCGACACAGGAGCGGCGGCTGGGCACGTGCAGACACCGATCGTCAGCACCGTTACCAGAAGTCCCGCCGCCATGCGGATGCTGCGACGGACCACGGCGTTTCCCACAGTGATCTCCTCCACGCTCCGGCGGTGTGGTGTGATGGCAGTGGCTTGCGTGGGGCGAATGGACCTCGCCCCACGCGAGCTGCCTTGCTCCCCGCTGTTCAGTGCCTTACTGCAGGGAGATGGTGACCGTTCCGGTGTAAGTGCCCTGAAGCACGTATGCCGGGACCTTCAGGCTGAGCGCGCCGCCGACCAGGAAGTCGCCGCCGGTCACGGTCGGCGGGTTGGTGCCCCCGGCCGCTTGCGAACACAGCGTGATCGCGGTGTTCGGGTCGAGCGCTCCGCCGGAACCCGCCGTCGGGGCCGACGGATAGGGCTGCGTACCCGCCGGGTTGCCAGAGCAGGTCAAGCCGCCGGCCGTGACGTTCCCGGCCGGGATCGGCGCGGCACCGGAATCGGCGTACGGGCCGCCGGTCAGGGCTATCCGATGAACAGCGCCATCAGGGCGGAGACCGTGACCAGCAGCTCACCGGCGCTCCGCACCGTGACACGCAGAACCGCCCCCACCCTCGCCATGTCGGCGAAGAGTAGGGGCGGCTCCGTGATTTGCGAAGAGCCTTAGAAGGCCTCCTCCGGCACGTCCATCAGCTCGTTGTCGGTCGCCTCGACGATCGCCCGCTGCCCGGCCAGCAGCGGCAGGATGTTCCGGGCGAAGAACTTCGCCGCGGCGATCTTGCCGGTGTAGAACGGCACGTCGCGTCCCGCCG
>JAEKKI010000139.1 GCA_019510485.1 Catenulisporales bacterium
ACCTGGTCAAGGAGCCGCTGTGGAAGACGGTGCAGCAGCACCCCTCCGCCGCGCGGTTCCCCGGGCCCGACGGCGAGTCGATGGCCGACATGTCGGCGCGCGCGGTGGCCGCGGTGCGGGAATGGAACACCCTGATAGCCGCCGAGCACGGGCCGGAGGCCGTGTGGGCGCTGTTCTCGCACGGCGACGTCATCAAGGCCCTGGCCGCCGACGCCCTCGGGCTGCACCTGGACCAGTTCCAGCGGATCACCTGCGATCCGTGCTCGGTCACCGCGGTCCGCTACACCGAACTGCGGCCCTTCGTGCTGCGCCTGAACGACGTCGGCGGCGACCCGGCGCCCTACAAACCGCCGCCGGAGCGCGCCGAGCGTTCGCCATCAGCGGACGGTGACGCCGCAGTGGGCGGCGGCGCGGGCGCCGACAATGCGTGAACGCATAGGCTTTGAGACAGGGTCCACGCGAGGGCCTGAGCGGAGCTTGTAGGAGGAATACGGTGTCACGGGAACTCTTCGTTTACGACCCCCCGGAGCGGTTCGTCGCCGGCACCGTCGGACTCCCCGGGCACCGCACCTTCTACCTCCAGGCGGCCTCCGGCGGCCGGATCACGTCGGTGGCGTTGGAGAAGGAGCAGGTGGAAGCCCTCGCCGAGCGGCTGGACGATCTGTTGGACGAGGTCGTGCGCCGCTCCGGCGGGGCCGCTCCGGTGCCGGCCATCGCGCCGCTGGAGCTGGCCGACGACAAGCCGCTGGAGCAGCCGGTGTTCGAGGAGTTCCGGGTGGCGGCGCTCGCGCTGGCCTGGGACGGCGAGACGCAGCGGGTGGTGATCGAGGCGATGGCGCCGATGGAGGACGGCGGCGAGCCGCCGCTGGGCGACATGGACGCCGACGGGCCGCCGACCATGGTGGTGCGGCTCACCGGGGCGCAGGCCCGGGCGTTCACCACGCGCGCCAAGGCCGTGGTGTCGGCCGGGCGGCCGCCGTGTCCGTTCTGTTCGCTGCCCCTGGATCCCGAGGGACACGTTTGTCCGCGCGCCAACGGGTATCGGCGGCGCGCCGCTTGAGCACCGCCGGAGATCCCGCAGCAGCCGTTTCGACTTCGGAGTCCTCCGGGGGGCAGGAGCTTGACCTGAGCCGTGTCACGGAAGTGCTGACCGCCGGCGAGCTGAGCATCAGCGGTCGCCTCACCAACGCCTCCAACGCCACGCTGTACGGCTCCGTGACGTTGGACGGCGTGACGCTGCACTGCGTGCACAAGCCGGTGGCGGGGGAGCGTCCGCTGTGGGACTTCCCGAACGGCACGCTCGCCGCGCGCGAGGTCGCCGCCTACGAGCTGTCGCAGGCCACCGGCTGGCGCATCGTGCCGCCGACGGTGATGCGGGAGGGGCCGTGGGGCCCGGGTATGTGCCAGCTGTGGATCGACACCCCGGATGACGACGACCACGGCCTGCTGGCGCTGCTGCCGGAGGACTTCGACGACGACCCGGACGCCGAGGCGGCCGCGCACTGGCGTCCGGTGCTGTCGGTGGAGCTCGGCGACGGCCGCCCGGCGGTGCTCGCGCACAAGGCCGACGAGCGGCTGCGGCGCATAGCGGCGTTCGACGCCGTGGTGAACAATGCCGACCGCAAGGGCGGCCATCTGCTGGTCGGCACCGCCGAACCCGAGCACGTGTACGGGATCGACCATGGGCTGACCTTCAACGTGGACGACAAACTGCGCACCCTGCTTTGGGGCTTCAGCGAGGAGCCGCTGGGCGACGAGGTCCGCGCGGTCCTGGAGCGGCTGGACCGGGACCTGGACTCCGGCGAGCTGGGCGGCCGCCTGACCGAGCTGCTCGACGCCGAGGAGGTCGCGGCCACGCGGGCCCGGATCAGGGAGCTGCTGCGGGCCGACCGGATCCCCGGGCCCGAGGGGCGGCGGCGGCCGGTGCCCTGGCCGCCGTTCTGACCCCGGCACCGGAACAACCAGCACCGTTGCGCTGTTGCTCGGTGGGAACATCCACCGCGCCGATCCCGATAGGATCATCCGCATGCACGCATGGCCCGCCCCCGAGGTCCCCGAACTGCCCGGTCACGGCCCCGCCGTCCGGCTCCACGACACCGCCGCGCGGGCCCTGGTGGCCACCCCGGCAGCGGCCCCCGGCGAGCGGGCGCGCATCTACGTGTGCGGCATCACGCCCTATGACGCGACCCACATGGGGCACGCCAACACCTATCTGGCGTTCGACCTGATCCAGCGGGCGTGGCGCGACGCCGGGCATCCGGTGTCCTATGTGCAGAACGTCACCGACGTCGACGATCCGCTGCTGGAGCGCGCCGCGGCCAACGGTCAGGACTGGGAGCAGCTGGCGGCCGCGGAGACCGCGCTGTTCCGCGAGGACATGACCGCGCTGCGGATCCTTCCGCCGGAGCACTACGTCGGCGCGGTGGAGTCGATCCCGCTGGTCGTGGACCTGGTGGTGAAGCTGCTGGAGCGGGGCGCGGCCTACGACGTGGACGGCGACGTCTACTTCTCCGTGCACGCCGATCCGGCCTTCGGCTCGGTGTCGCACCTGGACGCCGCCAAGATGCTGACCACGTTCGCTGAGCGCGGCGGCGACCCCGGGCGCCCCGGCAAGAAGCACCAACTGGACTGCCTGCTGTGGCAGGCCGAGCGCGAGGGCGAGCCGGCGTGGGACCCCGGCCACGACGGCCGCGTCATGGGGCTGCGCCCGGGCCGCCCCGGCTGGCACATCGAGTGCGCGGCGATCGCCCTGGAACACCTGGGCATGGGCCTGGACCTGCAGGGCGGCGGCAGCGACCTGGCGTTCCCGCACCACGAGATGGGCGCCTCGGAGGCTCAGGTGGTGACCGGCGAGCGGCCGTATGCGCAGACCTATGTGCACTCCGGCATGGTGGGCCTGGACGGCGCGAAGATGTCGAAGTCCAAGGGCAACCTGGTCCTGGTCTCCAAGCTCCGGCACGCCGGCGTCGACCCGATGGCGATCCGCCTGGCGCTGCTGGCGCACCACTACCGCACCGACTGGGACTGGACCGACGCGGATCTGGAGTCGGCCCAGGCCCGGCTGGCGCGCTGGCGCGCGGCGGTGTCGCGGCCGGACGCGGTTCCGGCCGACGATGTGCTCGATGCGGTGCGGGAGCGGATGGCCGAGGATCTGGACACGCCGGGCGCGTTGGCTGTGATCGACGCTTGGGCGGCGCGGCAGGAGGCGGCGGACTTGGACGCGGCCGAGCCGGCGGAGCGGAACACGGCGGCGCCGGGGCAGATCAGTCGGATCGCGGACGCGCTGTTGGGCGTGGCGTTGTAAGGGTTCTGGTTTGACCGGTGTCGGGGCGTCGGCCAGGACTCTCGCCTGGCCGGGGACACTAGACGCGTTTCACAGCGGCGTCGAACGCGGGCGCGAGGGGGGCGAGCGCGGCGCGGAGCTGGTCGGGTAGCGAACCGGAGACGGCGACCAAACCCGAGGTTCCGCTCGGCTGGAGCCAGCTTTCCAAAGCGATGCGTACGGCCGCGGCCACGCTCGCCGCGAGGACCCGAGCCGTGTGTCCTCCGGCGTCGCCGAGGCGTTCGGCGATCACGGCTGTCAGCGGGGGCTCGATGGTGGCCGTGGCGTCGAGGTAGGCGTCGCGCAGCGGGGTCCGGGTGGTGATCAGCAGCAGCGCCTCGCGTTCGTGCTCGCCGCTGTTCGTGTACTGCTCGATCACCGCCTCGGTGACGGCGTCGGCCAGGCGCACTTCCGTCGGCCGGTCCGCCACCGCCGCCGCGACCCGTGCCTCCCGATCGCCGGTGACGGCGGCGACGATCGCCTGTTCGCGGCTGGCGAAGTAGTTGTTGTACGTGCGCGGTGACACCCCGGCGGCCTCGGCGATGTCCTCGACCCGCACCTGATCCGGTCCGCGCTCCACGGCCAGACGGAGGGCTGCCTCGCGGAGCGCCTCGCGCGTGGCCTGCTTCTTCCGCTCCCGCAGTCCCGTCACGGGGCCCAGCCTTCCACAGATGGCTGCGTTCACGCAAACTTGCGCGTACGCACTTTTCCTGGCAGCCTCGGCGCCATGAGAGCACGAGGAATGGCCTATGACACCGGATTCGTCATGCACGGTCGGATATCCCGCGAGCACTTCGACCCGGGGGTCGTCCGCCGCGAACTGACCATCATCCGCGACGACCTGCACTGCAACGCGGTTCAGATCATCGGCGGCGACCCGGACCGGCTGGAGCTGGCCGCCGGCGTGGCGGCCGAGCTCGGCTTGGAGGTCTGGTTCTCGCCCTATCCGCTGGAACTGGACTCCGAGCAGATCCTCGCCCTGTTTCGCGAGTGCGCTGAGCGGGCCGAACGGCTCCGGCGTACCGGGGCCGCGGTCGTGTTCGTCGCCGGCGTCGAGCTGAGCCTGATGAGCCGCGGGTTCCTGCCCGGCGACAATCCCGAGGAGCGGGTCGCGCGGCTGATGAGCCGGCCGGAGCGGCGGGCCGAGGCGATCCGCGAGATCGGCGGGCGTATGAACACGTTCCTCGGCGCCGCCGCGGCCGCCATCCGCGAGCGATTCCAAGGCGAGCTCACCTATGCGGCCATCCAGTTCGAGCAAGTCGACTGGACCCCCTTCGACTTCGTGACCTTCGAGTTGATCCGCTCCGCCGAGGTCGCCGACCAGTTCCGGGAGGCGGTGAGAACCCTGGCCCAAGGCCAGAAGCCCTTGGCCATCACCGGTTTCGGCACCGCGGCCTACAAGGGCGCCGGCGATCGCGGCGGCCGGGCGATGGAGGTGGTCGAATACGACGGGCAGACCAGGGACCCGATACGGCTCGACGGCGTGTACGAGCGCGACGAGGCCGGTCAGGCCGCGTATCTCAGCGAACTGCTGGAGATCTTCCAGACCGAGGGCGTGGACAGCGCGTTCGTGTTCATGTTCGCCCTGGCCGGCTTCCCGCACCGGCCCGACGGCGATCCCCGGTACGACCTGGATCGCGCGGGGCCGGGCATCGTCAAAATCCTCGAAGGACGCCGCGGGCAGGCCTACCCCGACATGGAGTGGGAGCCCAAGGCCGCCTTCACGGCCGTGGCTCGGCGATATCGCGACGCGTCCTGACCGGGCTGGCGAGGATGACCGCCGGCACGGCGAGCGTCGCGACCGTGGTGCACCACAGGGCGGTTCGTGGGCCGTCCCAGGACGCGACCGTTCCGGCGGCCAGCGCACCCACCGGGATCACGCCCCAGGAGACGAAGCGGACCGTCGCCGCGACGCGGGGCAACAACTCGGTCGGAGTCGCGATCTGGCGGTAGGTGCGGGCCACGATGCTCGTCACCACGACGGCCCCGGCGAAGGCGGCGTTGCCGAGGATGAACACCGCCACGCCCCACCCGTGACCGGCGGCGGGCAGCAGGGCGCAGGACGGCGGCAGCGCTATCGACGCCCAGACCATGGCGCGTCCGGTGCCGATGCGGCGGGTCAGGCGCGGGGTGAGCGCGGCCCCGAGCAGGCTGCCGATGCCCTCGGTGGCCATCACCGCGCCGACCGAGGCCGCCGCGAGGTGGAGTGTGCGCACCAGGAACAGCGGGGTCAGCGCCAGCAGGGCGCCGCAGACGAAGTTGACGGCGGTCGCGTCCCAGAGGTTCGCCCGCTGGATCGGCTCGCGCATGAGGTATTGCCAGCCCTCGCGGATCGAGGCGCGGACGGTCGTCCTGGCGGCGGCGTTCACGGGCTCGGTACGGGGCGGGCGCGGGACGTTCCGCAGCAAGAAGGCTGATATCAGGTAGCTGAAGACGTCCACGAGGATGCTGGTCGCCGCCCCGACCGCCTGCACCAGCGCGCCGCCGAGGGACGGCCCCGCGAGAGTGGTCACCGCCTCGGTCCCGGACGTGAGGCTGTTGCGTGCCGTCAACTCCTCCCTGCTGACCAGGAACGGCAGCATCGTGGCGTTCCCGACGTCGAACACGACCGACGCCAGTCCGACGACCAGCGCGACCACGACCAACTGCGCCACCGTCACCGACGCCACCCACCAGGCCACCGGCACCGAGGCCAATGCCGCCGCCCGGATCAGGTCCATCGCGATCTGCGTGCCCCGCAGCGGCAGCCGGCCGACCAGCACCCCAGCCGGCAGCCCGATGAGCGCCCATGCGGCGAACCCGGCCGCCGTGACGGCGCCGACCTCGAAGCTCGACGCGTGCGCCAGGCCCAGGGCGGCCAGCGGGAGCGCGACGGTGGTGACGGCGGTGCCGACGCGGCTGACCGTGGAGCCGGCCCAGTAGCGCCAGAACCAGGAGTGGGCATGGGTCTCGGACACCGATGACGTGGTCGATGCGGCGCCTGCGGTCGGCGCCGGTGGCGTAGCGGATCGCGCGGGCGGCGTGGCGGCGGTCAAGAGCGGGCCCCTCCCTAGTGAGTTCACATTCGGAACTGACTATACTGGCCGGGTGAAGTACACCGGCATCGGGGACAGCGACTGCTCGATCGCGCAGGCCCTCGATGTGGTCGGGGACTGGTGGACGCTGCTCGTGGTGCGCGATGTCGCCGGCGGCGTGAACCGCTTCTCGGACCTGGCCGCTGAGCTCGGCGTGAGCCGCAAGGTGCTGACCGAGCGGCTCGCGATGCTGGTCGAGCGCGGCGTGCTGGAGCGGCGTCGGTACTCCGACCGGCCGGCGCGGTTCGAGTACCACCTCACCGATGCCGGACGTGGCCTGCTCCCGGTGCTGATCGCGCTCCAGAACTGGGGGGCTCAGCACGTGATGGGCGACGGCACGCTCAGCGCCACCTCCGAACCCGCCTCCGCCGAGGCCCGCCGGGTCCACGGGCTGGTCGGGACCCGTATTCCAGCCCTGATGCTGCCGGGCGCCGACGGTACGCCGGCAGATCCGATCGCCGCCGGCGCCGCGTGGACCGTGCTGTACACCTTCCCCGGCTCGCCCTCGGTCGAGCCGAGCCTGGCTCCCGGCTGGGAGCAGGTGCCCGGCGGCCCCGGCTGCACGCTCGAAGCCCGCACCTTCCGCGACCGCCTCCCCGAGTTCGCGAAACTCGACGCGGCCGTCGTCGGAGCCTGCACCCAGCGTTATGAGCAACTGGCCCGCTTCGCCGAACTGGAGAACGTGCCGTTCCCGCTGCTGTCCGATCAGGGCCTGGAACTCGCCACCGCGCTGCGCCTGCCGTCCTTCCGGGCTGCCGGTGCCGACCGTCTCAAGCGCGCGACGCTGATCGTCGACGCGAACCGGGTCGTGCGCGACACCCTGTATCCGGTGCCCGATCCGGCGGCGTCGGTTGACGAGGCGCTGCGGATCATCGGCGCTCTGACAGTCTCCTGAAACCAAAACCCGCGTCCGAGGTGCCTTCGCAGGCACCCCGGACGCGGGCATCAGGTCAGGTCAGGTCACCGGCGCGGGCCGGCCTCCTGCCGTTCCATCGACGTCGCCTCGGCGCCGGCCCGCCCCGCGAGCTGCGCGTTCTGCGCGGCTGAGAGCGCGTCGGACTCGGAACCGGCCTCGATGACGTTGGTGATCCGGAACTTCACCGGCGACCCGTCTTTGTTGCCGCCCTTGTCATACGGCCGGCACATGACCGTCGAACCGACCTCCAGCGGCGCGTCGAGGTTGCCCGGCACATAGGCCTGCACCTGTTTACCACCGCCGACCGGCGTGAGTACCGCGATTCGCGGCTTGAACTCCTCTGCGCCGTCCGGGCCTTCCTCCCGCCGCGTGAAGTCGGCGAACTCGGCGACCTGATACCTGTGGCGCACGTCTGCCTTCGCGACGTGCTCTCCGGCTTCGTTCTTCTTTCCTGACTTGGACATCGTCT
Source organism: Catenulisporales bacterium (assembly GCA_019510485.1). GTDB lineage: Bacteria > Actinomycetota > Actinomycetes > Streptomycetales > Catenulisporaceae > Catenulispora. The sequence continues at coordinate 7,782 of JAEKKI010000139.1, forward strand.
CAAGACCTCCTTCGGGTTGGACCCCCTCCCAGCAACTCATCGGAGCCGCGGGTCTGTCCCGTCCGCTGCGGTCATCCGGGGGACGCGCCACCCTGGCGGAGATGGGAACGGGAAGGGCGACATCTACGCGCTGACCAGCTCGAACTCGGCTCCGCACCCGACGTGCCCGGCGTCATGGCCGCGGAGGCGCGGAGGCGCGGAAAGATTCGGCGGAAGATTTTCCGCGGAGGATGTCAAGAACACCGCGACGGCTCCGACCACCGGGTGAAATGGGGCCCATGGCGGGTCCGTGATCCGAAAGAGCACAAGGAGCACCCAGATGAAGTTCGTCATCGGCCTGCACATCAACCCGGCCGTGCTGGACGCGTTGACCGACGAGGAGAAGGCGGCCATCGGTGAGGGCCATGCCACGTTTCTCCAGGCGGTGAAGGATTCCGGGGAGCTGATCCTCACGCAGGCGCTGGTCGATCCCTCCCAGGCCGCGGTGGTGAAGGTGCGCGACGGCCGGCCGGTGGTCACCGACGGCCCGTTCCTGGAGGCCAAGGAGTACCTCGGCGGCTTCTACCTGATCGACTGCGAGGACAAGGCGCGGGCGATCGAGCTCGCCGCGCAGATCCCGGACACCGCGATCGAGGGGCTCGGCGTCGAGGTCCGTCAGGTGATGTTCTCTGACGGACAATTGGAGGCATGAGCGAGAGCCGACCTGCCGTCGAGGGCCTGCTGCGTGATCTCACCCCGCAGGTCCTCGGCGCGCTGGTGCGCCGCTACGGACGGTTCGAGGGTTGCGAGGACGCCGTCCAGGAGGCCGTTCTGGCCGCGGCCGTGCAGTGGCCGGCCGAGGGCGTTCCGGACAATCCGCGCGGCTGGTTGACCGCTGTCGCCAACCGGCGGCTCATCGACCAGATCCGCAGCGACCATGCCCGCCGGGAGCGGGAATGGACGTCGGCCGACCACGCGCTGGCGCCGCCGGACGTGCCGGATACCGACGACACGCTCCTGCTGCTGTTCCTGTGCTGCCATCCCACGCTGACCGCGGCCTCGGCGACCGCGCTGACCCTGCGCGCGGTCGGCGGCCTGACCACCGCTGAGATCGCCCGCGCGTTCCTGGTTCCGGAGGCCACGATGGCGGCCCGGATCAGCCGTGCCAAACAGCGGATCAAAGCGGCCGGCAGTTCGTTCACGCTGCCCGAGGGCGCCGAGCGCGAGGAACGGCTGAGCATCGTCCTGCATGTCCTGTACCTGATATTCAACGAGGGCTACACCGCCTCCTCCGGCGCCGAACTGCACCGCGCCGACCTGGCCGCCGAGGCGATCCGCCTGACGCGCATGGTGCGCGCCCAACTGCCGGACGACGGCGAGGTGGCCGGTCTGCTGGCCCTGATGCTGCTGACCCACTCCCGCCGCCGCGCCCGCACGACACCGGCCGGCGACCTGGTCCCGCTGGACGAACAGGACCGCACGCTGTGGGACGCCGAACTCATCGGCGAGGGACTGGAACTCGTCAAGGCGTCGCTGGCCGCCCCGGCCCTGGGGCCGTACCAGCTCCAAGCCGCGATCGCGGCCACCCATGCCGCCGCGGCGACGGACTCGGAGACGGATTGGAAGCAGGTCCACGCCCTGTATCTGATCCTGGAACGCATCGCGCCCAATCCGATGGTCACGCTCAACCGCGCGATCGCGCTGGCCGAGATCGAGGGCCCCGAAGCCGGGCTGGAACTCCTGGCCGTCCTGGAGGCCGACGAGCGGATGGCCGGGCATCACCGGCTGCTGTCCGTGCGAGCGCATCTGCGGGAGCTGACCGGCGACCGCGCGGCGGCCCACGACGACTATCGGCGCGCCGCCAAGGCGACCGCGAGCATCGCTGAGCAGCGGTATCTGGAACGGCGGGCCCGGCGGGTCCAGGTGTAGACCACATCGGTCGCGGCCGGCCGGATCCGGTCGTCCACCGGGGTTCCAGCCCCGCTCGGCGGAGTGCACCGGCCGCGAGCCCAGTAGGCTGGGCGTGTGCACTGCGAACTCAGAGCTGTCTGCGGCCCGTCCGTCAAGCGGTGCGACACAGGCTCGTCGAGGGGGGCGACCATGACTAGACACGATCTCAACCCGACATCGGCACTGGCGCGGCAGACCGAGCCGAAGCGCCGGAGCGGCAATCCGGCACGCGGTAAGGGGGTGGGCCGGTGATAGAGCTGGACGGGATCCCGGAGCTGGCCGATCCGGTCATGGTGGCGGCCTTCGAGGGGTGGAACGACGCCGGTGAGGCGGCCTCCAACTCGGTGAAGCACCTCGCCGAGGCATACGCCGGAGGCGGCCGGGTGTTCGCGGCCCTGGACGGCGAGGACTACTACGACTACCAGGTGCACCGGCCGGTGATGGCCGCCGTCGACGACCAGCGGCAGGTGATCTGGCCGACCACGCGGTTCTCGATCGTGCGCGCGCCGACCCGGCTGCTGCCCGGGGACGCGCACGAGGAGCCGCGCGATCTGGTGCTGGTCCACGGCGTCGAGCCGAACATGCGCTGGCGCTCGTTCTGCGAGGAGATCCTCGGGCTGGCGCGCGATCTGGGCGTGGGGCAGATCATCACGCTCGGCGCGTACCTGGCCGACGTGCCGCACACCCGGCCGACGCCGGTCACCGGGACCAGCGCGGACGAGGCGTACCAGGCGCTGTTCGACGTGGAGCCGCCGACCTACGAGGGCCCGGTCGGCATCACCGGCGTGTTCCAGGAGGCGTGCCGGCACGCGGGCCTCCCGCTGATGTCGTTCTGGGCCGCGGTGCCGCACTACGTGGCGCACCCGCCGGTGCCCAAGGCGACGCTGGCGCTGCTGCGGCGGCTGGAGGACGTGCTGGACCTGTCCGTGCCGACCAAGCAGCTGGAAGAAGAGGCGCAGGCCTGGGAGGCCGGGGTCGACGAGTTGGCCGAGGGCGACGCCGAGGTCGGCGAGTACGTGCGCACGCTGGAGGAGCAGCGCGACAACGAGGACGCCGCGGACCTGCCCGAGGCCAGCGGTGAGGCGATCGCGCGGGAGTTCGAGCGGTACCTGCGGCGGCAGGAGCGGCGGCGCGGGCCGGATGAGAATTAGGCCTCTGACGTAAGGGTACGAATACCAAACGGCCGACCGGTTCGACCACCGGTCGGCCGTTTCGCGTGTCCTGCCATCGAGGCTACGCCGCAGGTGAGCGCGCTGATTCCAGCTTGGTACCGCGGATCAGTGCTTGCGCGCGGCGGCGGCCTTGCGCGACGCCAGCACCGTGGCACCGCCGGCGCCGAAGAACGTCAGCGCCACCAGGCTGATCACGCCGGCGTTGGAACCGGTGTGGGCCAGCGCCGGGCCGGTCGAGCTGGAGGTGGTGGCCGTCGGCAGCACGGAGGTCGAGCCGGTGGCCGTCGGGGTGCTCGGCACGCTCGGCGTGCTGGACGGCGGGGAGCTCGGCATGACCGCCGAGGAGGACGACGACGTGGCCGGCGATGAGGACGATGACGACGATGACGACGACGGCGCACTGCAAGACGTGGAGTCCGCGCCGTTCCAGGCCGAGATCAGGTCCGCCGGCGGCGGGTTGGCGATCTTCGGGTAGCTCGGCAGGCTGCCGTGGCCGGGGATCTTCTGGCCGTCGTACACCATCTCGCCGAAGTACAGGTCCAGCTGGCCGAAGCAGTTGAGTGCGTCGGTGCTGGTCGGCAGCTTCACGACCAGCGTGGCGCTGGTGTGGGTCGCGTCCAGCGTGGCTTTCGTCACGTCTACGAAGCTCTGCGTCTTCGAATCTTGCCAGGTCTTGCCCTGAGCGGTGTACGAGGCCAGGGATATGATGCGGCTACAACCGTCGCCGATCTTCGCGTCGTCCTTGATCTTCACCAGGATGCCGTTGGCCGGCTCGTTGTCGAGGCGATGGAAACCGGCGGCGCTCTCCCAGCCCCCGACGGGGGTTTTACCGTCTTCCTGCCAGCCCTTGGCGGGGGTTTTACCGTCTGCGGCCGCCGGCGCGAACTGGATGTCCGAGGCGGCGATCGCGCACGGCGTCGTCTCCTGGTCGGTGCCGAACGCCGCTCCGCTGGGGTCGGCGTGCGCGGCCGCGGCCCCGCCGAGAGATGCCGCGAACCCGGCGAACGTGGCGACCGCCCCTAGCCCGGCGCTCCGCACTTTACTGGAAGTCATGGTGGCTCTTCTCCGCACCGGCCCGAGGACTCGTGACCGGCGCACTCAAATATGACTGAGTTGTCATCGGCAAAACTGCCTGCAGACAGCGCTGGAGCTTATCGTCGCCGCGCGCGCCGCCGGAATACGGAGATGGGGTGACTATTGACGTAGATACGGTGCGTTAGCGGCGAAGATGCGAATCAGTGTTCGCATCGGGCGGCCGGTTCAAGCGCGAGCTCCGGACCGCCGTCAGGGCCCGGGACTCGGCGGCCCGGCCTCAAGCCGCCTTGAGGATCCCGCTCAGGGGTGCTCAGGCGGCCGGAGGCGCCGGGCGTCTCCGCCTCAGGGGTGTAGGCGGGGACGCCCGATGCTGCCGGTTTCCTCAGCCGCGGGTGGCCAAGGTCTGGAGCTGGGTGTAGGGACCGTTGAAGACGTCCTGGTCTCCGGGCTGTGAGCCGTGGTCGGCGTACTGCCAGAAGGTGTAGAAGCCCCAGCCGTTGGGCAGTGCGCCACCGGCTGAGGCGGAGTAGTTCGCGATCCACAGCGGGACGTAGTCAGCGAAGCCCGCGTCGCTGCTGGTGCAGGTGCTCCACCAGTCCCTGGTCGTGTAGATCACCGGGTAGACGCCGGTGCGGTAGGCGTATTCGTTCACGAAGGCCCAGATCCAGCTGGTCATCTGGGAGCGGCTCAGGCCGTAGCACGTGGCGCCGTAGGGGTTGTATTCGATGTCCAGCGCGCCGGGCAGGGTCTTGCCGTCGGCCGACCAGCCGCCGCCGTGGCTGACGAAGTAGTCGGCCTGGGTGGCGCCGCCGGAGTTGTTGGGGGTGGCGAAGTGGTACGCGCCGCGGATCAGGCCCGCGTTATAGGGCCCGACGTACTGGTTGTAGAAGTTCTGGTTCTGATAGGACGTGCCCTCGGTCGCCTTCGCGTAGACGAAGTCGATGTGGGGCGCGATGGTGGCCCAGTTCAGGTTGCCCTGGTAGCCGCTGACGTCGATGCCGGGGAGCTGCGGCACCGAGTACGGGGCGACGGAGGGTGCGGTGGCCGCGGCGGGCTCGTGCGCGCCGACCGTGGAACCCATCCAGTCGGTCTCGGGATGCGTGGCGGCGGTGGGGTTCACCGGCGTGGTGTCGTGCCCGGGGCCGACCGGGACCAGTTGGCCGGAGATCGTGCGGGCCCAGCCGGGATGCGGGTTGCCGCCCTGGGTGGCGGAGGCCGCGGTCGCAGTGTTCGTCGAAGCGGTGGCGCTCGTCGCTGCCGAGCCGTTCGCGGCGGGAAGCACTACCGCGCCGGCGGTCGCGATCGCCGCGGCCATTATGGCCAGGCGGCGGGACCGGTTTGCCGACCGGGATTCGGATGGCATCAGGGTTCTCCGTTCCCGTCAGCCGAGGGCCAGCGCTTGTAGGCGGCTATACGCGCCGTTGAAGACATCCTGGTCGCCGGCCATCGAGCCGGAGTCCGCGTACTGCCAGAAGGTGTAGAAGCCCCAGCCGTTCGGCAGCGGGGTGGCGCTGCCGGTGTAGTTGGCTATCCACAGCGGGTCGTTGTTCGCGAAGCCGCTGTAGTTTCCGGTGCATGACTTCCACCAGTCGGTGGTGGTGTAGATGACCGCCCAGCGGCCGGTGCGGGCGTGGTACTCGTTGAGGAACGAGGCGATCCAGTTGACCATGCTGCCCTGGCTCAGGCCGTAGCATGTGGCGCCGTAGGGGTTGTACTCGATGTCCAGCGCGCCGGGCAGGGTCTTGCCGTCGGCGGACCAGCCGCCGCCGTGGCTGACGAAGTAGTCGGCCTGGGTGGCGCCGCCGGTGGTGTTCGGGGTCGCGAAGTGGTACGCGCCGCGGATCAGGCCGGCGTTGTAGGCGCCGTTGTACTGCTGGGCGAAGTACGGGTTGGTGTAGTACGTGCCCTCGGTGGCCTTGGCGTACGAGAACGAGGCGCCGGCCGCCTTGGTCGCCGACCAGTTGACGTTGCCCTGGTGGGAGGACACGTCGTCGCCGATCGGGTTGCCGGCCGCGGACGCCGAGCCGGGCAGCAGTGCGGCGGTGGCTGCCAGCGCACCGACCGCGAGCGCGGTGATCACCCGCCGCTGGGCGCGCGAGACGCCGGCGCGGGACACCTGGGACTTGGCCATGGAGCTCTCCTGTGGGGTGGGGGTGTGGGGGTGGAGTTGAGCCACGACACGGGTGGATGGCGCTGAGGCCCGAACACGCTCGGCACCCGGCCTCCGACGGCGGTGCGAAGTCTCAAAGGGCTGTCTCGCTTCGCGGCGGCCGTCCTCGGCAGGAGTCACAGTAGCGAGAAAACAACAACAGTCAACGACTGTTTATGAGAATTTTGCGGTCGCTCGGCCGTCGCCGGTGAACGCGGTGTGAACACGCGCCGCGGCCTGCTCCCCGAGCACCTCGCGGGCGGCCAGCCAAGTGGCCCCGGCGGCGCCGTCGTGCGCCAGCCCGATCGGTGAGTCCGGCCACCGCCGGCGCACCGCCGCCCGTACCGCCTCGAACACCGGCGACCGGCTGACCAGCACCGATCCGCCGAGCACCACCGGCTCCCCGGGCACCGGCCCGACCCCGGCCAGGCTGTCCACCAGCACCCGCGCCGCCTCCTCGACGATCCGCCGCGCCGCGGGGTCGCCGAGTTCGTACGCGGTCATCACCAGCGGCGCCAGCCGGGCCAGCGCCACCGTCGGCTGTGCGGTCACGGCCCGGACGAGCTCGGCGGCCTGGCGGCGGCCGGACTGCGTGAAGCCCTCACCGATGGTTGCGGCGACGGTGGGAGCGGAGGTGGCCGTGCGCGGAACGGGGGACGGCGGATGGGTGGCGGGTGAGTCAGGGGTCGAACTCGGTGCGGCCTGGGATTCCGCTCCGGAGCTGGAAACGGCGGTGGCGTCGGCAGAGCGGTCCACAGCGCCGGGCCCGCCCGCCGAGCCCCGTCCCAACCCGGCCGCCGGCCAGGTCCGGCCGCTGGTGACCGAGCCGGTCCGGCCGGTCGTCGGCGAGGAGTCCGGGTCCGTGCCGTGGTCGAGCAGCGCCGTCAGGACCGCTTTGGCGAGTTCGGCCATCGGGGCGCGGCCGTCGGCGGCTGCGATGGTGGCGCGCGCGGCCTGGCGGCCGATCCAGAAGCCGGAGCCGTCGTCGCCGAGGAGCCAGCCGTAGCCGTCGCGGAAGCGGGCCGGCAGCCGGTCGTGCATGCGGGCGGCGACGGCGCCGGTGCCGGAGACCAGGAGGGTGCCGTCGGGGCGCGGGGTGCCGGCGGCGAAGGCGACGGTGACGTCCGAGACGATCCGCACCGGGCAGTCCAGTCCGGCATCGGCCCAGGCCTGCTCCAGCACCCCCGGCGCCCGCGGATCCGCCATCAGGGTACTGACGCCCGCCAGCCCCACCACGCAGGCCCGCACCCGCTCGCCCGGCACGTCCCCGAGCGCCGCCTTCAGCGCGGCCACGATGTTCGCGATCGCCGGCCCGGCCCCCAGCACCGTCGGATTCCCGCCGCCGGCCCGCCCGGTCCCCAGCACCCGGCCCCCCGCGGCGGCGAGCACGGCGCGCGAGTGCGAACCCCCGACATCGAGCCCCACCACGCACGGGTCCGCCATGAACGCGCCGCCTTCCGGATCGACCCCGCCGGCCGGCACCCGGTGTGCCGCTGTGGCGTTGTGTGGGATCTTGCCAGAGTGAGCCCAACAACTCAACGCCATCGCAGACCCTTGACGACTGCCAGCCGATCTGCGACGCTCCGGTCGCACCCACATACGGCTGATGGCGTGCGGGAATCCGGGAGCCGGTGGACGTCAGGCCGCCGATCTGGGTTGATGTGGATTCTTGCCGCGGGAGGTCACCGAGCCCCGGACGCGATCCATGGCGCCCATCGCGGTGTCAGGGTGTGAAGACGCCACCCGCGGGTCCGGGACGCCATCGGCGACTTGCATCCCACTGGCCCCACCCCGACAGTGGACCGGTGAACATCGTCTCGCAGCTCGCGGCCGTGCTGGCCGGCCTCATCCACGTGTTGATCTTCGTCATGGAGAGCGTGCTGTTCCGGCGTCCCGTGATCCACCGGCGCTTCGGCGCCGAGGCCGAGCACCTCGACGCCGTCCGGCCGTGGGCGTTCAATCAGGGCTGGTACAACCTGTTCCTGGCCGCGGGAGCGCTCGGCGGCGTGATCGCGGCGCACGTCGGCAACGGCGAGGCGGGCCGGTCGATCGCCTTGTTCTCGTGCGCGTGCATGCTGGGCGCGGCCGTCGTGCTGATCGCGTCGGACCGGGCGATGGCGCGTCCGGCGCTGGTGCAGGGGCTGGCGCCGCTGGCGGCGTTGCTGGCCTGGTCGGTGTCGATGTAACGCCGCCACGAGTGGGGTTCGTAGATGATGAGCCGCATGAAGGACGAGCAATACTCCCGGCTTGCCGCCGAGCACCTTCCCGACGATCTCGCCCAGCGCTGGACGGCGCTCCTGCGCCCGTGCATACGCCTGCGCCGGGCCGAAGGCGACGAGCAGACCGTGGCCGCCCTCGGCGGGGCCCCGGAGCTTCCGTCCGGGGTCGCTTGGCCCGAGTGGCCCGGACACGGACCCTTGTCCTTCGTCGCTTCGGCGCTGTGTGCTGCACTGCCTCGAGGCGGACTTGCTGAGGAGTTCCCCCGCGATGGAACCCTGCTCTTCTTCTACTTCGACGGTCAGGTAGGCGAAGGCGTTTTCGTGTCCGTCGACGACCCCGAGACGCGGGCCGGGGCCCAGGTGCTGTACATCCCTGAGAACACCACCGTCTTCCCGGCGGACACGCCCTCAGTCGTGGAGGCATTCCCGCGTGTGGAACTCAGTGCGGACACCGGTCAAAGCGCCCCGGACTTGTGGCTGCCCCAGGCCCGGCAAGCCCTGCTTGGCGACGCCCGGCGCTGGCCTCGTCCCCGCGACACCCCGGCCGAGCTCAAACCGTTCGTCCGCGCCTTCGCGCACAAGCGCACCCGGATCGGCCACCAGCTCGGCGGCCACGCCGTGCCCGTCCAGGGCCCGGTGGAGTACGAGGTCGCGGAAGCGGTGCTCGGGGGCGGGCACGAGTGGGGCGACCAACCGCTGGACCAGGAAGCCGAACGGTGGGTTCTGCTCGCACAGTTCGACAGCGACAGTAACGCGAAGATGAGCTGGGGAGACGAGGGCACCCTCTACTGGCTCATCCGCTCCGAAGACCTCGCCGCCCGCCGATTCGACCAGGCCCGGCTCACCGTGCAGGTCTAGTGCTGTGACGGGGATGGTTCACCGTTTTGCAGCTCGCGGTGGCGGGTGCCGGGCCAGCTGACCCGATCAGTAAGGCCCCCGACCGCCGGAGCGCGGTCACCGTGCGCTGTTCGGTGTCCAGCGAAGGGTCATGTCGGGCAGATTCTCCATGTTCCGGCGGCCGTCGCTGGTGTCGAGGACGGTAAAGCCGTGACGCTCGTAGAACGCGCGGGCATCGGTGTTCTGCTCAAAGACGTGCAGGGACACGCCGTCGGGACTGTGCTGTTTGACCTCGTCGAGCAGTAGCGTGCCGATGCCTTGGCGGCGGACGTCCGGTCTCAGATAGAGGTGTTCAAGCATGTCACCCTCAAGGGCGGCATAGCCGAGGATCTCTGTAGCGCGCACTGCCACCCACACGCGGGATGTCTTGAGCAGGACGTCCTCGATCCACCGGGTGACCTGGTCGTGACTGCGCTTCTGCGGGGGCAGGTACGGCATCGCCACCACCCGAGAGGCCATGTGAATGAGTGCGATCACCGCTGCGTCTGCCGCGTCAGCGAGCCGGATCTCTGTCATGCCGACATCACTCATAGCCGGGGAACCTATAAGACCAGCCGAGACGCAGCCAACGGATAACCCGGTGAACCATCCCGGTCACAGCACTCGCCAGCCTCCGCCGAGCAGATGGCTCGCTCTTCCGACGGCCCGTTTCGCCGCAGAAACGGCCGGCCGCGCTTCAGCCCTCGCCGGTCCCCGCCGCGGCCGCCGCGCCGCCCGCCAACCGCGCGTGCACCCCGGCGCCGATCGTCGGGTCCAGCACCCGCGCCGCGAGCCACGCGGCGCCCGCCGCGCCCGGGGCGGCTATCAGCGGGGTGCCGCCGTGGTGCTCGGCCAGGCGGCGCTGGACCTCGGCGCCGATCGGGCCGGGGGCGGTGAGCAGGGAGCCGGCCAGGACAAGGGGCTCATCGGGGTTGTCACCGGTGAGGGCCGTGGCGGTGGCCATCAGCAGGCTGACTGAGCGGTCGACGATGCGCTGGGCCACGCGGTCGCCGGCGGTGGCCGCCGCCGAGACCAGCGGTGCCAGGGCCGCCAGGGCGATCGGCGGGCCGTCGTAGACGGCGTCGCGCAGGGCCGCGATCTGGTCCTCGGCGGTGGGCGGGACGGCCTCGTCGCCGGTCACCGTGGCCAGGACCGCCTCGGCCAGCAGGGTCGGCTCGCCGCGGCCGTCCAGCGCGGCGAAGACCGCGCGCACGGCCTGGCGGCCGATCCAGAAGCCGGAGCCGTCGTCGCCGACCAGCCAGCCGTTGCCGTCGATGCGGGCGGTCACCTCCTCGCCCTCCACCCGGGCGGCGATGGCGCCGACGCCGGCGATCAGCACCGACCCGCACGGCCGCGGGGTGCCGGCCGCGAACGCCGTGACCGCGTCGGCCACCACGTGCACCGGACATCTGAGCCCTGCGTCGATCCAGCACTTGGCCAGGGCCTCGGCGCTGGGGCCGCGGGAGTAGCGCAGGATGCCGGCCGCGCCGACGACCACACCGGCCACCGAGTCCGGCGGCACCGGGGCCAGCGCCTGCCGCACCGCCTCGCCGAGGTGGGCGACGACATCCGCGATCGGCAGCGCCGTCGGATTGGCCAGCGCCGAGCGGCCGCGCCCCACCACCTCGCCGTCGACCGTGGCGACCATCGCCTCGACCAGCGTCGAGCCGGCCTCCACGCCCAGCACCATCCCGGTGCGCGCGCTCGCCCGGCCGGGCGCCGGGCGCACGGCGGCGCCGTCGGTGTCCGGGCCCGAACCGGCCGGGGCCGCGGCGGAGGGGGCGGGGGAAGCGGGCGGCATGGATCCTCCTGGCATGGAGCGGGTACTGCCGTGGTGGTCGGCGCCTGATTGAGTGCCCGAACAGTGTGGCACGCCGATCCCGGCCTGAGAACGGACCCCCGGCCAACCTCAAGCGGGCGGACCGGTCGCACGGCCCACCCGCTCGCCGACCGTCACGACGTCGACGGCACCACATCCACATCGGCGGCGTTCACGAACGCCATCCGGTGGTTGTAGGTGATCAGGTAGTACTGCGTGCCGCCCTTGAAATCGGTCTGATCCATGAACGCCGAACCGTCGATGTTGTAGGCGTTGAACCAGTCGCTCGTGAGCAGCTTGCCGTCGGTGACATATGCCTGGCCGGCTGCCAGCAGGTACTTCGACGCGATCCGCTGCGAGCGCGGGATCCCGCCGTACCAGGACACGAACGCCGCCGGATACGCCGCGGCCTCCGGGAACGACGCGGTATACACCGGCACCGACGTCTTACCCGCCTTCGGCGTCACCGTCAGCGCCTTGACCGGCGCGGCGCTCAGCGGCCCGAACTGGTTGTGGAACCACGCCTTCTGCCCGCCGAACCAGATCGCGATCCACCCTCCTGCCCGGCTCCCACCACCACCCGCTGAGGACCCGCTTCGCGGCGCTGTATCTGATTGGTCTGGCGCCCGGTCGACGACCACGAACTCCTGCCCGGTGCTGGCCTGGTCGCCCCAGTCCTGGGCGCGCGTGGTGCCCGCCGAGCCGTCGGCGTGCAGGTAGGGGTCGGCCACCAGCGGGGCGCTGTCGCTGGGCGCGGTGCGCAGCCACACGAAGTTCGTGGGCTGCTTCGGCATGTCCTTGTAGTAGCCGTCCGGGCAGGGCCCGTTGAGGTTCGGCCACTCCGCGCCGTGGTACGGCCCCGGGAACGGCGTCAGGTCCTGGATGTTCATGCAGCCGGAGACCACCTGCTGGTTGAGCTGGAACACCGGGTTGACGGCGATGACGTTCGACGTCGGCGGGGCGTCGGGGCGGATCGGCGCGCCGAGGAGGTCCATGAAGTGCGACCAGTTCCAGTACGGCCCTGGATCCCAGTGCTGCGTGGGGATCCGGGTGTTGCTGCTGCCGGGGATGTCGTCGTGCCCGAGGATGTGCTGCCGGTCCAGCGGGATGCCGTACTTCGCGGCCAGGTAGCGCACCAGCGCCGCGGTCGAGCGGTACATCGCCTCGCTGTACCAGGTGGCGCCGGTCAGCGCGTAGCCTTCCTGCTCGATGCCGATCGAGTGCTGATAGAAGGACTCGTTGGCGCTGTCCCAGGCGATGTCCTTGGTCGGCATCATCTGCGTGACGTGGCCGTCCTCGGAGCGCACCTCATAGTGGGCCGAGGCGAAGTAGGACGGGTCGTGGAACAGCCACAGCGTCCCGTCGTTGGTCTCCTCGTTGTCGTGGAGGGTGATGTAGCGGATGTCGGTGGTGGCCGGCCGGTTCGCCGGGTCGTGGGCCCCGTAGCTCGACGCGTCGTTCGGGTCGAGCTGGTAATAGCCGTTGGGGGAGTAGCTGCAGGAGATGTCGGCCGGGCACTCCGGCGCGGTCAGCTGCGCCGGGTCGTGCACCGGATCAGCCGGCGGGACCACGCTCACCAGCCCGAGGCGCGCGGCGGCGTTCGTCTGGTCGAAGACCCACGGCCGCGATGGCAGCGACAGGGTCTGGCCGTCCTGGGTGGTGACGGTCTGGCCGGTGCGGATGGTGGCGTAGACGTCGTCCGCGAAGACCTGCGCGATCTTGGTCTCGGTGGCCTCCGAGTAGCGGGCGACGGCGACCGTCCAGCCCGGCAGGTCACGTGTCGGCGGCAGGATGCCGTGGTTGTACTGCTTCTCATACGAGGCCAGCAGTGCCGCTCCGGCGCGGATGTTCTGGGCGTCGTCGGCTTCGGCGGTGGCCACGTCGATCCCGGCCAGTGCGGCGGCTTCGGCGGCGGTGTGCAGGGCCGGGGCCTTCAGCAGGTCCGGAGTTCGGAACGAGGAGCTGAAACCGGCGCGGTTCAGGTCGTCCTGGGTCAGGTTCGTCAGGTTCATCGGGCCGTAGCCGCCGGCGAAGCTGGGCTTGCCGCCGTGGGCCTCCCACAGCGACTCGTTGTAGGACACGGACAGCAGGATCGGCAGCGGCACGCCGAACTCGGCCGCGGCGGCTGCGAACGCGGCCTGGCGGGTGGTGGCCGGATCGGCGGCCGCGGCGGTGCTGCGCGCGGCCGGGCCGAGGGTGGCGGTGGCCGCGACCAGAGCGGTGGCCAGCACCGGGATCAGGGCTTTACGCCGCGGTGGGCGCATCTGTGGCTCCTTCGCACGACGGGGGGTGGTGCTCAGGTCAGGCGGCCGCGTGGCACGCGGCGTGGCGGCCGTCGGCGGGCAGCGGCGCGGGGTCTTCGCCGCGGCAGCGTTCGGCGATGCCCAGCCGCTCGGCCTCGCCGGAGGCCAGGAGTGGGCAGCGCGGGTGGAAGCGGCAGCCGGCCGGGATCGCGGCCGAGTCGGGGGTCTCGCCGGACAGGATCACCGGTTCGGTCTCGGATTCCGCGACCACGGACAGCAGGGCCCTGGTGTAGGGGTGCTGGGGGTCGGTGAGGACCTCCTCGACCGTCCCGGTCTCCACGATCCGCCCGAGATACATCACCGCGACCCGGTCGGCGATGTTCCAGGCCAGCCCGAGGTCGTGGGTGACGACCAGCGCCGACAGCCCGGCGGCCGAACGCAGGTCTAGGAGCAGGCGCAGGATCTCCCCGCGCACCGAGGCGTCGAGTGAGGCGACGGGTTCGTCGGCGACCAGTACCGACGGATCGAGTACCAGGGCGCCGGCGATCACGACACGTTGCCGCTGCCCGCCGGAGAGCTGGTGCGGATGCAGGGTGAAGAAGCGCTCCGGCGGACGCAGGCCGGCCCGGGACAGCGCGTCGGCGACCTTCGAACGCTCATCGGGGAACGAGCCGAGCGCCGACTTGCCGTGGATGCGGAGGCCCTCGGCGACGGCCTCGTAGACGGTGCGGCGCGGGTTCAGCGCGCCGGTCGGGTCTTGGAGCACCAGCTGCACGCCGCGCCGATGTGCCTTCAGTGCGCGCGGCTTGTAGGACACCGGGACGCCGTTGTGCAGGACGCGGCCGGAGGTCGGGACGACCAGCCCGGTCAGCGCACGTGCCAGGGTCGATTTGCCGCAGCCCGATTCGCCGACCAGCGCCACGATCTCACCCGGTGCGATGTCCAGATCGACGCCGTCGACGGCGCGGGCGTGGCCCCGGCCGTGACGGGCTCGGAAGGCGACGTGGAGGTCGCGGACGGACAGGACCGGGGGTACCGCCGCACGGTCTTCATCGCGCCTTGATTCAACCGCCATGACCTGCGGTTCCTCGGTCACTACCGGTTCTGGCCCCGGATCGGAAAGCTGGACTGGTTCCGGTGCCGCTTCGGGTTCTGAGCCGGTCGCCGCCGGTTCGGAAGAACCAGACCCGCTCGCAGCTTCGAGCGCTGTCACGAGACCTCCCGCAGAACGTCCATCCGGATACACGCCGCCGACCGCTCTTCACCGGCCCGACCAGCCGCGACCAACGCCGGCTCCGCCACCCGGCACTCGTCCGCCGCGATCGGGCACCGCGGCGCGAACGTGCAGCCCTCCGGCAGCCGCGCCGGATCCGGCGGATCGCCCGGCAGCCCGCGCGGCCCATACCGGGACGCCGAGTCCCCGATCCGCGGGAACGCCCCAGCCAAGGCGCGGCCGTAAGGATGGCGTGCATCAGCGAACACCCGCTCAGCCGGCCCCTCTTCCGCGATCCGCCCCGCATACATCACCGCCAGCCGGTCGCAGTGCTCGGCCAGCACCGCCAGATCGTGGCTGATCATCAGCAGGCTGATCCCGTGCTCGGTCACCAGCTCCCCGATCAGCCGCAGGATCTGCGCCTGGATCATCACGTCCAGCGCGGTGGTCGGCTCGTCGGCCACGATCAGCCGCGGCGAACAGGCCAGCGCCATCGCGATCATCACCCGCTGGCGCTGCCCGCCGGACAGCTCGTGCGGATACGCCGCCGCGCGCGCCGCCACCAGCCCCACCTGGTCCAGCAGCCGCGCCACCCGGCGGTCGGCCTCGGCGCGGCCGGTCTTCTCGTGCAGCAGGATCGGCTCGGCGATCTGGTCGCCGACCCGGCGGACCGGGTTCAGCGAGTGCATGGCGCCCTGGAACACGATCGAGGCGCGGGCCCAGCGCACCGCGCGCAGCCGGCCCCAGCCCATCTCCTGCACGTCCTCGCCTTCGAGCAGGATGCGCCCGCGAGACGTCGCGGACTTCGGCAGCAGCCGCAGGATGGCCGCGGCCAGCGTCGACTTGCCGCACCCGGACTCCCCGGCCAGGCCCAGCCGGCCGCCGGCGGGCAGCGCCAGATCGACGCCCCGGACCGCGGGCACCGGCCCGGCGGCCGTCCGGTAGGAGACGTGCAGGTCTTCCAACCGCAGGACGTCGTTCACATCTGCTCCTGAAGCCGCGGGTTCAGCACCTGTTCCAGCGCCCGGCCGACGAGGGTGAACGCCAGCGCCACCGCGACGATCGCCGCGCCCGGCGGCAGCAGGATCCACCAGTCGTTGGCGCTGACCGCCCCGACCTGCCGGGCCAGTTGCAGCGTGGTGCCCCAGGACACCTTCGTCGGATCGCTCAGGCCCAGGAACGCCAGCGTCGCCTCGGCCAGGATCGCCTCGGACACCGTCAGCGTGGCCTGCGCCAGCATCAGGGGCATGACATTCGGCAGGATGTGCCGGCGCATCACGTGCAGGTGCCCGCCGCCGAGGGCCTTGGCCCGTTCGATGTACGGCCGCGCCTCCACCGACAGCGTCTGCGCCCGCACCACGCGCGCCGTCCGCGGCCACGCCGTCACGCCGATCGCCACCACCACCGTGCCGACACCCGGTCTGAGCACCGCGGCCAGCGCCGAGGCCAGCACCAGCACCGGCAGCACCACGAACCAGTCGGTGACGCGCATCAGCACCGTCGCCGGCCAGCCGCCGAAGTGCCCGGCGGTGACGCCGACCAGCGCCCCGATCCCGACCGCCAGCAGCGTGGCCAGCACGCCCACGGTCAGCGAGATCCGCGCGCCCCAGATCGTCACGTCCACCATCGAGCGGCCGTAGCCGTCAGTGCCGAGCAGGAAGTCGCTGCCAGGAGCCTGCCGCGGCGCCCCGGGCGCGTAGACGGCCGACAGATCGTGCGAGGTGATGAACAAGGGGGCTGCCAAGGCCACAACGGCGATCAGCACCAGGAAGGCCAGGCCGGACATCCCGGCGCGGCGGCGGCGGAAGTCGGCGATCATGAGGTCCGCACCCTTGGATCGAGGATCGGGTAAAGCAGCTCGGCCAGCAGGTTCATCAAGATCACCGCCGCCGAGAAGAAGATGAACAGCCCCTCCAGCAACGGCAGGTCCGGAACGGTCAGCGCCTCGTAGAACAGCGACCCCAGCCCCGGCCAGGAGAAGATCGTCTCGGCCAGGATCGAGCCGGACACCGCGGTTCCCAGATTCAGGAACACCAGCGTGACCGCCGGCAGCATCGCGTTCGGGACCGCGTGCTTACGCCGCACGTCGTCGTCGCGCAGACCCTTGGCCCGTGCCGTGGTGAGGTAGTCGGCGCCGATCTCCTCCAGCAGCGTGGCACGCATCGTCAGCAGGTATTGCGCGTAGATCACCGCGATCAGCGTCACGCACGGCAGCACCAGGTGCCGCACGTGGTCCCAGAACGAGGGCAACAGGCCGTGCACATCCGGCGACGACATCCCGCCGGTCGGGAACATGCCCGGGATCGGCCCGACCCCGACGCTGAACACCACGATCAGGATCAGCCCGAGCCAGAACGTCGGCATCGACCACAGCACCAGCGCGATACCGGTGTTCGCCCGATCCGAGCGGCTCCCGTGCTTCCACGCCGAGCGCACCCCGATGCGCAGGCCCAGCAGCGCCGCGATCAGCGTCGCGGTGCCGACCAGGTAGACCGTGGGCCACACGTGGCTGCCGATCAGGCTGCTGACCGAGGACTTGTATTGGTACGACGTCCCCAGGTCGCCGCGGGCCACGCGCAGCGTGTAGTCGCCGAACTGCGCGATCAGCGGCTTGTCGATCCCGAACTGGTGGCGCAGCGCCGCCAGCTGCGTGGCGTCCACCGGGCGGCCCCGGGTCATGGCGCGCACCGGGTCGCCGGGCACGATGCGGAACAGGAAGAAGCCGGTGAACACGACGGCGAGCATGCTCACCGCGGCCCCGCCGATCCGGCCGGCGGCGTATCGCAGCGGGATGGCGGGGCCGCGCCGCCGGACCGCCGCGGCCCCGCCGGGGGGAGGGGGTGTGGCCGCGGCGGCCGGCGGTGCGGGGACGGTGATCGACACGTACTACTCGCGTTCCTCGGCGGTCTGAGTGCGGCGGCGGCGCAGCAAGAACACGCCCCCGCCGCCGAGAATCACCACGGCCGCGACGACGATCCCCACGACCAGGCCGGTGTTCGAGCTCGATGACGACGAAGAGGCCGACTCGGCCGGCTTGGCCGACCAGAAGGACCAATAGCCGTCCTGGCCCCAGTAGGCGCCCTCCGGCTGCGGCTGCTTCTCCCAGCTGCCGATGACGTCGGACCGGTACGCCTCCAGCGAGTTCGCGTTGTACAGGATGTTGATGTAAGCGTCGGAGTACAGCCGCTGCTCCATCTGCTTCACGTCGGCGGCGCGCGCCGCCTGGTCGTACTCCGTGATCTGCTTCTGGTACAGGGCGTCGTAGTCCTTGTCGCAGATGAAGTCGTCGCCGGCGAAGCTCTTGCCCGGTGTCTTGGGCCGCTCGTCGCAGGTCTGGATCGACAGCACGTAGTCCGGGTCCGGGTTCACCGTCCAGCTGTCGAAGGCCAGGTCGAACGTGCCGGCGGTCTCGGTGTCGCCGAGCTTGCCCTGGTCCACGATCGAGGTGGTGGCGCCGATGCCGACGGCCTTGAGCCACTCGGTGAGGTACGCGGCGTTCTGCGTGTCGTCCGGCCGGTTGGTCTCGCCCAGGATGCGCAGCGTCAGCGGTTTGCCGTCCGGGCCGGTCCGCATCCCGTCCGAGCCCTTCTTGTACCCGGCGGCGTCCAGCAGCTGGTTGGCCTTGTCCGGGTTGTAGGAGTACGCGGTGGCAGGGTCCGGATCCCAGTGGTAGGTGGCGAAGATCGGCGGGATGTAGCCGGTGCCGACCGTGCCGTAGCCGCCTAGGGTCTTGGTAACCAGGACCTTGGTGTCGATCGCGTACATCAGCGCTTGACGGACCTGTTGGTTCTTCAGCGCCGGGTTGCCGTCGCCGAACGCCTGGCCGTCCTTCGTGGTGGCGCCGGGGTTGATGGCGAGGGCGTAGAAGCGTTTGCCGAGCGCCTTGTCGGTGGTGATGTTCGCCTGGCCTTTGAGCGAGTCGTACTGCGCCGGGGTCAGGCCGTAGACGAAGTCGACCTCGCCCTTCTTCAGCGCCTCCACCTCGGCGTCGGCGTCCTTGTAGAACTTGAAGGTCAGGTGGTCGAAGCCGGGCTTGCCGCGCCAGTAGTTCGGGTTGGCGTCCAGCGTCAGGTATTGGTCCTTCTGGTAGCCGGTCAGGATGAACGGCCCGTCGCCGACCACCGGGAACTGGGCGTCGTTGTTGAACTTCCCGATGTCGGCCACGTGCGACTCCCACACGTGCTTGGGCACGACCGGGATGTCCAGGGCCAGCATCGTGGACTGCGCCTGTTTCAGGGTGATGACGACATTGGCGCCGTCGACGGCGACCTTGGCGAAGTTGGCGACGAAGTTGCCGTTGGCGGTGGCCGCGTCGTCGTCGGTCATCATCAGGTTGTAGGTCCAGGCCACGTCCTCGGCGGTCACCGGCCGGCCGTCGGACCACTTCATCCCGTCGCGGATGGTGAAGGTCCAGGTGAGCTTGTCCGGCGAGGTCGTCCACTTGGTCGCCAGGGCGTCGATCGGGTGGTCGTCCTTGGCGTCGTAGTTCGTGAGGAAGTCGTACATCAGGCGGTGGACCGCGGTGGGCAGCGCGCGATGGGCCAGGAACGGCGACAGCGAGTCGATGCTGCCGTTCGTGGCCACGGTCAGCGTCTTGCCGCCGCTCGCGCTCGGCGCCTGCTGGAGGTGAACGCCGCTGGAAGCGGGGCGGGCGATGTCCGCCCGGCCGGCGGCCGAGGCGGCCGGGGCGCTCAGCGCCGCCGCCCCGGCCAGCGCGGCGGCCAGGGCGAAAGCGCGTCGTCGGGTGGTCGGGGTGGGCATCGCTTCCTCACAGACTGTGTGGGTGGTGCCTTGCGGTGTTGTGGTCCAGCGCGGCGTCGTGGCGCCGAGTGTGGCAATTTCCGAGGAAGTCGTCAAGAGTCCACGGGTTGTTCGGCCAAGAAACCACACATTTCCCGGCTGAGTCCCATCTGATGGGGGATTGCCTGCTCACGCCGGGCCGCGCGCCACTACGCTGGGGGCAGCGCGCGCCTGCGCGCACCCGTGCGGTGAGGCTGTGGAGTCTGCGACCGATGAAGGAAGAACTGCTCGACGCGGTGCTCCCCGAGGAGCGCCGCCTGCGCATCGCCGCCCAGCTCCGCCGCGACACCCGGGTCCGGGTGGAGGACCTCGCCGTGCGCTACAGCGTCTCCGGCGAGACCATCCGGCGCGACTTGCAGGTCCTTGAGGAGCGCGGCATCCTGCGCCGCGTCTACGGCGGCGCCGTAGCGCAGGAGGCGCGCGGCTGGGAGCCCGGAGCCGACGACCGGGCCATCGCCCGCCTGGATCCCAAGCGCGCCATCGCCGCCGCGGCCGCCGCGCTGGTCGAGCCGGGGGAGACGCTGGTGTTCGACGTCGGGACCACGGTCGCCGAGACGGCGCGCGCCCTGCCGGCCACCTTCAGCGGCCGGGCGCTGTGCGTGACGCTGCCCGCCGCCGCCGAACTCGCGGGTCGCGAGGGCGTGGAGGTGCACGTGGCCGGCGGGCCGGTGCGGCGCGGGGACTTGGCGTGCGTGGGTGCCGGGACCGAGAAGTTCTTCGAGCGCTTCTTCGCCGACCGGGCGTTCGTCGCCGCTTCCGGTGTGCACGCCAAGGCCGGGGTGACCGGCGAGCATCTGGAGGAGATACCGGTGCGGCAGGCGATCCTGGCCCAGGCCGCGTCGGTGTATGTGCTCGCCGACGGTGCGAAGCTCGGGCGGATCGCGGTCGGCCGGGTGTGCCCGCTTTCGGCGGTGACCGCGGTGGTCACCGACTCCGGTGCCGATCCCGAGGCGATCCGGGCGCTGGAGGCTACCGGGATACGGGTCATCGTCGCGCCTTCGGGCTCTGAGCTGGAGTGATGCGCGCTCCTGTTTCTAGCTCCACGACAGCGTGAAGCCCCCGACAGCCGCTTCTGCCGGGGGCTTTGGTGCGGACTCGGTTACCCGCGGTTCACCACGTCGGATTCTGCGGATCGGCCACCGCCGGCAGCGCCTTGTCGTGCGGCGTGTACACGTACGCCACGCCGCCGGTTCCGTAGTGGGTGCTGCCGTCTGAGCGGGTCCAGTACGTCCGCAGCCAGATGTTCTCCAGCTGGCCGCGTAGGTAGACGTGCCGCACGGCGGTGTCCGACGGCGAGAACGGGTCGTCGACGATGAAATCGCCGCTGCCGGTGAATCCGACGACCGCCATCAGGTGCCCGGCGGTGCCGTAGCCGGAGCCGGTGAGCTCGCCGTTGTCGAAGGCCACTGAGATCGCCACCGGGATGCCCGCCTTGACGAGCGTCTCCAGATCGCCCACCGAGGGCAGCTGCACGACCTCGGCGTCCAGGCCGTAGTGCGAGGCGTAGGCGGCGTTGAACGGCCAGTTGCCCGTGCCCTTGTACGCGTAGTCGTACGTCGAGCGAGCCGCGTAGTCCACGTTCGGGTCGGCGTACGACGGATCCACCCACGCCACGTCCGCCGCGGTCGGCCCGGCGCCCCAGAACTCGGCGATCATCTCGCTGGAGGTCGGGCTGCACCAGGCGTCCCCGCCGCCGCCGTACTGCTTGTACTCCCCGACATGGATCTGCTGCGAGTAGCGCGGCACGGCGAGCTCGATGCCTTCGGCGCCGCCGAGCGGGCCGGCGGTGACGCCGGTGCGCGCCGGCACGTTCGAGGCGAACGCTCCAAGCTGCCACAGCCGCGGCGAGGCAGGGCTCGTCGTCAGCCGGTACAGCGTGGCGCGCAGTTGGTAGCTCTGGAGCGTGTGGCCGGAAGCGGCGTTGAACGTGTCGGTGTTCACCTGGCCGTAGATACCGGCCGACGGGCTCGTGGAAGTGCGCGCGATGTCGCTGTCGCCGGAGGCCCACATGCCCATGGTCAGCCAGCCGGTCCGGTGGCCGTCCTCCATCGTGGCGTTCAGTTCCACCTTCAGCCAGGTTCCGGCCGGGGTCTGGGCGTCCCAGGAGGAGACCAGCTCGGTGGCGCCGAAGCCGGGCGCGTAGGACGGCGAGGTCCAGGTGCTGTAGGCCCAGGTGTTCGTGGTGTGCAGATACGGGTCCTTATAGCGGTATGTGCCCACCGGTGTGGAGATGCTGATGCCCTGCCGGTCACCGGCCGGCGCGGTGACGCCGGCGGCGGTGCCGGACTGGAAGTCGGCCTGGGTCGTCCACTTGTGGAAGTTCACACGTTCGGCGGCGGTTGTGGCGTTGATTGGTGTGTGAGCGGCGGCGGTGCCGAAGGCCGCTGCCGGATTCGTGCCCATACCGGCGGCCAGGATCAAGGCACAGGTCAGGGCGCGTAGAGCAGATGCTGTACGGAGTGTGCGGGCGCTGCGCATCGTTGCTGCCTCCGGCGTGATCGGCGTGGCTCGGACCCTCCCGCTCCGGGAGTGTGGCAGTGTGCTGAGCACCCGTCAAGAATCATCATGGTTTCTTGTTGAGTTTGCGTGACAAACGGCGGCCCGGGCCGCACCATGTCCGTGACCCCCATCCGGATTCTGCTATACGGAGCGTGATCCCACCCCATGACACGACCGAGACGACCGGTCCCCTCGCCAGGCGGCGTGACTCCGCGGCGCGCGGCCGGGGCGCTGCTCGCCCTCGCCGCGCTGCTCACCTTCGGCCTGGCCGGTGCCCCGGCCCGGGCCGGGACCGCCCCCGGCGGCGTCACCGCCGCGTTCGCCGAGGCCGCGCATCAGTACGGCGTCCCGGCGCAGGTACTGGAATCGGTGTGCTACCTCGAAGGCCGCTTCAGCGCGCACGACGGGCAGCCCAGCGTCGACGGCGGCTACGGCTGCATGCACCTGGTGAAGAGCGACAAGGCCGACACGCTCGACCAGGCGGCGGCGCTGACCGGCCTGGGCGTCAGCGCCCTGCAACACGACACCGCCGCCAACATCCTGGGCGGCGCGGCCGTGCTGCGGGCCGAGGCGCTCACGCTGGCGCCGACGCCGCCGGCGTCGGTGGCCGACTGGTACGCGCCGGTCGCCGCCTACAGCCACGCCTCGTCCCGGGCACTGGCCGGGATGTACGCCGACGCCGCGTTCAAGCTGCTGGCCACCGGGTTCTCCGGCGTCGCCGACGACGGCGAGACCGTGACCGTGGCGCCGCAGGCCGTGGCGCCGGACAGAGCGAAGCTGGCCGTGGTGCCGGTGAGCCCGGCGGCCGTGCCCTCCGGCTGCGTGCAGGACTCGAACGTCGACTACCCGCAGGCCGTGGACTGCGTCGTGCCGGCGTCGAAATTCGACTGCAACGTGACGTCGCCGTGCACCTACCTGAGCTCGACCAGGCCGTCGAGCTACGCGATCAACACGATCACCACCCACGACATCGAGGGCACCGGACAGGACGCGCTGAACGTCTTCCAGGACCCCGCCAGCGACGTCAGCGCGCACTACATCGTCGATTCCGACGGCACGGTCTATCAGGTCATCAGAGAGAAGGACATCGGCTACCACGCGGGGAACTACTACTACAACGAGCACGCGGTCGGCATCGAGCACGCCGGCTTCGACGCGGGCGGCTATCAGTGGTACAACGCCACCGAGTACCTGGCCTCGGCCAAGCTGGTGGCGTACCTGCTGAAGAAGTACAAGATCCCGCTGGACCACGCGCACATCACGGCGCACGGGACCACACCGGCGCCGACCACCGGCTCCGCACCCAACCACGTCGACCCGGGCAAATACTGGCTGTGGGACTACTACTTCGGGCTGATCCACGCGCAGGGCGTGTCCTATCCGACCGGTAACACCCCCGCCACCGGCCTGTTCCGCATCAACCCGAGCAGCGACCAGCAGCCGCTGGGGCCGAACGGCACCGAGACGAGCGCCAACAACAGCTTCTTCACCCTCCACACCGGTCCCAGCACGGCCGACCCGGTCATCCCGGGTGCGCCGGGGGCCGATTCGACCGACGAGACCACGAACGTCGAGACCCAGATGCCGTACTACTACCTCGCCCAGAAGGCGGACGAGGCCGGCACCGGGATGCAGATGTACGAGATCTGGTACGGCGAGAACGACCGGCTGTCGAACTCCTCGCCCAGCTACTACGCCGACGCCAAACTGGCGTGGGTGGCGGTGCCGGCCGGGTCGGCGGTGCCGGTCCACTCCTACGTGCTGAGCCTGAAGCCGACCACGAAGAACGGGACGATCAAGATCTACGGCCGGCCGGCCACCAGCTCCACCTACGTCATCGGCACGGCGCCGAGCGGCTCGCAGTGGGCCGCGCCGAAGTCGGTGTTCGAGGACGGCACCAGCAATCTGTGGTACGGCATCGACTACAACCACCGCGAGGCGTGGGTGCCCGCGACGGAGGTGACGGTCATCGCGTGGTACTGATGGCGTCGCCGACGGCTGAATGACACGGCCCGGCGCGGCTTCCCCAGCCGCGCCGGGCCATGCCGACTGATCAGCTGTTGTGGACGATGCTGTAGATGCCCCAGCCCATGGCGGCCAGCACCACCGCGAAGCAGAGTACCGCCATCAGCGCGCTGAGCAGCCCGGGACGGCCGGAGGACGGTTCGGTGCCGCCCACGGTTCCCGCCCCCGAGAGCTCTTCCTGAGCCGCCCCGCCCGGAACCGCTTTCCGGGTCCGGGGCGCCAGCGCCCGCAGGCCGACGGCGAACAGAGCAGGCAGTCCGGCGCCGGCGAGCAGACCGATGACGACGATCTTCCAGAGCGCGTTCAGGTTGATCCAGGAGTGCACGATCACCGATCTCCTTCGGTCCGCGGCCCGGACCCCGGGTTCGGGCGGATTCGGTCCAGCCCGCTCACAGCGCCGCTCCGGTCGTGGCCGACAGGGTCGCCGGGGTCACCGAGCCGGCCCACTCGCTGTTGACGTTGGACGCGGTGACCGCGGTACGGCGCGAGGCCAGGTACAGGGCCGTGACGCAGGCCGCCAGCAGGACGAAGACCGCGGATGTGCCGGCCGTTCCGCCGATCACGCGGGTCGCGGCGAACGCCAGCGCGCCGACGATCCCCGCGGCCGGCAGTGTGAGCACCCAGGCCGCCGCCATTCGGCCCGCGACGGCCCACCGCACCTGGGCACCGGTCTTTCCCACGCCGGAGCCGAGGATCGAACCGGTGGCGACGTGTGTCGTGGACAGCGAGTAGCCGAAGTTGGCCGAGAGCAGGATCACCGCCGCGGACGCCGATTCCGCGGCCATCCCCTGCGGCGCCTCGATCTCCACCAGGCCCTTGCCCAGGGTTCTGATGACGCGCCAGCCGCCGGCGAAGGTGCCCAGGCTGATCGCCAGCGCGCAGGAGACGATGACCCACAGCGGGGCCCGCGCGTGGGCGCCGAGTGAGCCGTTGGCGATGAGCGCCAGGGTGATCACGCCCATGGTCTTCTGCGCGTCGTTGGTGCCGTGCGCGAGCGAGACCATGGAGGCCGACCCGATCTGTCCGATCCGGAAGCCCCGGACCCGCAGGTCGTCCGGCACACCGCGCATGAGGCGGTAGACGGTGAGGGTGCCGGCGGCCGCCACCAGGCCGGCGATCACCGGCGACAGGACGGCGGGCAGCACGACCTTGGAGACCAGGCCGTGCCACTGGACCGCGTGGCCGCCGGCCGCGGCCAGCGTCGAGCCGACGATCCCGCCGATCAGCGCGTGCGAGGAACTGGAGGGGATGCCCAGGTACCAGGTGCCGAGGTTCCACAGGATGCCGCCGGCGAGGCCGGCGAACACCACCGTGAGCGTCACCAGATGCGTCTGGACCAGACCGCCGGCGATCGTCGCCGCGACGCTGAGCGACAGGAAGGCGCCGACCAGATTCAGGATGCTGGAGACGGCGACGGCGATCCGGGGCGGCAGCGCCCCGGTGGCGATGGAGGTGGCCATCGCGTTGCCGGTGTCATGGAATCCGTTGGTGAAATCGAAGGCCAGTGCTGCGGTCACTACAAGCGCTATCAGGATGCTGTTGCCGGTCACGGATCGCCGGTAACCCCGCAGATTTGGAGGAAACCCGCTCCGGAGCCCGCGATCCAACGCTCACCTGATGTTCACCGAACGTCGCCCTGAAAGACAACCATTGTTCGAGCCGTGGTTGAGCGACGGGCGTGCGTTCCGTCAGGGCTCTGTCAGCCGCGCCGGGTCAGCAGGATCGTCGAGCCGATGTAGACGCCGCCGAGCACCGCGCCGAGCGCCGCCCACGTCGACTCACCGGTTCCGCGGACGAGGGAGACGACGTAGCCGCCGCTCAAGACCAGCGCCAGCACGCGCAGCGTCATGGCGGCGGCCTGCTGGTCGATGGCCTGGCGGCGCTCGTCGGTGGTCTGGCCGCGCAGCACCGCGGCCGCCTCCCAGCGCTTGGAGCCGAACACCAGGACGGCGACGTACGCGATCATGATCGCCAGCGCGGTGACGGCCATCGGCACGTCGTGGCGGGCCAGCAGGATCGCCGGGAACGCGACTCCGAACGCGAGCCCGAGCGCCGGGACGGCCCAACGCTCGCCCCGGGAGCCGCCGCCGTCTCGGCCTTCGGTGCGCTCAGTCCCGGTCGTCATGGAACATCTCCTCCACAGTGGTGCCGAAAAACCGGGCGATGCGGATGGCCAGCGGCAGCGAGGGATCGTAGCGGCACTGTTCGATCGCGTTGACCGTCTGCCGCGAGACGCCGAGCGCATGGCCCAGATCCTGCTGCGACAGGCCTTTGGCTTGGCGCAGGGCCCGCATGTCGTTCCGCACGAATGGAAAGTATGCTTTACATCGGGCGGTGTCAAGCCTGCTTTACATCTCGGCCCGCACGCTGCACTGGGCCCGCAGCAAGTAGCGGCCACTTCGTGGACACTCCAGGATCCGATATGACCCCCGCACTACAATCGGTCGGGATTGGTCAAGCAAGAGCAGCCGCTCACCCCGGAGGAACCATCATGGCCTCGACCACCTTGTCGTCCCCGCGTCCAGGAAACACCCGCTCAGCGGCACTGCGCGAAGCTCTCCGGACCAGGGTGGTGGTGGCCGACGGGGCCATGGGGACCATGTTGCAGGCGCAGAATCCCACGTTGGACGACTTCCAGGGCCACGAGGGCTGTAACGAGATCCTCAACGTGTCGCGGCCCGACATCGTGCGGGCGGTGCACGAGGAGTATTTCCGAGCGGGGGTCGACTGCGTCGAGACCAACACCTTCGGCGCCAACCACACCAACCTCGGCGACTACGGCATCGCCGACCGCATCTTCGAGCTCTCCGAGGCCGGGGCCCGGCTGGCCCGGGAGGTCGCCGACGGCTTCAGCACCCCGGACCGGCCGCGCTGGGTGATCGGCTCCATCGGCCCCGGCACCAAGCTGCCCTCGCTCGGGCAGATCGCCTTCACCACCCTGCGCGACGCCTACCAGGCCGAGGCGGCCGGCCTGATCGCCGGCGGCGCCGACGCGCTGCTGGTGGAGACCAGCCAGGACCTGTTGCAGATCAAGGCCGCGGTGCACGGCTGCAAGGCGGCGATCGCGGCCGCCGGCGTCGACGTCCTGGTGTGGGCGCAGGGCTCGTTCGAGACCACCGGCACCATGCTGCTCGGCACCGAGGTCGGCGCGGCGCTGACCGCGCTGGAGTCCCTCGGCATCGAGCAGATCGGCCTGAACTGCTCGACCGGCCCGGCCGAGATGAGCGAGCACATC
Organism: Catenulisporales bacterium; assembly: GCA_019510485.1. Lineage (GTDB taxonomy): Bacteria > Actinomycetota > Actinomycetes > Streptomycetales > Catenulisporaceae > Catenulispora. The sequence goes on from JAEKKI010000139.1 coordinate 34,996, forward strand.
CGCTACCTGTCCAAGCACGCCCGGATCGGCCTGTCCTGCATGCCGAACGCGGGCCTTCCCATCCTCACCTCCGACGGCGCGCACTATCCGCTGACTCCGGAGGAGCTGGCGGACTGGCAGGAGCGGTTCGTCGAGGAATTCGGCGTCTCGCTGGTCGGCGGCTGCTGCGGCAGCACCCCGGAACACCTGCGGCAGCTCGTCGAGCGGGTCGGCGGGCGCGAACTGCGCCAGCGCGACCCCAAGCGTGAGGCCGGGGCGTCGTCGCTGTACCAGCACGTCCCCTTCCGCCAGGACATCAGCTACCTGGCCATCGGCGAGCGCGCCAACACCAACGGCTCCAAGGCGTTCCGCGAGGCGCTGCTGGCGGAGAACTGGGACGCCTGTGTGGAGATCGCGCGCAACCAGATCCGCGACGGCGCGCACCTGCTCGACCTGTGCGTCGACTACGTAGGGCGAAACGGGGTCGAGGACATGCGGCAGGTGGCGAGCCGTTTCGCCACCGCCTCCACGCTCCCTATCGTGCTGGACTCCACCGAGCCGGAGGTGCTGCGCGCCGGGCTGGAGACGCTCGGCGGCCGCGCCGTCATCAACTCCGTGAACTACGAGGACGGCGATGGCCCCGACTCGCGGTTCGCGCGCATCATGAGCCTGGTCTCCGAGCACGGCGCCGGCGTCATCGCCCTGACCATCGACGAGCAGGGTCAGGCCCGCACCGCCGAGCACAAGGTGGCGATCGCCGAGCGGCTGATCGAGGACATCACCGGGAACTGGGGCGTGCCGGAGGACTCGATCCTCATCGACTGTCTGACGTTCACCATCTGTACCGGGCAGGAGGAGTCGCGCCGCGACGGCCTGGAGACCATCGAGGCGATCCGCGAGCTGAAGCGGCGCCACCCGGACGTGCAGACCACGCTGGGCCTGTCGAACATCTCCTTCGGCCTGAACCCGGCCGCGCGCCAGGTGCTGAACTCGGTGTTCCTGCACGAGTGCGTCGAGGCCGGACTGGACTCCGCGATCGTGCACGCCTCCAAGATCCTGCCGATCGCGCGCATCCCGGAGGAGCAGCGCAGGGTCGCCCTCGACCTGGTCTACGACCGACGCGCCGAGGGCTACGACCCGCTGACGAGTCTGCTGGACCTGTTCGAGGGCGTGGACGCCTCCTCGCAGAAGGAGTCGCGGGCCCAGGAGTTGGCCGCGCTGCCGCTTCAGGAGCGGCTCAAGCGGCGGATCATCGACGGCGAGCGCAAGGGCCTGGAAGCCGACCTGGACGAGGCGCTCACCGAGCGGCCGGCGCTGGAGATCGTCAACGAGGTGCTGCTGGACGGTATGAAGACGGTCGGCGAGCTGTTCGGCTCCGGGCAGATGCAGCTGCCGTTCGTGCTGCAGAGCGCTGAGACGATGAAGGCGGCGGTGGCGTACCTGGAGCCGCACATGGAGAAGTCGGACTCCACCGGCAAGGGCACGATCGTGCTGGCCACCGTGAAGGGCGACGTCCACGACATCGGCAAGAACCTGGTCGACATCATCCTTTCCAACAACGGCTACACCGTGGTCAACCTCGGCATCAAGCAGCCGCTGCAGACCATCCTGGACGCCGCGGAGGAGCACAACGCCGACGTCGTCGGCATGTCCGGGCTGCTAGTGAAGTCCACGGTGGTGATGAAGGAGAACCTGGAGGAGATGAACACGCGCGGGGTGGCCTCGCGCTGGCCGGTGCTGCTCGGCGGCGCCGCGCTGACCCGCGCGTTCGTCGAACAGGATCTCGCGGCGCTGTATGACGGCGAGGTGCGCTACGCCCGCGACGCCTTCGAGGGCCTGCACCTGATGGACGCCGTCGCGGCGATGAAGGCCGGCGTGCCGGGGGCGGCGCTGCCGGCGCTGCGGCCCCGGCGCGTGAAGGCGAGTGGGCCGCTGCGCGAGATCCCGGAGCAGCCGATCCCGGACCGGTCCGACGTCGCCGTCGACAACCCGATCCCCACGCCGCCGTTCTGGGGCGACCGGCTGGTCACCGGGGTTCGGCTGGCCGAGTACGCGTCCTACCTCGACGAGCGCGCGCTGTTCCTGGGGCAGTGGGGGCTCAAGCCGGGACGTGGGGCCGGCGGGCGTACGTATGAGGAGCTGGTGGAGGAGGAAGGGCGGCCGCGGCTGCGGATGTGGCTGGAGCGGCTGCAGACCGAGAACCTGCTGGAAGCGGCGGTCGTCTACGGCTACTTCCCGGCCGTCAGCAAGGGTGACAGCCTGCTGATCCTCGACGAGTCCCGGCACGACGAGCGGATGAGCTTCACCTTCCCGCGCCAGCGGCGCGACCGGCACCTGTGCCTGGCGGACTTCTGGCGCCCTCAGGACTCCGGCGAGATCGACGTCGCGCCGTTCCAGCTGGTGACGGTCGGCGCCCGGATCGCCGAGGCCACCGCGGAGTTGTTCGCCGCCAACTCCTACCGCGAATACATGGAACTGCACGGCCTGTCGGTGCAGCTGGCCGAGGCGCTCGCCGAGTACTGGCACGCGCGGGTGCGCGACGAGCTCGGTTTCGGTGCCGAGGATCCGGAATCCACCGAGGGGCTGTTCAAGGTGGAATATCGCGGGTGCCGGTACTCGTTCGGGTACCCCGCCTGTCCGGACCTGGAGGACCGCTCGAAGATCGTGGAGCTGCTGAAGCCGGAGCGGATCGGGGTGCGGCTGTCGGAGGAGTTCCAGCTGCACCCGGAGCAGTCGACGGATGCGATCGTCGCGCATCACCCGGAGGCTTCGTACTTCAACGCGGGGTGATGTTAGCCGTACGTTCTTAGCTTCCTTCGAAACTTCTCGGTGCGGTCGGCAACCTTTCCGGTCTGCCGGACCACTGGAGGTGGTCGGACCGACTGACATGATCGAAGGAGAGCTCTGGTATGCCCGCTCCATATCCGCGCCGCCGGTGGCGTTTCGCGTTGGCGAGTGCCGTGTCGGCGACCCTGCTGGTGATGGTCGCCGGTTGCGGTGAGCCGTCCCAAGCCGGGAAGGCCGCAGCCGCCGCACCAGCCGCCGGCTCCCAGGGGAGCGTCGCGGGCAGCGAGACGTCTCCCGCCACGGCGGCTTCGCCGACTCCGTCGGCTGGTGCGAGTACCCCCACCAAGGCGGCGCCTCCGGCGGCCGCGGGTTCGTCCACCCCCTCGGCTAAAGCGAACAGCGCGGGCGGCGGGCGAACCCCGAGTAGCGCCCCCTCCAGTGGCAGCACCTCCACTGGCAGCACGTCCGTCGGCGGCTCGACGACACATTTCATGGGCAGCAGCACGGTGCTCATCGGCGGTTCGATGTCTGACGCCTCGGCCTCCGCCGCGCCGTTCGACGTGCGATACGCCTATGTGCACAGCCAGCCGGCGCCGTCGTCGGCGGCCTATTCGGCATCGCTGTGCCAGTCTGAGTGGTCGAACTGGTGGGGCTGCTGGGGCGGCAACACCACGGCTCCCGGCTCTTACGTGACTTGGAACGATGCCCACGTGGCCAAGGCGACTTACAAGGGCAGCGCGCGCCCGCAGAAGTTCTTCTGGACGTGGTACTCCTTGAAAGACCTCGGGGACATGATCGGCCAGGGCGACGGTCCCGGCGAGGTCGCGGCCATCAACAAGGTCGACCTGCTCACCCGGTACATGAACGACTACCGCTTCTTCCTGCAGAAGATCGGCACCTCGCACGACATGATCGACATCGAGCCCGACTTCTGGGGCTTCGCCCGGTCCCTCGGCGATCTGCACAAGGTGGCCGCACAGGTCTCGGCTGCGAACCCGAGCGACTGCGGCTCGCAGGAGAACAGCGCCGCTGGACTCGCCCGCTGCCTGGTCGCCATGGCGCGCAAGTACGCGCCGAACGCCGGTGTCGGATTGCACCTCACCTGCTGGGACTGGCAGGGCAACATCAGCGCATGCGTCAAGGACTACCTGAGCCTCGGCGCGCAAAACGCCGACTTCCTGGTCGCCGACGTCTCCGACCGCGACTCGGGCTGGTACGCGCTGTCGGCGCACGGTGGCCGCGACACCT
>JAEKKI010000074.1 GCA_019510485.1 Catenulisporales bacterium
GGCCGCGGTCGAGGCCGGGGCCGACGAGATCGACATGGTGATCGACCGCGGGGCGTTCCTGGCCGGCCGCTTCGCCGCCGTCGCCGAGGAGATCGCCGCGGTCAAGGCCGCCTGCCAGACCGGTGGTCACGACGCGCACCTGAAGGTGATCCTGGAGACCGGCGAGCTGGCCACCTACGACAACGTCAAGCGCGCCTCGTGGCTGGCGATGCTGGCCGGCGCGGACTTCATCAAGACCTCCACCGGCAAGGTGAGCCCGGCCGCGACGCTGCCGGTGACGTTGCTGATGCTGGAGGCGGTGCGCGACTTCCGGGCGCAGACCGGGCGGCAGGTCGGTGTGAAGCCGGCCGGCGGCATCCGGACCGCCAAGGACGCGATCAAGTACCTGGTGACGGTGAACGAGACCGCCGGGCCGGACTGGCTGGACCCGGACTGGTTCCGCTTCGGCGCCTCCAGCCTGCTCAACGACCTGCTGCTGCAACGCCGCAAGCTCGCCACCGGCGTGTACTCCGGCCCCGACTACGTGACGGTGGACTGACCCATGCCCAACACAACCAAGACAGGGATCTTCGAATACGCTCCGGCGCCCGAGTCGCGGTCCGTCGTCGATCTCAAGCCGTCCTACGGGCTGTTCATCGGCGGCGAGTTCGTCGACGGCTCGGCTGGCAGCTTCAAGACCGTCAACCCGGCCACCGAGGAGGTGCTGGCCGAGGTCGCGATGGGTGACGAAGCCGACGTGGACCGCGCCGTGGCCGCCGCGCGCAAGGCATACGACGAGGTCTGGTCGCGCCTGCCGGGGACCGAGCGCGCCAAGTACATCTTCCGCATCGCGCGGATCATCCAGGAGCGCGCGCGCGAGCTGGCGGTCCTGGAGTCGCTGGACAACGGCAAACCGATCCGCGAATCGCGCGACGTCGACATCCCGCTGGCCGCCGCGCACTTCTTCTACTACGCCGGCTGGGCCGACAAGCTCCCTCACGCGAACCTCGGCCCGGACCCGAGGCCGCTGGGCGTGGCCGGCCAGGTGATCCCGTGGAACTTCCCGCTGCTGATGCTGGCGTGGAAGGTGGCGCCGGCACTGGCCTGCGGCAACACCGTCGTACTCAAGCCCGCGGAGACCACTCCCCTGTCGGCGCTGCTGTTCGCCGAGATCTGTCAGCAGGCTGATCTGCCGCCGGGCGTGGTGAACATCGTCACCGGCGCCGGGGCGACCGGGGCCGCGGTGGTCGCGCACCCGGGCGTGGGCAAGGTGGCGTTCACCGGCTCCACCGAGGTCGGGCGGCTGATCGCCAAGCAGGTCGCCGGGACCGCGAAGAAGGTCACGCTGGAGCTCGGCGGCAAGGCGGCGAACCTGGTCTTCGCCGACGCCCCGCTGGAGCAGGCCGTCGAGGGCATCGTCGACGGGATCTTCTTCAACCAGGGCCATGTCTGCTGCGCCGGATCCCGGCTGCTGGTGCAGGAATCAGTGGCCGAAGAAGTCGTGGAGCGGCTGCGCGAGCGGATGAAGACGCTGCGCGTGGGCGATCCGCTGGACAAGAACACCGACATCGGCGCCATCAACTCCGCCGAGCAGCTGGCGAGGATCCGGACGCTGTCCGAGGCCGGAGAGGCCGAGGGCGCCGAGCGCTGGTCGCCGCCGTGCGAGCTGCCCGAGCGCGGGTTCTTCTTCGCCCCGACCATCTTCACCGGGGTCTCGCAGGCACACCGGATCGCCCGGGAGGAGATCTTCGGGCCGGTGCTCAGCGTCCTGACGTTCCGGACGCCGGCCGAGGCCGTGGAGAAGGCCAACAACACCGCCTACGGGCTGTCCGCGGGCGTCTGGACCGACAAGGGTTCGCGGATCCTGTGGCTGGCGCAGCGGATGCGGGCCGGCGTGGTGTGGGCCAACACCTTCAACCGCTTCGATCCCGCCTCGCCGTTCGGCGGCTACAAGGAATCCGGGTACGGCCGCGAGGGCGGCCGCCACGGACTGGAGGCTTACCTCGATGTCTGAGATGACCCGTTCTTCGGTCCGCAAGACCTACAAGCTCTACATCGGCGGCGCCTTCCCGCGCTCGGAGAGTGGACGGAGCTACACCGTGACGGCTCCCGGCGGCGAGTTCATCGCCAACGCCGCGCAGGCTTCGCGCAAGGACGCGCGGGACGCCGTGCGCGTGGCCCGGGCCGCCCAACCGGGCTGGGCCAAGGCGACGGCGTACAACCGCGGGCAGATCCTGTACCGGATCGCGGAGATGCTGGAGGAGCGGCGCGACCAGTTCGCGGCGCAGATCGCGAGCGTGGAGGGCGGATCCGCCTCGGCCGCTTTCGCGCAGGTCGACGCGGCGGTGGACCGGTGGGTCTGGTACGCGGGGTGGTCGGACAAGCTCTCTCAGGTGCTCGGCGCGGCCAACTCGGTCGCCGGGCCGTACTGGAACATCTCCTCGCCGGAGCCGACCGGGGTGGTGGCACTGCTGGCGCCTGTCACGCCGACGCTGCTCGGGCTGACGTCGGTGATCGCCCCGGCGATCGTCGGCGGCAACACTGTGGTGGCGGTGGCGCCGGAGGCTTCGGCGGTGCCGGCGGTGACGCTCGGCGAGGTGATGGCGACCTCTGATCTGCCCGGCGGGGTGGTGAACATCCTCACCGGCTCCACGACCGAACTCGCGCCGTGGCTGGCTTCGCACCTGGATGTGAACGCGTTGGACCTGGCCGGGGTCGAGGCCGGGTCGGAGCTGGCGCGGGAGTTGGAGATCGCGGCGGCGGAGAATCTCAAGCGGGTCGTGCGGCCGGCGGCGGACTACGACTGGAGCGCCGATCCGGGATTGAAGCGGGTGAAGCCGTTTCTGGAGACGAAGACGGTGTGGCATCCGGTGGGGATCTGAGGTCTGACAGACCCCGCGCGGGTGCTTCGCCGTAACGGCGGGGCACCCGCTCTCGTTGAGTCGTGGTCCCGGTCGGCACCGTGGCAAACCGAAGGGCCGGCCCGAAGGCCGGCCCTTTGGCAGCTTGCTGTTCCTACCTACGCCGAGGCGTCACTCGGCCGTCCAGTTGCCGATCGGCAGCCCGCCCTCGTTCTGCGGCGGCTGCTGCTGTTGCTGCTGGCCGGCCTGCGGAACCGTCGGGATGGCCTGCGTCATCATCGAGTCGGAGTCCTGCGACTGCGACTGCTGCTGCGGCGGCTGCGGCTGGCCCCACTGCGGCTGCGGCGCGGGCTGCTGCTGCGGAGCCTGCTGCGGGGGCGGGCCCCACGGCTGCTGCTGCGGAGCCTGCTGCTGCGGCTGCGGCGGCTGGCCGAAGCCGGCCGGCGGACGGGCCGGGCTGTACTGCTGGAAGTAGCCCAGGATCAGCCACGAGCCGATGCCGGCCACGGCCAGCTCGGCCAGCGTGACGAAGAAGTTCTGGGTCTTGTCCCAGCCGCTGGCGCCGTTGGCGCCGAACGCCGAGAACAACGCCACCACACCGAACAGGTCCGCCACGGCGATGCTCACCAGGGCGGCCAGCGTGATGATCTTGGCGTTCTTCAGCTGGGTCCCCAGGTGGGCCAGCCATACGGCGCCGACGAGCGCGACCACGATCTCCAGACCCACCAGGCCACCGGCGGCAACGTAGGCGCGGTCAGAGAAGGACGGGCCGCCGCCGAAGCCGTTGTTGTTCTGGCCCGGGCCGAACAGGAATGTGATGGTGTGGAACAGCGTGGCGATCGCGCCGAACGCGAGCAGCACAAAGGCCGCCGGTTCGCGCAGGCGCTGAGCTATCGGAGGCATGACCTCTAGCCCCTAACTGTGAGTCGGTCAGTCTTCGGCTGACAGCCTTCCATACAACCAGAGGCGCGGGAAC
>JAEKKI010000195.1 GCA_019510485.1 Catenulisporales bacterium
CACCGGCACCCCGAGCACCCCGCCGAGCACGAACGTCGTCACCAGCAGCGCCGGATACGGCAGGAACGGCGCGCTGACCCAGTACCCAGTGTCGGCCAGCCCGGTCAGCACCAGCACCGGCTTGAGCCCGCGCCGGTCCACCATCCGCCCCAGCAGCGGCGCGCCCACGCCCATGCCGACCGTCATCACCATGCCGGCCGCGCCGGCCGCGGCGTAACTTCCACCCTGGTCCAGCACGATGTGCAGCGTCAGCGCCATCGACTTGGCGGTCAGCGGCAGCCTCGCCAGGAACGCCACCACGAAGAGCGCCCTGGTCCCGGGCATGGCCAGAATGGGTTTGTAAGGGGCTAAGAGCTTGAGCACATGTTTCCTTCCCGGGAAATCATCGCAGACGCCGGCGGCGGATTCGAACGGTGAGGGAGGCCGAGCAACGGCGGCCGCCGGGCCGGTATTCCTCGATCGCCCCCAAGGGGGGTGGGCTGTAGTAAGAGTGGAGGTATGACCGACGACCACTCCCGCACCCGTGCCGTCGCGTCGCTCCGCGGCTTGGCCGTGGGCGACGCGGTGGGCGCCTGCTACTTCATCCCGCTGAACCAGCCGTTGCTGCCCGACCGCCTGCTGCCGCCGGATCCGTGGTACTGGACCGACGACACGGAGATGGCGTGCTCGATCTACACGGTGCTGCGCGACCACGGCCGCATCGACCAGGATGCGCTGGCCCGTTCCTTCGCCGAACACCACGATTTCGACCGCGGCTACGGCGCGGGCGTCAACCGCATGCTGCGCCTGATCCGGCAGGAGGGCGCGGACTGGCGCGAGCAGGCTGCGGCCATGTTCGACGGCCGCGGCTCGTGGGGCAACGGCGCCGCCATGCGCGTGGCTCCGTTGGGCGCGTGGTTCGGGGCCGGGGATCTGGACCTGGTCGTGGCCGAGGCGTCGGCATCGGCGGAGGTCACGCATAAGCATCCGGAGGGCATCGCGGGCGCGGTGGCGGTGGCGGTCGGGGCGGCGCTGGCGGCGACGACGGACTTGGCGGGGCACGAGTTCCTGGACGAGATCGCCGAACGGACCCCGCCGGGTCTGGTGCGCGACGGGATCGGCAACGCCATGACGCTGCTGCCGCTCAGCGATCCGCGCAGTGCGGCGGCGTCGTTGGGCAACGGACGCTATATCTCCGCGCCGGACACGGTTCCGTTCTGCTTATGGGTCGCGGCCAAACGGCTCGGCGATCTCGGTGACTACGAGAGGGCGTTCTGGGACACGGCTCTCGTCGGCGGGGACATCGACACGACGTGCGCGATCGTCGGCGGGGTGGTCGGCGCGCGCGTCGGCGTGCAGGGAATCCCCGAGGAGTGGCTGAAGCGGACTGAGCCGTTGCCGGAGTGGGTCGCCGAACCGTTCTACGAGGTCTCGTCGGACAACGCGTAACGCCACTGGCAGGTGCGCACACCCTTGTCCGACTGGTACGGCACGGCGGGCTTCACCTGGAGGTCACCCGGCAGGTAGGCGAGGCACGCGGTGCGGACGGTGTCGGCGACCTTGCCGTCGACGACATGGGTCTCGGTGCAGTTCGACCCCTCGGCGTTCGTCGGCTGCGGCAACCCGGCCGGCCACGGCTGCGGCGCGGTACTGGCCGCCGGGCACGACAGGAGGTAGCGCACGTTCGGTGCGGTGAACGGCGTGCCGGCGGTGGCGTTCAACGCGTCGAGCTTGGTGTAAGCGTCGTACAGCGGCGGTGGATAGCCGCCCTCCTTGCCGATCTGCGGCAGCGCGTTGGCTCGCACGGTCTGGTAGCTGCCATCGGCCGTGCGCACGCCTAGGACGGTGGTCGCGATGTCGGGGATCGGGTGGCCGCGCGTGGGGTTCACGGTCGCGGGCAGGCCATTCAGGTCCTGGCGGACTGTGGAGATCAGGGCGCTGAGTGCGGTGGCGTCGAGGGTGTATTGCTTGCGGGCGGCCAGGACGACTGTGCCGTCGGAATAGACGACTACCGCGGGCGGCTGGAGACGCAGTGGGGTGCCGATGAAGCCGCCTTCGGTGTGGATCTCGGCCAGGCGCTGGAATGACGCTGGTGATGATGAGGATGTGGATGCCGAGGACGGGCTCGTTGACGACGGGCTACCGCCCGGCGGCTTCGCTGAAGTAGTGCTGGAGCACGCAGCCGCCGCTAGCAGCAAAGCGATGACGCCGAGGCATCTCGTCAGCTTCATGTCGTTTGGACGCACTACGCTCCGGTCTGGTTCCCTTTTGACTAAAGATCACGATCGAGCGCCGGAGCGCGAGCATACCCGCTGACGGCTGCCGGTTCGAAAGAGTCGAAACACTCTGGTCGCGCTGCGTACCTGGTCGCGTTACCTCCGCGGCCAGAGTGACCGCGGAGGTAAGGCGACCGACCCGCTCAAGGCGGCCGGAGTATTTCGGCCCTCGCCCGACCGCCACCCGCAGCCGCAAAGCCGGCGCGCCCTCACCACCGCCGCGGCTCCGAAGCGACGTCGAGACGCGCGGCTGTCGGCGCCGGCAGTCAGCCCGCCGCCAGCACCCCCGCCAACCGCCGCGCCGCGTTCGTCACCACGCTCCCGCCCTTCTTCTCCGCCAGCGCGGTGACTCCGGCGATCGGCGTACCCACCTTCAGCGCCCCGGCCAGCTCCGCCCCCAGGACCAGCAGATCCGCGGTACCGGTCATCGCCTTCGGCACCGCCGGCGGCAGGATCTCCGGCAGCAGTGCGGCGATGGCCTCCCACGTCTGGCCGGCCGCGCCGCCGTTGGCCAGATCGCGCAGACTCGGCACCGTCCGGCGCAGCGCAGTTGTGGACTCGACCGCGAGCCGGGTGGTCAACGCCGCCGCCAGACGCCGCGGGTCCAGCACCCCGCGCGCGGCCAGGATCAGCGCGGCGTCGACTCCCGAGGCACGCATCGGCGCCAGTTCGTGGACCAGGCGCGCCGCGATCACGAAGTGCGTCCCGGCGTGAACCGGGTCGTCCTGTTCGGCCAGCACGATGGCCGACTCCGGCGACGGCTGCGCGGTGTTCCACTCCCAGCCGCCGGCCAGGGACAGCGCCGGCAGGTCCGGGTGCGCGGGCAGGATCGCCGGCCAGCACACGCCCCAATCCGATTCGTCGTGCTGGTACTCCGGCTCGGTCCACATGCCCGGGACCAGGTCCAGCAGCGTCTTGGGATGCGTGGCGTGCAAAGCCTTCACGCGGTCCGAGTACGGGTTCGACCTTCCGTGCCGGTGTCGCACGCCATCGCGCTCTTGCGGATCCAGATCCGGCAGCTGGAACGTCGGTAGCTCCGCCCGGTCCCCCGCCACCCACGCCGCGAAGCGCCGCCCGGCCTCCGAGGCGAATCCGGCCGTGCCGACGTCCCCGCAATCCGCCGGCAACCGCAACAGCGCCTGATGGAAGTCCGCCTCCAACGGCACCCAGCCCTTCGCTTCACATTCGCGCAGCCGCGCCGCCAGCACCTCCGGCTCGATGATCCCGGTCGCGGCGGTCGGCACCGACACCAGCGACGGCAGATCCGGCAGCCCCAGCGCGAACCGGATCTCGGCGGCCCGCAGGATCAGGAAGTCGGCGGGCGAGGTCCGGGTCCGCCGCGCCGCGTATCCCGCCTTGGCATTGCGCACCCGCGACCACAGCTGGTGCACCCCGGCCCGATGCGGATGCCACTTGTCCTCCGGCTCGGCAGCGGCCTCGGCGAGCCGGAACAAGGCCAGACGCGGAGTCTGCGGATAGTTCTCCAGCACCCACTCCCAGCCCGACCGCCGCCGCTCCACCACCGGCGCCAGCGCTTCCCGCAACGCGACGGCGTCCGTCCGCACGAATGCGACGAACGCCTCCAGCACCCGCTCGAACACCATCGCCTCGGCCGGGTCGCCGTACAGCAAGGCCGCGACCGCCTCGGCCAGCTCAGCCGGCGACTCGATCGGCGGCGGCAGCGGCCGTGGCACATAGGGCGCGACGTCCGGGTAGCCGACATCGGCCATCGCAGCGTCCTGTTCCGCCCCGAGCAATCCGGCGAGCGCGGAAGCCAGGTCCGGTGCGAGGTAGACCCCTGCTTCAGCTGCGAGCCGCTGACGGTCCGCCTCCCCCAAGACCTCGGCCCGCTTGCCGATCAGCTTGACCGCGCGCTCCTGCAGATCGGCGGCCTGCGCGCCGAAAGCCGTCGCGATGACCCCGGTGATCTCCGACACGCGCTCGGGGTGGGCCGTCGCCAACGCGTCGAGCCAGCCGAGCGCGGTCTTGACCACGTTCTTCTCCGACCGCGTCACCGCGATCGACGCCGCCTCCAAGGCGAGTTCGAGATCTGCCAGGCCGGCGTCGCAGGCCTTCTTCACCGACGCCAGAAACGTCCTCGCGACCGTGCTGTTCTGCGCCGACAGCAAACTGATACAGCTCGAAATCCGGTCGGCGATCTCCTCATCGGTCGGCTTCAGAAGGTTCCAGAACGCCAGATGAGTCTGCATGGCGCCGGGCCGCCCGCCCCGCAGCAGCCGCCGCAGGCTGGCGTCCAGCACCACGCCCCGCGCGATCGATCCCCGCGCCATCGCCTCCAACGCCGCCTCCTGGAAGACGCTGTAGTCGGCGTAGAGGTCGTCGTTCTCATCGTCGTCGAACGTCAGCGGGAGCAGTTCGGCGACCCACGGGTCGTCCGCCAGCTCGACCTTCGGCTTGCCATAAAGCCATTGGTACTGCAGGGCCCAGGACCGCACGAATCCGGGCGACGCCGCCGGCGCCACGCCGGCCAGCTCCGCCGCCTCGGTCACCAGCCACAGGCTGTTGTTCGGCTCCAGGGTCGCGGTCAGCTCGTCGGGCAGCTCGGCCAGCCAGGGCGGGTTCCGGTCGGCCAGGATCCCGCGGACCACGTCGGGATCGGACTTCAGCCCGATCTCACGCTGCACGCTTCGCAGGAACTTCGCGACGGCGGCCGGACTGCCGAGGACGGCCAGGGCCGCCGGGATCAGAGCCCGGGCGCAGCGTTTCTGCCGACTTTGGAACCCGTTCCAATCCGAGTTCTGCGCGTCGTTGATGTAGACCCGCCAGCTCACCGCTTTGAGCTGTTCGCGCAGCGGTTTGACGAAGGTCCGGCGCTCCTTCTCCGTCATGCCTCCGAAGAAGTCCGCGATATCGGCCGGGTCGCCCCGCTCCAGCAGCTTCGTCAGCCGCTCGGCCGAACCGTCCGCCCCGGATATTGCGACCTCGGTCATCGCGCTCCCACCGCTTCCTCGTCCGCGTCGACGTCCGCGGAGTCGATCGACCCGCGCTCGCCACGACGATAGGCGTCCGCCGCGAGTATGTGCTTGCACGGCCCCCGTCCTCCCTGATACTTCGCAAACCACTGACACGTGCAGGACAGCGCGCCGCCGGCCGCCTCGCGCACCCGCTGCACGTGCTCCTCGACCTTGATGGTCGCGATCGCGCCGTCCCAGGTCACCGCTCCGGCGTCGAGCAGATCGCGGGCGGCGCGCAACCGGGGGTTCTGCTTCGCGGCGCGCTCGGCGTCATAGGGCAGCTCGCGGTGGAAGTAGGAAGCGTCGGCATGGTCGTAGCCGACGCGCCCGGCCGTCCCGAGCTGCGTCAGTGCCGCCCGCACCCGCGCCACCGGCAGCCCGGACTCCTCGGCCAGCCGGTCCGGCTCCACGCGGGCGTCGAACGCCAGCAGGGCACTGATGGTCTCGGCGTCGTCGATCACACTGTCGTCGGCGAGCGCGGACAGCACCGCGCCCTCCCCGGAGAAACCCCGGACGATCTCCGGCGACAGCGTCAGCACCAGCCGCATCCCGGGCAGATCCAGTTGCCACACCGAGGACACCGGACCCGCGCCGCGCGCCACGTTCGGGCCGTAGACGCGCAGCGCACCGCCGAAGCGCAGCAGCGGAAGCAGTTCCTTGAGACGCTGCGGACCGGCCAGGCAGACCGCGCCGGGACCCGCCGTGGCCGCGAGCCGCAATGTCCGGCCGGCCGGCACCAGCCACTGCACGCCGCGCGGCGCGCTCGGCAGTGAACGCAGGAAGCGCGCGGCATCGGCCGCCCGCAACTCGGCGCGCAGGTCGTAGCCGGACGTGACGGCCTGCACCTCGGCGAAGCCGCGCAGCCAGCGCGCCGGCAGCGGCACCTTGCGCTCCACGACGGTGCCGTCGAAAGTGGTGGCCTCCAACCCCTCGGGCCCCACCTCGAGCTTCAGCGGATCGCCGCCGCGGACCCGGGCCAGCGCCAGCCGGAGCTCGTTGTTGACGTCCACATTGGTCGTCCCGCGGTCCAGCGCGGTGCCGTCCATGCCCGCCTCCAGGACGTCCAGCCGCGCGTAGACGCCGCAGCAGCCGGAGAACGACTCGAAGCGCAGCCGGTCGCCGTTGCAGGTCACGACCGGATCGCGCAGCGCCGCCAGGTTCGGCCGCCAGTAGCGCGCCTGCGCGACGTTGGCGACGCCGAGCAGCGCGGCCGCCGCGGGCTCGGCCTCGCCGAGGAAGCCGGAGAAGAAGCGCGGGTGCGCCGTCGGCCCCACGGTGGTGGTGCCACCGGAGGTCTGCAGGTCCAGCAGGCCGTCCGGGCCGAGGCTGGAGGCCCGGACATAGCCGTACATTTGGGCGGTGGAGGTCATGCTCCGAAGGTAGCGCCGGACACCGACAAGGTCGCCGAAGGGCTAATCTCGACCATCGAGACCGCACGTCCCAGCACCAGACCGCCATCGGCCGACTGACCCGGCTGACCGAGATGACCGACCGAGCCGAAGGAGCCCGCGAGACCGTGGAGTCCGCCTGGAACCGCAGCGTCCTGCGCACCAACAACGAGCGGCTCCTCCTGGACCGGCTGCGCGCCGACGGCGCCACGTCCCGCGCGGAGCTCGCCCGCCTCACCGGCCTGTCCAAGCCGACGGTGTCCACCGCCCTGGGCCGGCTGGAGCACGGCGGCCTGGTCCGCGAGATCGGCAAGCAGGCGGTGGCCGGGCGCGGCCGCTCGCCGGTGCTGTACGAGGCCGACCCGACCGCCGGCTACGCCTTCGGCGTGGACGTCGGCCGCAGCTGGATCCGGGTCGGCCTGGCCGATCTGGACGGCACCGTGGTCGGCCGCGCCGACGAGCCGAACGCCGCCGCGGACGCCGACGGCATCGTGGACGCGATCCTGGCGCAGACCCGGCGGGCGTGCACTGAGGCGGGCGTGCGATGGTCGCAGGTCCTGCACACGGTGGTGGGCAGCCCCGGCGTCGTCGACACGGCCACGAACGAGCTGCGCTACGCGGTGAACCTGCCGGGCTGGGGCCGCCGCGAGGTCACCGACCGGCTGGCGGCGGAACTCGGCACCGGCCTGGAGCTGCTGAACG
This sequence comes from Catenulisporales bacterium, assembly GCA_019510485.1. Lineage (GTDB taxonomy): Bacteria > Actinomycetota > Actinomycetes > Streptomycetales > Catenulisporaceae > Catenulispora. Next base: position 7,321 of record JAEKKI010000195.1, read on the forward strand.
ACGCGAACCTGGCGGCGCTCGGCGAATACGCCGCCGGGGCCGGCCGGGGCCGCGGCCTGTTCGTGTATCTCCTAATCGGCACGGGCCTGGGCGCCGGCATCGTCGTCGACGGCCGCCTGTTCTCCGGCGCCCGCGGCGCGGCCGGCGAGATCGGCTACCTGCCCTACGGCACCGAGAACAAGGACCGGGCTCGCACCCGCGGCCCGCTGGAGGACGCCGTCGCCGCCGACTCGGTGGTCGCCACCGCCCGCGAACTCGGCCTGGTGGACACGGATTCGGCCAAGCAGGTCTTCCTCGCGGCCCGGGCCGGCAGCGAAACAGCCCTCGAAGTCGTCCGCCGCGAAGCCGAACGCCTGGCGCACGCGGTGGCCGCCATCTCAGCGGTCATCGATCCGGAACTGGTGGTCCTCGGCGGCGGCATCGGCGACAGCGCCGACTTGCTGCTGGGACCGTTACGCCGGGCCCTGGATCAGATGACGCCGCTGGTGCCGGAACTGGCGGCCTCGGAGCTGGGCGCGAACGCGGTACTCCAGGGAGCGCTCGCATCGGGTGTCGGGACGGTGCGGCGGCTGGTGTTCGAGGCCTGGCAAGCGGCGCAGGAGCCGAACGGGGGCACGGAGACGGCTGCGGGGTGAGGTTCGCGGCACGGACCGATCGCCCGGACCCCGCCCCCAAGACCCGCACCCCAGCGGGCGGCGACGTGGCCGAACCAGCGCCTGCCCGCCTTACCCGGCCATCACCCCCGCCCGGTGCGCCACATGACAGGCGGCCTCATGCCCCGGAGCCAGCTCCACCAGCTTCGGTGTCAACTCATGGCAGACCTGCTCGGCCAGCGGACAGCGGTCCCGGAACCGGCAGCCGGCCGGCGGGTCGATCACCTTCGGCGGCTCGGCCTTCGCCGTCTCGACGTCCACCGCCAGCGGCGCGCGCGGGTCCGGGACCGCCGACAGCAGCAGCTGCGTGTAAGGATGCTTCGGTTCCTGCAGAACATCCTCGGTCGGGCCGGCCTCCACGATGTGGCCGCCGTACATCACCATCACCCGGTCGCACACGTAGCGCGCGCTGGCGATGTCGTGCGTGATGTACAGGAACGACACGCCCTCGCTCTCGCGCAGGTCGGCCATCACGTTCAGCAGCCCGATGCGGATCGACACGTCCAGCATCGACACCGGCTCGTCGGCCAGGATCAGCTTCGGGCGGTAGGCCAGCGCCTGCGCGAAGCCGATGCGCTGGCGCTGCCCACCGGACAGCTCGTACGGATACCGCTCCAGGATCTCAGCGGCCGGATTCAGTCCGACCGCCTCCACCACCCGCTCGGCCTCCTCGATCCGCTGTGCCGCCGACAGCTCTGTGCGGTGCAGTTTCAGGCCGCGCATGATCCCGTGCGACACGCGGTACGCCGGGTTCAGCGACGCGAAGGGGTCCTGGAACACCATCGGCACGTCGCTGCGGTACGCCAGCTGCTCCTTGCGTCCGCGCAGCGAACTCAGGGCCCTGCCCTCGAAGAGGATCTCGCCGGAGGTGGGCTTGTAGACCTGCGCCAGCAGGCGCGCGATGGTCGACTTGCCGCTGCCGGACTCCCCGACCAGCGCCACGATCTCGCGGCGGTTGATCGTCAGGTTCACCTCGTCGACGGCGTGCAGCGTCTTGCGGGCGAAGCCGGCGCCGAGCTTGAAGTGCCGCGTCAGATCGACGGTACGCAGCAGTTCGCCGCCTCCGGCGACAGCGCCGGCCGCATATCCGACTCCGGTCGCGGTGTCCTGGCTCACGACTCGACCTCCACCTTCACGGCCGCCGGGGCCGGGTCGTGCAGCAGACAGCGCGCCTGCGCCATCCCGACGGGGTACAGCTCCGGCTCGTCCTGACGGCAACGGTCCATCGCCACCGGACAGCGCGGATGGAAGCGACAGCCGGAAGGCGGCTTGGCCAAGTTCGGCGGGGCGCCCGGAATCCCGGTCAGCCGCTTCTTCTCACCCCGGATCGACGGGAACGCGTCCAGCAAGCCTTTGCTATACGGGTGCGCCGGATCATCGAACACCGCGCGAGTGGAACCCAGTTCCACGACCTGCCCGGCGTACATCACCATCAGCCGGTCGGAGAAGTGGCTGACCAGCGACATGTCGTGGGTGACGAAGATCACCGCGAAGCCGAGCTGCCGTTGCAGCTCCTTGATCTGCGCCATCAGCGAGCGCTGCGCCACCACGTCGAGCGCGGACGTCGGCTCGTCCATGACGATCAGGTCCGGGGTGAACAGCAGCGCCATGGCGATCATCGCGCGCTGCCGCATGCCGCCGGAGAGCTGGTGCGGGTACGACTTCAAGTGCACCGGATCGATTCCGACCAGCTGCAGCACCTCCGCCGACCGCACCCGGATCTGGGTGTCGGACCACTTGGCGTGCGCCTTGATCGCGTCCCGGAACTGGTATCCGATGGTGTGCACCGGGTTCAGGGCGTTCATCGCGCTCTGCATCACCACCGAGAAGTCCCGCCAGCGCAACGCGTTCAGGCTCTTGGCGGTCAGCGCCACCAGGTTCTCGCCCTTGAACCACACCTCGCCCGCGGTGACCGAGGCCGGCGGGTTCAGCAACTGCGCGATGCCGAACAGCATCGTGGACTTGCCGCAGCCGGACTCCCCGACCACGCCCAGGAACTCGCCCTTGGCCAGCTTCAGATCCACGTCGGCCACCGCGGACACCGACCCGGAAGACGTCGCGTACTCAACCCGCAGCCCTCTGACTTCCAGCAGGGCGCCGGGATCCATCGGCTCCGGCATCGGCTCACTCACCTCCCACAGCGCTGCCGACGGCGGCCGGCCGAGACCGGAACCGTTTCGCGAGCTTCTGGGCACGCTGCCTCCTCACCGGCCGCAGAGCCGGGTTGCTGATCTCGTCGAAGGCGTAGTTCATCAGGGCGAACGCGACGCCCAGCGCCGCGATGCCGAGCGCCGGGGCGATGGCCCACCACCGGGCGCCGTTCTCCAGAGCGGACTGCGAGTCGGCCCAGTAGAGCATCGTCCCCCAGCTGTCCGAGTTCGGGTCGCCGAGCCCCAGGAACTGCAAGCCGGCGGCGTTCAGCACCGAGAACAGCGCGGCGCCCAGGAAGTTGGCGATGATCAGCGAGACCATCGTCGGCAGCATCTCGAAGACGATGATGTAGGAGCGGCGCTCGCCGCGGACCCGCGCCGACTCCAGGAAGTCCCGGTTGCGCAGCGACAGCGCCTGCGAGCGCAGCTGGTTGGCGCCGTAGGACCAGCCGGTGACCACCAGCACGGCCACCATGACGGTCAGCGTCGGCTTGCCGGAGTACGCCGAGAGCACGATCACCAGCGGGAACGTCGGGATGACCAGCACCACGTTGGTGACGAACGAGAGCACCTCGTCCGCGAAGCCGCCGAGATAGGCCGCCGAAACGCCGACCAGCACCGACAGCAGCGTCGCCAGCCCGCCGGCCACCACCGCGATGATCAGCGGCTCCCGGGCGCCGTAGACGAACAGCGCCCAGACGTCCTGGCCCAGCGACGTCGTGCCGAGCCAGTGATCGCCGGACGGCGGGAGCCGCGGCAGGTAGCGGGCCGGCGCGGTCGGATCGCTCACGCCGGTGAACAGCGACGGGAACACCGCCATCAGCAGCAGCAGCACGAACAGCCCGAACCCGAAGTTCGCCTTGCGGTTGGACAGGAACGAGCGCCACACGCCGCCGCCGGGCCGCTTCACCCGGATCGGCGCGACCGCGTCCGGCGGGGATATCAGAGTCGTCATTTCCTCACCCCTTCGCCCGGGTCCGCGGGTCGAGCCAGACCGTGAGCAGGTCGCACACCAGGATCGCGCCGAGCACGGCCACCGTGAACAGCAGGAACAGCGCCTGCATCATCGGGTAGTCGATGCTGTTGACCGCGTTGTACAGCTGGTAGCCGAGCCCCGGATAGTTGAAGATCCGCTCCACCAGGATCGCGCCGGTCAGCACGAAGCCGATCGACATCGCGAACCCGGACAGGTTCGGCAGGAACGCGTTACGCGCCGCGTAGTTGTACATCACCCGCCGGTCCGACAGACCCTTGGCCCGCCCCATCCGGATGTAGTCCTCGGCCAGCGTGGTGATCATGTTGTTCCGCATGGTCAGCACCCACCCGCCGATCGAGGTGATCAGCAGCGTGGCCGCCGGCAACACGGCATGCTGCATCACACTGCCGATGAAGCCGGGCGAGAAGCCGGGCACGATCGTGTTGTCGTAGTTGAACGACGAGGG
>JAEKKI010000075.1 GCA_019510485.1 Catenulisporales bacterium
CCGAAGCGGACCGTCACGCCCTCGTCCGGCTGCACCCGGATCACCAGGGCGTTCTGCCCCAGCTCCTCGGTCTGCGTGGGGGTGAACGGCAGGAACGGGGAACGCTTGAACACCACCGCGATCTCGGTGACCCGCCGTCCCAGCCGCTTGCCGGTGCGCAGGTAGAACGGCACGCCGGCCCAGCGGCGGGTGTTCACCTCCAGCTTCACCGCGGCGTAGGTGTCGGTGGTGGAGCTCGGCGCGATGCCGTCCTCCTGGAGGTACCCGATCACCTTCTCACCGCCCTGCCACCCGGCCGCGTACTGGCCGCGCACGCTATAGGTCTCCAGGTCGTCCGGCAGCCGGACGGCCGAGAGCACCTTGGTCTTCTCCGCGGCGATGGCGTCGGCGTCGAAGGACACCGGCTCCTCCATCGCGGTGAGCGCCAGCAGCTGCAGCAGGTGGTTCTGGATGACGTCGCGCGCCGCGCCGATGCCGTCGTAGTACCCGGCCCGGCCGCCGATGCCGATGTCCTCGGCCATGGTGATCTGCACGTGGTCCACGTGGTCCCGGGTCCAGATCGGCTCGAACATCTCGTTGGCGAAGCGCAGCGCCAGGATGTTCTGGACCGTCTCCTTGCCCAGGTAGTGGTCGATGCGGAACACCGCCTTGGGCGGGAACACCGCGTCCACGATCGCGTTCAGCTCACGGGCCGAGGCCAGGTCGTGGCCGAACGGCTTCTCGATGATCACCCGGCGCCAGGAGCCCTCCGGGCCCTGGTCCAGGCCGACCTCGTGGAGCTGCTCGACCACGCCGGGGAAGAACTTCGGCGGCACCGAGAGGTAGAACGCGTGGTTGCCGTTCGTCCCGCGCTCGGCGTCGAGCTTCTCGATGGTCTCCTTCAGCTCCGTGAACGCCTGCTTGTCGCCGAACTCGCCGGAGACGAAGCGGAAGCCCTCGGAGAGCTGGCGCCACACCTCCTCGCGGTACGGCGTCCGCGCGTGCTCCTTGACCGCCTGGTGCACTTCCTCGGCGAAGTCCTGGTCGGCCCAGTCCCGCCGGGCGAACCCGACCAGGGCGAAGCCCGGGGGCAGCAGCCCCCGGTTCGCCAGGTCGTAGATGGCCGGCATCAGCTTCTTGCGGGCCAGGTCGCCGGTGACGCCGAAGATCACCAGGCCGCAGGGCCCGGCGATGCGCGGCAGCCGGCGGTCGGCGGCGTCCCGCAGCGGGTTGGCGACCAGTCCCTCCGGCGCCGACTCGTGCGCGAGCTGCGCCTTCTCGGCTTGCGACAGTTGGAAGCCGAGGTGGCTCTTGTCCGTCACTTCAGCCGGTCCAGTTCGCCTTGGACCGCGTCGAGCAGCTCCTTCCAGGAGACCTCGAACTTCTCCACGCCCTCGTCCTCCAGCACCTGTACGACGTCGTCGTAGGAGACGCCGGCCGCTTCGAGGTCGGCCAGGAGCTTCTTCGACTCCTCATACGTGCCGTGGATCGAGTCCGCACTCGGCTTGCCGTGGTCGGCCTCGGCGTCCAGGGTGGCCTCCGGCATGGTGTTCACGACGCCGTGCACGATCAGGTCGTCCACGTACATCGTGTCCGGGTACGCCGGGTCCTTCACGCCGGTGGACGCCCACAGCGGACGCTGCGGCTTGGCGCCGGCCAGCTCCAGGGCCGACCAGCGCTCGCCGGAGAAGACCTCCTCGTAGGCCTCGAACGCCAGGCGGGCGTTGGCCACGCCGGCCTTGCCCTTGAGCTCGGCGTTGCCGAGCTTGTCCAGGCGCTTGTCGATCTCGGTGTCCACGCGGGACACGAAGAAGGACGCGACCGAGGCCATCTTGCCCAGGTCGTGGCCGTTGTCCTTGGCCTGCTCCAGGCCGGCCAGGAAGGCGTCCATCACCTCGCGGTAGCGGTCCAGCGAGAAGATCAGCGTCACGTTCACGCTGATGCCGGCGGCCAGCGTCTCGGTGATGGCCGGCAGGCCCGCGCGGGTGGCCGGGATCTTGATGAACAGGTTCTCCCGGTCGACCAGCCACCACAGCTGCTTGGCCTCGGCGACGGTGGCCTCGGTGTGGTGCGCCAGGCGCGGGTCGACCTCGATCGAGACCCGGCCGTCCTGGCCGGCGGTGGCGTCGTAGACCGGGCGCAGCACGTCGGCGGCCTCGCGCACGTCCGCGGTCGTGATCATGCGGAGCGCCTCCTCGACGGTCACGCCGCGCACCGCGAGGTCCTTGAGCTGCTCGGTGTAGACCTCCGAGCCGACGATCGCCTTCTGGAAGATCGTCGGGTTCGTGGTGACGCCCACGACGTTCTTCTGCGAGATCAGGTCGGCCAGGTTGCCGGTCTTCAGCCGCTTGCGGGACATGTCGTCCAGCCAGATCGACACGCCCGCGCCGGAGAGTGTGTCCAGGTTCTTGTTCGTCATCTCGTCTTCTCCCTCTTCACACTGAATTTCAAGCGCCCGCGGCGGCCAGGGATTCCCGGGCGGCCGTTTCGACGGCTTCAGCCGTGATGCCGAACTCGCGGTAGAGCGTCTGGTAGTCCGCCGACGCCCCGAAGTGCTCCAGTGACACGCTGCGGCCGGCGTCGCCGACGTACTTCTCCCAGCCGGTCTTCACCCCGGCCTCGACCGACACGCGGGCCTTCACCGCGGTCGGCAGCACCGACTCCTTGTAACCCGCGTCCTGCGCGTCGAACCATTCGGTGCACGGCATCGACACCACGCGGGTCGGGATGCCGTCGGCCTCCAGCGCCTCCCGCGCCTTGACCGCGAGCTGCACCTCCGAGCCGGTGCCGATGAGGATCACCTTCGGGACGCCGCCGGTGGCCTCGGCCAGCACGTAGCCGCCCTTGGCCGTGCCCTCGACCGCCTCCAGCGCCGAGCCCAGCGCCTCGTGGTCGAAGGTCGGGATGTTCTGCCGGGTCAGCGCCACGCCCACCGGCCCCCGGCCGGCGGCCGCGGTGTGCCTCTCCATCAGGGCCTTCCAGGCGCCGACGGTCTCGTTGGCGTCACCGGGGCGCACCACGGTCATGCCCGGGATCAGGCGCAGCGCGGCCACGTGCTCCACCGGCTGGTGGGTCGGGCCGTCCTCGCCCAGGCCGATCGAGTCGTGCGTCCAGACGTAGGTCACCGGCAGCTGCATCAGGGCCGCGAGTCGCACCGCCGGGCGCATGTAGTCGGAGAACACCAGGAAGGTGCCGCCGAACGGCAGGGTGTTGCCGTGCACCGCGATGCCGTTCAGGATCGAGCCCATCGCGTGCTCGCGGATGCCGAAGTGC
>JAEKKI010000140.1 GCA_019510485.1 Catenulisporales bacterium
GAACACGGGCACGCGAGTCGGAGGCGACACGTCGCAGTGGGAGTATGTCTTTTCCTGCAATCGTTGGCGTGTCGAATTCGGCGGCATTCCACTTTTGGTGCGACCGTCCAACTCGAGAGGGCTGTGGACACCCGCCACAGCCGCGGTGTTGCCTGACGGCAAAGTCCGGGTCCAGACTGCTGCGGATCTCGGTGGATGTGTCGGCCCCGTACAGCTTCGCCGGGACGATTCCACGACCTGGGCGGCCGTCGCCGAGCGGTTGGAGTCCGTAGGGCAGGAGGGAAATGAACTCAACCTCACGGCAGCCGGCTGGATAGTAGGCCGAGGTGCCCCTCGACGAGGCACTCCGGTCAACGCCGCTTCGCTGTTCGCGGGCTACGCGGATCTCCAGCTGAATCCGCGGCAGCGAGAGGCACTGGAGCAGGCCTTGTCCGCCGAGGCCACGTTTATCTGGGGACCGCCGGGCACGGGAAAGACTGACGTGGTCGCGCGCATCGTCGAGGGCTGCCACCGTCTGGGGCAGACGGTGCTCTTTCTCGCTCCGACACACATCGCTGTCGACCAGGCGCTGTTGCGGATCTGTGGGCTCCTGGAATCGGAGCCGGGTTTCGAGGCCGGGCTCGTGCAGCGATCAGGCGAAATGGCCGTCGCTGCGCTGAAGGAGAAGTTCGGGGATCGCGTCGACACCGATCTGATCGTCGCCAGGCTCTCCGCGGAGCTGGCCGAACGCATCGCGTCGATGGAACGTGCCCTGAAGGAGGTTTGCGCTGGCGTCGCCTCGCATCGAGAAGCTCTGCGCCTGAACGCCGAACTGGAGTCGCTCCGGTCACGACTGCGCCAAGCCGAAGAGCAGGTCGCCGTAACTGGCGAAACCATTCGCGTCAATGACGCGAAACGGTACGGGGCCAAGGCCGAGATCGCCCGCATCGGCGAGCCGTCCGGCCTCATGGCGAATCGGAAAGCCAAGCAGCTGGACGGCCTGCGCCTCGGGCTGCAGACCCTTGAAGCTGCGTGGGCCACGGCTTCAGCCCATCACCAGGCCTGGAAGGACGAGGCGGCGGACGCGCAGAGGACGATCAGCGACATCGAGCTCAAGTTGCCGTTCGCCGCAGCACTGGTCAAGGACATCGAACCGCTCGCCGTACTCTTGCGGCGCGAAGAGGAGATGAAGCGGAAACTCACAGCCTGGGAAGACGAACGCCGCGCTGTCACGGACTCAGTACGCTCCTGCTGCCGTGTGCTCGGCGCCACTGTCGCGAAGGCGGTCCAGTCCAGGAAGCTCATGGACCGCGTCGACGTCGTCGTCATCGACGAGGCCGGCATGGTTGACCTACCGTCCGCTTGGCTGGCCGCAGGGCTGGCGACCCGTCGGATCGTCGTCGCCGGGGACTTCCGCCAGTTGCCCGCGATCACGAAGGGCTCTGGGAGCCGAAGAGCGAAACCGGCAGAGAGATCGCTGTCAGCGGAATGGACCAACCGGGACGCGTTCCACGCCGCAGGACTGGTTGACGATTCCGGCCGGGCCCGGCTCGGCGATGCCCGGCTCGTCGTCCTGGACACGCAATACCGGATGCGTCCGGCGATCTGCGGGCTTGTCAACAAGGTCGCCTACCCCGACGCACCGCTGACGACCGGCCGGTCAGACGGCAGCGGGCTACCTCGGTCTCCGTTGATCGAGCGCGCCATCGTCCTCATCGACACCTCGGGACGATGCCTCGACGGCCGCGACCACAAGTCCAACCCGGTCCACGAGGCCGTCATCCACGAGCTCATCCGGGGGCTGCAGTACGACGGCGTCCTTCCCGGACGGAAGCATCCGAGGGCTGCCGAGTCGGCTGCTGCCCGGATGGCGATAATCGCCCCTTACAAGAACCAGACCAGAGCACTGACATCGAGTCTGAAGTACCGCTTCGGCGATGAGTACGAGGACCTCGTCGACACCGTCCATCGTTTCCAGGGCAGCGAACGCGGGATCGTTGTCCTCGACACAGTGGCCGGCATCGGCAAGTCGATCGGATACTTTTGGGAGCACACCGGGCTGACGTCGACCACCTGCCGTCTGCTCAATGTGGCGGTGAGCCGGGCCAGGGACCATCTGGTCGTCGTCGCCGACGTCGACTTCCTGAGCCGAAAGCTGCCGCCCGGCAGCGAAGTCTCCGTCATGCTCGAGCACCTGCGGGGGGACCCCGGTGTGCAGCACCTCTCCGTCGACGAACTGGTGCCGATCCGTAGCGCGGCCGATCTGCACGGGCTGAACGCGGATGAGCTCGCACGGCCGGCGTTCTTCCCTGCCGACGAGGTGCGGCGAGCCGTCGAGTGGGACATCGAGCGAGCGGAACGGCGCATCGATATCTACTGCGCCTTCCTTAGCCCGGTTCCCGTGCGGCGATGGGCCAAGAGGCTGGCCGCGCGGGTAGCCGCCGGTGTCGACGTTGTTGTGTACACGCGCACTCATGAAGGCAAGAAGGAACTCATCGCCCAGCACGATGTCCTGAAGGAGGCCGGGTGCCGGGTTGAGACCCGGGACCGGGAACGTATGCATGAGAAGGTCGTCATCATCGATGAAACAGTGCTCTGGCACGGATCGCTGAATCTACTGTCCCATACGGGGTCCACGGACCTGATGATGCGGATCACCAGTCCGGAGTCCTGTGCCCAGGTGCGACGGATCGTCGAGCAAGCGAGGAAGGACCGGCCCGCTCGTCCGTGGCCGCCGCGGGGCTCTGATTCAGTCGACGACACCGCATCCGCGGCGGCCACGCCGTCCGGATCGGCCCCAGCCCCCGGCGTCGTTGTCAATGGGCGCCTATATCTCAAGGTTCCGTTCGAGGAGAAGGACGTCGCCAAGCGATCCTTTGGCGCCGACTGGGACAAGAAGCTCAAGCTCTGGCATGTCGACGCGGCGACGGCTCAGATTGACCAATTGCGGAGGTGGCTTCCGCCAGGCACGCCGTAGCGGGGAGCACAAGCGTCGCATTGGGACTACGAGCCCGGCACGCACCGTGTAGCCGCTCAGACCCGCCGCTGTTGGGTGGACGGCGCGGGTCGCGAGGAGATCGACGCCGCGTTCCACGCCATCGTGACAGACCTCGTCCTGGCGGTGTCCGTCCAGGTGAACTTCTCCGGGAGCCGACTTCATGGCCAGCCGATCGGTGCCTCGGTTGCCACAGCTGGCGTAGTGCAGTGAAATCCGCAGGCCGCAGCGTCGCTCGTCGCTATACGCGGAGGGCTTCGGCCGAGATACGGACGGCTGCATAACGGCACGAACCCACGTTCGCTGGGTGCAAGCTCGTGGTTTCACAGGGTTCGATCTCATTTTCGTCTGATCAACGCTTCACGGGGCTCGTCGTAGCTGGAGGCCAGGGCCGAATCGCTCGGTCCGCCTGTTCCGAAAGGCATACGAACCGTGAACCGCACCTGATACGCGATCAGCGCCAGCAGTACGGCGCACAGCGCGGCGGAGCCGCCGACGGTGCCCCAGCCCAGGCCGCCGGAAATGACCGGCTTGGTCAGTGCGTCGCCGCCGGCCGCGCCAAGCGGTCGGGTGAGGACGAATGCCGACCAGAACAGGATGGTGCTGTTGATCGGTGTCAGATAATGTGCCGCGAGCAGGAGCAGCAGCAGGGTGGCGATGAGCAGGAAGGCGTTGCCGAAGCCCAGGCCGGTGTCGTCGGAGAGCCAGTCCCCGGTGGAGGTGCCCAGCGTGTTCGAGGCCAGGATCGCCGTCCAGTACAACACCTCGCCGCGGCGGCTGGAGATGTTCTCCACGTCGAAGGGCAGACCGGTACGCCACCAGGCCAGGAAGACCACGCCGAGCACGCACGTCAACCCGAGCGCGCCCCAGCCGTAGCCGATGCCGTCCGGGGCGCTGCCGTGGCCGAAGCCGCGGTTGAGGAAGTCGGAGACCTCGGTGCCGACCATGCTGGTGCCCAGCACCACGGCCCAATACAGCACGGGATGGAAGCGCCGGGCGCGCAACTGGGCGGTCGCGACGGCCAGGAAGAAGACTGCGAATCCGATGGCGGTGGTGGCGTAGCCGAGCCCGGCGGTGATGCCCAGCAGGTCGCCGGCCGTCTCGCCGAGCGTCACCGCGACCGTCTTCAGCGCCCAGAACAGCACTGTCACCTGTGGGAGCTTGTGCATGGCGACGGCCGCCGCTTCTCGCTGTGCTGCTTTCGGCGTCCCAGGCATCGCACTCCGATCGCTCAATGGTCTGCGGCGGTGTCACCGATATCGTCACGGCTTGTGATCATTGTGGTGTCGTCGAAGAACCAGGTTGGCCGATCTGTGCGTCCGGTCTGGCGATCATCACTCGTACGGGGGAGGGGGAGGGGGTCTGATGGATAGGTTGCGTTATTATAGCTGCACCTATCCTACGTGGAGGCGTGATGGACATGGCCCGTCTGGCCAAGCCCGCTGAGATGTTCGATCGGGACTTCGAATGGGCGGAGTTGGTCCGGTTCGCGACGTACGCCGAGCCCCGGGCCACGCTCGGGGTGGTGTCCGGGCGGCGGCGGCAGGGCAAGACGTTCCTGCTTGATGCGATCTCCCGTGCGACCGGCGGGTTTATGTTCACCGCGACGGAGACCACCGAAGCAGACGCCCTCGGGCAGTTCGGGCAGGCGCTGGCCCGGCACTTGGACGAGCCGACGCCGTTCCGGTTCGCAGACTGGGATGAGGCGATCGCCCGGCTCATGCGGATCGCGGCGGACGGGCCAAAAGTCGTCGTGATCGACGAGTTTCCATTTCTGGCCAAGGCTTCCCCGGCACTGCCGTCGATCATCCAGCGTGCCCTGGACCCGGCAGCCCAGCACTCGAACACCCCCGTGCGTCTGTTGCTGTGCGGGTCGGCGCTTTCGTTCATGGGCAAGCTGCTGGCCGGGAACGCCCCGCTGCGCGGGCGGGCAGGCCTCGATCTGATCGTCCCCACCCTCGACTACCGGCTCGCAGCCCGATTCTGGGACATCGCCGATGAGCGCACCGCGGCCCTGACCCACTCGATCCTCGGCGGAACACCGGCCTACCGGCGCGAGTTCGCCCAAGGTGACTCCCCGGCAGGCCCGGAAGACTTCGACTCCTGGGTGGTCCGCGCCGTGCTGAACCCTGGCCGGCCGTTGTTCCGTGAGGCCCGCTACCTGCTGGCCGAGGAGCCGGACCTGCACGACACAGCGCTGTACCACTCGGTCCTGGCCGCCATCGCCAATGGCAACGCAAACCGCGGCGGCATCGCCGACTACCTGGGCCGCAAATCCACGGACCTCGCCCATCCTCTGTCGGTCCTCCAGGACGTGGGAATGATCACCCACGAGGAGGACGCGTTCCGCAGGAACCGCTCGTCCTATCGCATCGCCGAACCACTCGTCTCCTTTTACCACGCGGTCATGCGCCCCGTCTGGGGCGATCTGGAACGTCCCGGGCGTGCGGACCGCGTCTGGCAGCGTGTCCAGCCGACGTTCCAGTCCAAGATCCTCGGGCCGCACTTCGAGCAGTTGTCCCGGGAATGGACCCGCTGGCATGCCGGTCATGACACCCTTGGCGGCATCGCAGACCGCGTGGCGTCTGGGACTCTCAGCGATCCGGCGACCCGCACCGGTCGCGAAGTCGACGTGGCCGCCTACGGCCGTGACGAGGCCGGCCGGGAACGTCTGCTGGCCATCGGTGAAGCGAAATGGAACGACACCATCGGCATGGGCCACCTCCGCCGGCTGGAGGAAACCCGCGATCTCCTGCGTGCCCGGAATCCGGCCCAGAGCGCCGACACCCGCCTGATCTTCTACAGCGGCGCCGGCTTCATGCCCGACCTGCAGCAGCGCGCGGCCGAGGACGTCACCATCCAACTCGTCGCTCTGCCCCGTCTCTACCACGGGGAATGACCCATGCCGTTTCGGTACGCGGTAATCAGCTGGGAGCTACCCGGCAGGTTCCCGCACACTGAGCGGGTGAACACACAAGTCGGCGCGTCTGACCCGTTGTCTACCGCTGTTCGGCGTGCCGTTCAGCGTGCTATCTCCGGTGCGAAGAAGGATGCAGACGCGGCAGGCCGGCTGTTGATGGCGATTCCGGCCGGTACCGCCGATGCGGTGATGGCGGAAGTCGAGGGTGTCTTGGCGGCCGCTGAGCCGGGGTTCTGGGTTGCGCTGGAGAATGCGCGGGACTGGCTGCGTTGGGATGGGTCGGGTCGGTCGATCAGTGGGACAGTAAGATCGGATACTCTGCCGGGGCTTGTGGTCGAGGCGATCTCGGCTGATGGGCGACTTCGGGAGCGGGCGGTCCGTCTTTTGGCGGAGGCGGGGTCGCTTGCGGCGCTGCCGGTTCTCGGGATGCGGGCCGCTGATTGGGTTCCGCATGTTCGGGACGTGGCGCGTCGTGCGATTGTCCGTCGGTTGGAGGACGACTCCGATGGTGCTGTTCTGGCGACGTTGGCTCCGATGGCGTTCCTGCTCGGCGGTCGGCGGCGGGGTCGTTGGCTGGCTGGTGAGGTCACCCGGCGGCTGGCCGAGGCCGCGTCCGGTCCTGTCGTCACTCAGTTGCTGACCAGCTCGGATACCCGGCTACGCCGTGTCGCTTATCAGGTGCTTGTCGAAACCGAGGAGTTGGGTCTTGAGCGGGCGGTCCTGGCTGCTCTTCGGGATCGCGACATCGTGGTCCGCAGCCGTTGCGCTGCCTACGCCGCGCGCCTGGCTGTCGAGAGCGGCTCGCTGTCGGCGGCTCGTCAGATGCTCTCCTCGCGAACTCCGCTGGTGCGGGCTGAGGCGCTGCAAGCGCTGAACCGTCTGGGCGACCTCGATGCGATTCGGTCGGCTCTCGCCGATCGCAGCAGTCTGGTCCGCGGGACCGCACGGTTCTACCTCAGGCCGCACGGCGTCGACTTCGCTGAGTTCTATCGGCTCCAGCTCGGTGAGGGTGGCGATGCCGTGGTTCCAGGCGCGGTGGCAGGGCTTGTCGAAGTCGGGACCGCTGATGACGTGCATCTGCTCCGGGGTCTCGTGGGCCATCGGCGTGCCAGGGTTCGTGTTGAGGCGCTTCGCGGGCTGGCGGCACTCGCCCCCGCGATCGACGTCGTCGAAATGCTTGCCCTTGTGGAAGGCGATCCCTCGGCGGCGGTGATCAGGCAGGCTGCGGCCGTCGTCGCCGCCCGAGGGGGCGCCATCGATACCGACCGCCTTCTGGACATGCTGGACCCTGCGCGGCCGGTTCCGGTTCGTCTCGCGGGCCATCGGCTGTTGGCCGCCGGTGACAGCGCCTGGCGCCTGGCTGTCGACGTGATGCTGCTCGCCGACCTCGAGCCGGCCGTGGCGGACAGTGCCAGGCGTGACTTGAACGCTGCTCTCCGGCATCTGACGTATGTTCGACCCAGCGGAAGAACAGCAGAACTCCTGGCCGCACACCTGCCGGAGGCCGATCGGCTGCTTTCCGCGAAGGAGGTCCAGCTCTTGCGGTTCGTCGTTGGGATGCGGCTGCCCATCGAACCGACCGAACCGGCCACGCGCCGGGCCGTCGCCGAAGTCGAAGTCGAAGTCTCATCTCGACCTGAAGCACCCTGACCAGTTCGGGGTGTTCCTCGCGGCGGTCGGCCGACAGTTGCCGGCGTGCGGAGCAGGCAGCAGTCCGAGCAGTCGTCGAGGCCTGAGAACCGGTCTGCGGCCGGGCGTGGATCAATGTTCGACGACACCTGTCGGCCGCCGGTTGCCGGGCGTCGGTCGACCCTTCAGAACCCCAGGTCAGAGGAGTACTATCGGCGTTCCGGCGACCGGTCGGACAGCTATCGACAGAACATGGGGGATCACGTGCTGAAATCACCTGCCACGCGGCGTGCGGTCGCGATATTCGCGGCCGGGTTCGTGGGTGTCACGGTCCTGATCGCCGCGCCGGGCGAGGCGGCGGCCGATGTGGTGCCGGCGCCGGCTGTCAGCTCGACGGTGTTCCCGCCCTTGGGGGAGCCCGGATCGGTCATTCGGACGCCGGGGACGTTCACGTTCTCGGTGCCGGCCGGGAGCGGGGTCGTGGAGTTCGATTACGTACTCAACGGGACACTCATGGTGGGCGGTGGCAATGCGCATGTCGCCGCGGGAGCCGACGGCACCGCGACCACTCCGCAGCTTCGGTCGGCGCTGTGGGGGACCAACGTGCTGACCGTGGAGGCGGTCGACGCCTCGGGTGCGGTTTCCCCGGCGACCTCGTACCTGTTCTACCTCGCCGGGGCGAGCCAGGTGGACCGGCACTCGGACTACGACGGCGACGGGAACGTCGACCTGCTCTCCGTCGGCGCGGACGGCGGGCTGCGCTTCTCCGCCGGACGCGGTGACGGCTCCGCGGCCGCCAGCGTCGGCACCATGTCGGGCGTGGACCTCACCGGGGCGCTGGTCGCCGGTGGCGGCAAGGAGGCGCGGGGGATCTTCGAGGACTTGTTCATCTACCAGAGCGGCAACCTCTACAACGTCCAAGGTGATGGCCTCGGCGGCTTCTCCCCGACGCAAGAGATCCTGGTCTCGCCGCCGTCCGGGCTGAGTGAGTGGCCGGCCCTCACGCAGCTGCTGTCCCCCGGCGACCTCACCGGTCATCGGCGCGCCGACCTCATCGGCAGGGTCGGCGACCAGCTGTTCCTGTTCCCCTCGGTCGCGCTCGACCGCTACGCGGCACCGGTGGCGATCGCCGGCTCGGGGTGGAGCGGCCGGACGGTCATCGGCGTGGTGGACAACGCCGGCGGTGGTCACGACCTCATCGCGCGCGATGACGCGACCGGCAGGATCTGGCGCTACCCCGGCCAGCCCGACGGCACCTTCGGTGACGAGTCGACCCGGGTGTGCGCCGGCGCGGGGCTGAAGGCGAGGAACTTCCCGCAGGCGATCGCGAAGGGTGACGTCACCGGCGACGGTGTGGCGGATATCTGGGCGGTGCACAAGAACGGGGACCTGTTCGTGCTGCCCGGTCTGGCCGGCGGCGGTTTCGGACTGCCGCGGAACGTGGCGAACCAGGCGGCGTGGGCGGGCGTCACCACCCTCGGCTGACCGCGGCTCGGCGCGATGCCCGGTCTGGAGGATTCTCCAGGCCGGGTTTCGTCATCTCCGCGCCGGCGAAACCGTCTCCACGTATCGCGGCGCGTACTGAGCCCAGGAGTGCTCCGCCTCGAAGAGAGTGCGGGCGGCGGCGGCTATGGCCGCGCGGGACTCGGGCGTGTCCTTGAGCAGCATGGCTATCGCGTCGGCGAAGGCGCGGATGGTCATGTCGGTGGCGGTGTAGGCGTGCGGGGCCACCAGGCGGGTGTTTTCGCGGAGCGGACGCAGGGCCAGGGGGATCGCGCGCGCCATCGCATGGGTCACCTTGTTCATGGCGCAGAAGTGGTTGAACGGGTTGTCGGGGTCGGGGACCGTCATGGCGTCGATGCGGCCGAGGAACGTGTCGACCTCGCCGGGGCCGAGCCAGCCGTGGAACGTGACGATGTCGTCCAGGCCCAAGCGGGTGGCGTGGGTGCGCGCGGCCGGAAGGGCGGGGCCGTCGCCGGCTACTTCGAGATGGAAGTCCGTGGTGCCGTCGGCGCGCAGGAGGGCGATCGCGTCCAGGAGGTCGGTGAGGCCGTCCTGTTCGCCGATGACGCCCAGGTAGCCGAGTGTGAGGGCGGCAGAGGTCGACTCGGGCTCCGCGTCGGCGGCGGGATCGGCGGTTGAGCGCGTGGTGGGCGTAGGGGAAACCTCTGCGGTGCGGATGATGATCGCGTCGCGGTCGTAGAGCTGCGCGATGCGGCTCCGCTGCTCCTCGCTGGGGGTGATCACGACGTCCGAGGCGGCGATCATGCGGCGCTCGGCACCCAGGAAGACGGGCGTCAGCCTGCTGAAACCGGCGCGGGAGGCAGCCAGCACGGGAACGACGTCCCGCTGGTCGTACACGGTGCGGACGCCGTGACGGCGGGCCCAGCCGGCCAGCGGGAAGAGCAGGTCCGGCGGGTTCCCGATCTGCAGCATCCGGCGTCCGCCCTTGGAGCCGCGCAGGGCCCTGCGAACGGCACGAGCCGCCGCGGCGGCGGTCCAGACGCCTTCAGCCGCGGTGGCGAGAGCGCCCTGCCCCTCGAAGGAGGCGAACCGCACGATCGAGATGCCGTCGACGCGTTCGCTCCCGGGGCGGCGGCCGCGGATGGCCGGGCACACCACCGTGACGCGCGCACCGTCATCGCGCAGCGCCAGGGCCTGTGACCAAGCGCGCTGGTCGTCGGGCACCGGCAGGTTCAACAGCACCAGGACGGCGTGCGGCTGCGCACCATTCGTCATGAGTTCCCTCCCCCTTTGGACGAGCGTAGCCGGGAATCAGCCGACTGACACGTGGATCGCGGGTCACCGGGTGGTGTCGTCACGCTGCCAGGTCCGGAAGTCCCCGGCGCGGACGGCACGGCGGGCGCGAAGCCTGGTGACAACGGTGATCGCGAGGAACCACAAGACTTTTGGAGCGTTCGGCACCGGATGCCTGAGAGCGATGGTGCGCAAGTCGGACAGGGAAGTGCGGGCGGAATCCGAGGCCGCCGCGAGTTCGCCGTTGGTCGAGGCCTGAGTCGTGGACACCAGCGCGCGCGTGCGGATACGGAGTAATGCCGAGAGAGTGCGCGGCGGATGGATCACAGCGACCGCCCCTGGAACGACGCGCCGGTGTTCAGGAGCGAAGGCGAGAGACGCGGCCAGGTCATCGCCTAGTAGCGGAGGCAGGGAGCGCAGTTGATCGTGGCCGTCGCTCGAAACCGCGACGACCCCGCGCCCGAACAGCCCGTCGCGAACCACCGGCAGAGCATGCCAGACGTCGTAGAACCACCGAACGGTCCAGGGACGTCGCTCGGCCGGCCAGCCCCGCTCGGGGCCGGCGGCGAGCACGTCCGGCGCGTCGAACGCAGCCGCGAGGGCCCGGGCGCCCGCGGTGTCCAGCTCGACATCAGCATCCACATACAGCCGGGGAAAACTCTTAGCGTGCTCATCGGCCAGCCGCATGGCGGCGTGCTTGTCGGCCTTCGAGCTGACCAGGACGCGCACATCCGGCCCGAAGCCGGAGGCGATGCCGGCTGTGTCGTCGGTGCAGCCGTTGGCGACGACCCAGACCTCGAACTCGCCCGGCTCGGCGTCGGCGAGCAGACCGCTGAGCAGACGTCCGACGACGCCGGCCTCATTGTGCGCTGGGATGACCACGGACACCACGATCGGCAAGTATCGCACTGGTGGGGAGTTGCCGCCGTCAGGGTTTGGTCCCCTTGTCGGGGACCTCCCCGGCTTGTCACCATGGCGGAGTGACGGACAGCTCGGAGCGTGCGCATCCGACCACGGAGCGGACGCGCGCGAAGCGCCGGCCGCGCGTCCTGGTCATGGTCTCGGCGGGATGGTTCCCGCCCTACCTGGAAGAGGTCGCCGAGCAGGGGCGGGCGGGGGAGCGGCCGAAGGTGTGGCTGTACGACCTGCCGTACGAGATGACGGTCCTGGATCAGCGTTTCGTGACCGGGCCGTCGAAGCTGCGCCGTGCCGTCTATCGCAAGCTGCCGCTGCCGTTGGCTTTCGCCGCGGAGGCGTTCCGCGTCCGACGAAACTACGACGCGATCTTCGCCTGGGGCGCCGAGGCGTCGAGCCTCCCGCTGGCGCTGGCCCTGCGCTGCATCAGGCCGGGGAAGCGGACCCCGCTGGTCGCGCTCTACAGCTGGATGTCGACCGGTAACAAGGCCAGGCTGCTGCGGCTGGCGTGGCCGGGAATCAGGACACTGGTACTGCCGCCGTCCGCGCAGGCCGAGTTCGCCAGGAAGCGGCTGAAGATCCCGGCCGAGCGGATCGTCACGCCGAAGTGGGTCGTGGACACCGACTTCTTCGATCCGGAGCTGGCGAAAGCGGCGGAGGAGGACGGAAGGAATCAGGGCACCGCGATGATCTGCTCGGCGGGGCGTGAGATGCGCGACTTCGCCACCCTCATCGCCGCCCTGGACGGCACCGGCGTCCGCTGCCACATCGCCGGCTCGCTGGTGGCGGGCATGGACGACCGCTGGCGGGCCGAACTGGGCGACCGGGGCGAGCGGGTCGGGCTGCCGGAGGGCGTCACCTTCGGGCCGCTGACCCCGATCGAGATGCGCGATCTCTACGCGCGTGCGCGCTTCGTCGTCCTGCCCCTGCATCCCAGCGACACCGATCACGGCATCAGCTGCATGCTGGAGGCGTTCGCCATGAGGCGCCCGGTGATCTGTACGCGCATCGACGGGCAGCGGGACGCGCTCGTCGAAGGCGTCAACGGCCTGTTCGTGGCCCCGCACGACGCCGCGGCGTTGCGGGCCGAGATCCTCGAACTGATCGCGGATCCGGAGCGTGCGGCGAAGATGGGGCGCGAGGCCAGACGGCTGGCGGAGACCGAGTTCGGTATGACGCGGTGGGTGGCGGCGTTGACCGGGGTGCTCGACGCGGCTGTGGCTTCCGGGCGCGATGGCGCGCGGTCGTAGGGGACATCACCTCGAATGCAGACACCGGTGACAAGCGGCCCCTAGCATGACGTCCGTGGGGGTAGATCCAGAAACCGACCAGCGGCCCGGAGCCGTGCTGGTCGTCGTGACGTGGAACAGTGCCGACGTCCTGCCGGGTCTGGTGGAGTCGCTGGAGCTCGGCATGGCAGGGCTGCGCTGGCGCCTGGTCGTCGCCGACAACGACTCCGCCGACGGCACGCCCGAGGTGGTGCGGACCCTGGCGCCGGACGCGCTGCTGGTGCAGACCGGGCGCAACGCCGGGTACTCCGCCGCGATCAACGCGGCGCTGGCGGCGATCGGGCCGTTGGACGAGCAGACCGACGCGGTGTTCGTGTGCAATCCGGACATCCGGATGAAACCCGGATGCGGCGCGGCGCTGGTGCGGGGGCTCAAGGCAGCCGGTACCGGGATCACCGCGCCGGTGCTGTACGACGGCCGCGGCCGGATGATCAGGACCCTGCGTCGGGAGCCGAACCCGTTGCGGCTGTTGGGGGAGATGGTCCTCGGCGCGAGCCGGTCGGGCCGGTTCGCGCCGTTCGGTGAGCAAGTGACGGACCCCGCCGCCTACCGCAGACCCACACAGGCGGATTGGGCGGCCGGGTCGCTGATGGCGCTGTCGCGGGAGTGCCTTCAGGCCTGCGGGCCCTGGGACGAGTCGTTCTTCCTGTATTCAGAGGAGACCGAGTACGCCCTGCGGGCCGGCACGCGTGGCTTCGCGACGCGTCTCGCGCCGGATGCGATCGCCGTCCACCTGGAGGGTGAGGCGACGGTCTCGCCGAAGCTGTGGACGTTGCTGACGCTGAACCGCGTACGCCTCTATCGGCGGACCCACCGGGC
The DNA here is from genome assembly GCA_019510485.1 of Catenulisporales bacterium. GTDB lineage: Bacteria > Actinomycetota > Actinomycetes > Streptomycetales > Catenulisporaceae > Catenulispora. The sequence goes on from JAEKKI010000140.1 coordinate 13,304, forward strand.
GCCGGCCGTGGCCGCGTTCTGGGGCGCGTTGCTGCTGCGGGAGTCGTCGCGGGCGGTGCTCGGGCGGTCCAGCAGCCGCGCGGCGGTGCGGGCTCTGGTGAGCCCGGCACGGATGCGGGAGAAGCCAGGGCCCTGATGGGCGCTCGGGCTGTGCGATGGTTCAGTCCAGGACCGCGGTCGCTTCGATCTCGACCAGGTGCTCGGGGGTGTCCAGCGCCGCGACGCCGATCAGGGTGGTCGGCGGCACCGGAGTGACCCCCAGCTTCGCGGCGGCCCGGGAGATGCCGGCCAGAAGCGGGGACATCTTGTCGGCCGTCCAGTCCACGACGTAGAAGGTCAGTTTCGCCACGTCGTCGAAAGAGCCGCCGGCCCCGTCCAGGGCGGTGGCGATGTTGAGGTAGCACTGCTCGACCTGCGCGGCGAGATCGCCTTGGCCGATCGTCTTCCCCGCGGCGTCCCAGGCGACCTGTCCGGCGATGAAGACCAGCTTCGAACCGGAGGCGATCGCCACCTGCCGGTAGACGTCGATCTCGGGCAGTCCTTCGGGGTTCTTCAGGATGATGGTCATGCTGTCCGTCTCCATGCTTCGTGGTCTCTTGTGGTTACTGAGAAACCATAGGAGAGTGTGAGTTGACATGGAAGAACGCACTTTTCAGTGACTGGGGAACCTGATGGTGACCAAGCAGTTCACCGGCTTGCCCGAGGATGCGGACCTGGCGCGCGCAGGCTCCTTGGCGCGGGAGATCTTCTCCGACGTCGCCAACAAGTGGGCGTTCCTGATCGTCGAGAGTCTTGGTGACGGCACCCTGCGCTTCAGCGAGCTCCGCGACGTTGTCGAGGGCATCAGCCACAAGATGCTCACCCAGAACCTGAGGATGCTGGAGCGCAACGGCCTGGTCGAGCGGACGGTGCATCCCACCGTCCCGCCGCGGGTCGAATACACCCTCACCGAGCCGGGCCAGGCGCTGCGGGCGACAGTCGACGGGATGTGCGGCTGGACCCGCCGGTTCCTCGGTGACATCGAGGCCGCCCGCAGTCACTTCGACGCGACTTAGCGGCGTAGCGCCAGAGCCCCGCGCATGGCGCGCGCCGCGAGCGCGCGCGCCGATTCCGCCGCCGCCAGCGCCACGCCGCCGACCCCGGAAGCCAGACGAAGCGCCGACCGGCTGAACGCCAGCGCCTCGAAGTGGCCGGCGCGCAGCGCCTCCTCGACGCTGGACCGCGTCGGCGCGTCCGCGAGCGTCACCTCCATCGCCAGCGGGAAGAACTGCCGCGCGCCGTGGAAGTCCAGCGCCACGAACGGCGGCAGGCCCAGGCGCTCGGCGTAGGCGAGGGCTTCGCGGTTCGGGGCCCAGCCGTCGTACTTGCGGTTCCAGATCTCGACGGCGGTCAGGTCCTTGGCCCAGGCCGGGTCGAAGCGGCGCCAGGCGGCGCGGCGCCAGGGGTGGGCGAAGACGGCGATGCCGTCGGCTTCGCGGGTGTGGGCCAGCACGCCGGCGATGTCAGGGGTCTGGCTGAGGAAGGGCACGTCGCCCCAGACCGGGATGTGGACCACGTTGTCGGCGTCGTTGTACTCCAGGCCCGGCACGACCAGGACGCCGTCGCGGGAAGCGGCGGCACACGCTTCGACGTACTCCTTCCACTTGGCCTCGGTGAAGGTGCGGCTGTGCTCGCACATCAGCAGCACACTGCGACCCCGGCGGCGGAAGGCGGCGGCCAGCCGGTCCAGGGGCCAGGAGGCGTCGTCCGACCACTCGGAGTGGATGTGCGCCACGGCGCGGACCTTGGTCACGGGGCTCACGGGGCTCACGAAGCTCTCCGGCGGAGGCGGGCCGCCTGGGCGGCGAGTGTGGATCGGGTGTCCTGCCAGAAGACGCGGCGTTCGCCGGCGCGCAGGTTGTACCAGCGGTCGGAGCGCCGGGGCCGCAGGGCGGCGATCGTCGCGGCCCGGCTCGGCCAGGGACCTGGGTGGTCGGCGATCGGGCCGCGCAGCACGGCGGCGAGGTGGACCAGTTCGCGGCCGAGGTGGCGGCACAGGACGTGCGGGGGCTCGGCAGCCGGCGGTTCCGGGACGAAATCCGGATCGAGGGCTTGGCGGACGGCCCAGACCGGATAGTCGAAGCCGCGACGCAGCGCCAGGGCCATGCTGCCCCAGGGCCGGCCGTTGACCTCCATGAACCAGGCGGTGCCGTCGGCGTCACGCAGGAGTTCGAGCATGAACATGCCGCGCCAGTCGACCTCGGCGAGGAGCTTCTCGGTCTGCGCACGAAGCTCCGCATCGGCCGGCACCGAGCGGCACGCGCTGGAAGCGGAACCGCGCGGGTCGGCCATGCGGACCCGGCGGTGGCCGCTCCAGCCGCGGACGCCGTCGGCGGTGGCGAAGCCGAAGACGCCTTCGCCGACACCGGTCAGCAGCCGCTGGACCAGGACCGGCCCGGCCAGCTCGGCGGTGGCGCTCTCGACGTCGGCGGCGGTGCGCGCGACGCGGCCGCCGGGGCGGATCAGCCTGTTGTCCTGTTCGACGGCGGCCAGGGCGGCCTTGACGATCCACGGGCCGGCGTCGCCCCGGTCCGGGACGGCGAAGCCGGCGGCGGTGGCCGCGGCGATCTGGCGGCGCTTGTCGAGGGCGAAATCCGCGGCGGGGCCGGTGGCGCCGGCGATCCGGGCGCCGGTGCGGTCGCAGACCCAGACGGCCAGATCGTCGAGCGGGAGGACGACGGCGGCGCCGAGGCGTTCGGCGGCCGCGGCGACCTCCGCCACGCAGGCCGCGGCGTCCTGCTCCGGTGCCGTGACCGGCACGATGCGGACCCGGCGCGAGGCGGCCAGCGGCGGCTTGGTGCCGCGGCGGGTGAAGGCGAAGACCTCATAGCCGGCGTCGGCGAGGGACCAGGCGGACTCGATCGCGGCGAAGGCCTCTGCGAAGCCGATCAGGACGCGGTCGCGGCCGGTCATGCGGCGCTCCCCGTCGCGTGACCGCATCGGGGCCGGTCAGCGAGCCGCCCAGAGCCGCCGCCGGCCCTTGAGGGAAAACCCCTAACGAAAGAAGCGGCCGACGGCGAATACCGCCGCGGCCGCTGGTTAACCAGGACAGGAATCATCGCCAAGCCTTCACCATCAGTACTCCGCGATCGGCCACCCGCCCGATGGCCGACCGCGGACCCAGCATCCGGGTCCTGACCGACTCGGCCGTATCGCCGGCCTCGACGCTGAACCGGGGCTGGAGCCACGCGTCCGCCCACGCCGGGCGGGCGTCGCTGGTGAACACCGTGCGGTACCCCGCCGCGCGGAGCGCCTTCAGGACGTGCCTGTCGTAGGCACCGAAGGGACAGGCCGCCGCCTCGACCCGGCGGCCTGTCGCCTCGGCGATGCGGTCGCGCGCGGTACGCAACTCCGCGTCCCGATCCGTGGCCAGGGCAGACGTCCAGGGCCGGTGCGCCGCACCATGCGTCCCGACCCGCATGCCCGCGTCCACCAAGGCGCGCAGGCCGGCCTCGTCGACGCTGCCGGGTGCCCCGATCCGGTCGGCGATCGGGAAGAAGTCGGCCACCAGGCCGCGCTCGACCAGAGCCGGCAGCGCGACGGTCACGTCGGAGGCGTTGCCGTCGTCGAAGCTCAGGCGGACTTGAGGATGCTTCGCACATTCGTCCAGGACTTCCAAGAAGGCTGATTCGGTAACCCAATAGCGATGTTCGCCGGGTTCCCGCTCCGGGCCGTCCGGGATGCCGATGCCGTGGAAGGAGATGTTGCGCAGTTCCGTCGCGCTCATGAATCCGCCGCCTTGTCCTTGTCCCATTGGGTGTAGAAGCTCGAAGGGTTCACCAGGTACCGGACCGTCGGCACGGGCACGTGGGCGATGCGGTGACGGCGCGTGAAGCGGTACATCATCTCCCAGTCCTCGCGCGGGAGCAGCCCGATCGGCCGCGGCATGCGGCTGAACATCAGGGATCTGCTCCGGCGGGCCACGAAGGCGTTGCAGTCCAGGAACGAGTCCCAGGACGCCCGCTTGCGGTCGAACGGAACCGACAGCACGTCCAGTTCGGTACCGTCCGGCAACACCCGGCGCAGCGCGGTGTAGACACCGGAGAGATTCGAAGCCTCAGAAAGAGCCCCGATTGACAATTCGAGGTGGTCCGGTTCCCACACATTATCGTCGTCCAAGAACGCTATATAACGTGACTCGGACAGTCTCATACCCACATTCCGGACCAATCCCAGCACGTGCGAGTTCGCCGACAGCGCGGCGGTCCGCAGCCGGGGATCTTTGGGCAGCGTCGTCTCGTCCAGTCCGCCGCCGTCGTCCACGACGACGAGCACCAGGTCAGACCAGGTCTGATCGAGTACCGAGCGGACGGCCGCGGCCAGTCCGTCGGGCCTGCGGTAGGTCGGGATCACCACCGCCACCGTCGCGGTCGCGGGTGGGCCGCCCACCGAAAGCAGCCGCCGGACCTCCCGGTTCTCGAATCGGTGCATCCGGAGCGTGGACGGCCATTTCAGGACTTTGTTCCGCCCCTCGAAGATCACCTGCCAGCCCACGACTCGATTGAGTGCGTCCTTGGCCAAGCGCACGGCGTTGCGCGCCATCCCCATCCCCCCACACCACCGGGGTCGGGGGACCCTTCGGTGGTTGTCTAAAGATCGTCCGTGTATAGACACGGTACGAATACCGCCAGATCGACGCTAAGTGTTAGCCATGCTATCTCCTCCCCATATCTCGCGCGAAGTAGCACAGGCCACTAGCATTGCTTCTCGTTCAGCTGTGTTCGGGCGATTACGCGCGGTCACGCCCAGGGTGCGGGGCGCTAGGTGTAGATCGGTGCGGTGTGGATTCCGTGGGGGGAATTCGGCATGGCGGTCGGTTCTGATGTGGGCAAAAGGGTCGTACCCGCTCCGGCGGTACGGCCGTGGTCGAGGTATGGGCGCAGAACCGGGACCTCGGTCCTGGTCTTGGTGGACTGGGTGTGCGCGCTGGTCGCCGCCTGGCTGATGGTGCCGAGGGTGGACGACTGGCCGGCGCTGGAGCTGGTGCCGGCCGTCTGGGTCGCCGTGACCTGTTGGCACCGGTTGTACGAACGGCGGCACGTCGGGCCGGGCAGCGAGGAGTATCACAGGCTCCTGCGATCGTGCCTGGCCGCGATGGCCGTGCTGGCGGCGCCCTGCGCGCTGCTGATCGACAACGACGACCTGGTGCGCGGTGTGCTGCTGGCCGTGCCGGCGACGGCGGTCGGCTCACTGGTGGCCCGCCGGGCGCTGCGCCGGATGCAGGCGCGGCAGGCGGGCCAGGCGGCCCGCCCGGCGCTGCTGGTCGGCACCGCCGCCCAGTGCGCGGCGATGGCCGAGATCCTGCGCCGTGACCGCTCGGGGCTGCGAGCGGTCGCCGCGCTGGAGGTCGCCGGAGCCGACGGCGGCTACTTCGTTCCCGAGCCCGATCCGTCGGTCGGGCGCGGCGCGCACGGTGGCCATGGCGGCCACGGCGTGCACAGCCTGCCGACCATCGGCGACCTGACCGCCGACGGCGGACCCGGTGACGCCGACCAGGTCGCGCACGCTCTGGAGGCCACCGGCTGTGAGGCCGTGGTCCTGATGCCGGGCCCGCATCTGGGCGCGGCGGCGCTGAGCCAGCTGGGCTGGCGGCTCGCGAATCAGGGTGCCGACATCCTCGTGGCGCCGTTCCTCAACGAGATCGCCCCGGGCCGGCTGGCGGTCCGGCGCGACGGCGGCGTGCCGCTGCTGCACGTGCGCGCTCCGCGGCTGTCGCGCGGGGCCCGGGTCCCGAAGGAACTCGCCGAGCGCTCGGCGGCGACGATCGGCATCCTGCTGCTGGCGCCGGTGTTCCTGGCCGTCTCGGTGGCGATCCTGATCGGCGACGGCCGGCCGGTGTACTTCCGGCAGCGGCGGGTCGGCCTGCGCGGTGAGCCCTTCACCCTCTACAAGTTCCGCACCATGGCCTCCGGGGCCGCGGCGGCCAAGGTGCAGCTGGCTCATTTGAACGTCAACCCCGACGGGCCGCTGTTCAAGGCCCGCCGGGACCCGAGGGTGACCCGGGTCGGCGCGGTGCTGCGGCGCTACTCCCTGGACGAGCTGCCGCAGCTGCTCAACGTGGTGCGTGGCGACATGGCCCTGGTCGGGCCGCGGCCGCCGCTGCCGGAGGAGGCCGCCGAATACAGCGAGGAAGTCCGGCGCCGGCTGTTGGTCAAGCCGGGGCTGACCGGACTGTGGCAGGTCAGCGGCCGCTCCGACCTCGCTTGGGCGGACGCGGTGCGGCTGGATGTGGGCTATGTCGAGAACTGGTCGCTGGGCCTGGACGCGGAGATCCTGCTGCGCACCGGTTCAGCCGTGGTCAAGGGTAAAGGAGCTTACTGATATGTCGGGGGGAAAGCCGGCCGCCGAGCAGCGGCCGGGCATCGCGGTGGTCGGCGCCGGATATTGGGGGCCGAACCTCGTGCGCAACCTGATGGCCTCGCCGGACTGGGACCTGCGCTGGCTGTGCGACCTGGACACCGATCGCGCCGCGCGGGTCGCCGCGCCGTACTCCAGCGTCCGGGTCACCGGATCCCTGGACGACGTGCTGGCCGATCCGGCGGTGACCGCGGTGGCGATCGCGACGCCGGCCCGCACGCACCGGGACGTGGCGCTGACCGCGCTGCGGGCCGGCCGGCACGTGCTGGTCGAGAAGCCGCTGGCCGCCACCCACGCCGAGGGCGCGGAACTGGTCGCCGAGGCCGACGAGCGCGGCCTGGTGCTGATGTGCGACCACACCTACTGCTACACGCCGGCCGTCACCGCGATCAGGGACATGATTCACTCCGGGATGCTCGGCGAGGTGCACTTCGTCGACTCGGTGCGCATCAACCTGGGGTTGATCCAGCCCGATGTGGACGTGCTCTGGGACCTGGCGCCGCACGATCTGTCGATCCTGGACTACATCCTCCCCGAGACAGTCAAGCCGGTCGCGGTGGCCGCGACCGGGGCCGACCCGCTTGGGACCGGGCGGACCTGCGTGGCCTACCTGACGCTGCGGCTGTCGTCCGGCGCGATCGCGCACGGGCACGTGAACTGGCTGTCCCCGACGAAGGTGCGCACCACCATCGTCGGCGGCTCCAAGCGCACGCTGGTCTGGGACGACCTGAACCCGGCGCAGCGCATCAGCGTCTTCGACCGCGGCGTCGACCTGGCCCGGCCCGAGGAACTCGGCGACGACCAGCGGCGCGCGGCCCTGGTGTCGTACCGGCTCGGCGACATGGTGGCGCCGGCGCTGGGTGAGCGGGAGGCGCTGTCCGTGGCGGTGGAGGAGTTCGCGCGCGCCGTGCGGACCGGCACGCCGGCCGCCACCGACGGCCGCGCCGGTCTTCGGGTCCTGCGGATCCTGGAGGCGGCCTCGCGCAGCCTCGCTGAAAACGGAGCCCTCGTGGCTGTGAACGACGATGCCTTGGAGGGCAAGTGAACGACGGCAACAACCCGGGCGTGGGTGTCCCGCTGGCGGGCACCCGCGCGCTGGTCACCGGTGGCGCCGGCACGATCGGCTCGCACGTCGTCGACCAGCTGCTGGCGGCCGGCTGCGAGTCGGTGGTGGTACTGGACAACTTCGTGCGCGGCCGGATGGCGAACCTGTCCGCCGCGCTGCCCGGCGGCCGGGTGCGAGTCGCGGAGGGCGACATCCGGGACCGCGAGCTGCTGGCCGAGCTGACCGCCGGGACGGATCTGGTGTTCCACCTGGCGGCGATCCGGATCACGCAGTGCGCCGAGGAGCCCCGGCTGGCCAACGAGGTGCTGGTGGACGGGACGTTCAACGTCCTGGAAGCCGCGGCGGCGGCCGGCGTGCGCAAGGTCGTGGCGTCGTCGTCGGCGTCCGTCTACGGCCTGGCCGAGCGGTTCCCGACCGGCGAGCGGCACCACCCGTACAACAACGACACCTTCTACGGCGCGGCGAAGGCGTTCAACGAGGCGATGCTGCGCAGCTTCAAGGCGATGTACGGGCTCGAATACGTCGCGCTGCGGTACTTCAACGTCTACGGGCCGCGCATGGACATCCACGGCCTGTACACCGAGGTCCTGATCCGGTGGATGGAGCGCATCGTCGCCGGGAAGCCGCCGCTGATTCTCGGCGACGGGACCCAGACCATGGACTTCGTGCACGTAGCGGACATCGCTCGGGCAAACGTGCTGGCGGCGACGGCGGATCTCACGGACGAGGTGTTCAACGTCGCGTGCGGAGTCGAGACCAGCCTGAACGACCTGGCCAAGACGCTGCTGGAGGTCATGGAATCGGACCTGCCGGTGGAGTACGGGCCGCCGCGGGCCGTGAACGGCGTGACCAGGCGGCTGGCCGATACTTCGAGTGCTGCCGAACGGCTGGACTTCAAGGCCGAGATCTCGCTGCGCGAAGGACTGGCGGACCTGGTGCAGTGGTGGCGCGCCGAGCAGCAGGTCGGCGGGGCCGCGTCGTGAGCACTTCGACGACGACCGAGACCGAGGCACTGCCGCGGATTCCGGTGATGGTGCCGTGGCTCGGCGAGGCCGAGGCGGAAGCCGCGGCAGAGGCGGTGCGGTCCGGCTGGGTCGCACAGGGCCCGCGGGTCGCGGAGTTCGAACGCGCCTTCGCCGCCGAAGTGGGCGCCGCGTACGGCGTCGCGGTCAGTTCCGGGACCACCGCACTGCACCTGGGCCTGGTGGTCCTCGGCGTGGGGCCGGGGGACGAGGTCGTGGTGCCGTCGCTGTCGTTCATCGCGACCGCGAACGTGGCGCGGTACGTCGGGGCGACGCCGGTGTTCGCCGACATCGACCCGGCCACCGGGAACCTGACGCCGGACACCATCGAGGCCGCGCTGACGCCGAAGACGCGCGCCGTGATCCTGGTGCACCAGGGCGGCGTGCCGGCCGATCTGGAGCCGATCCGGGCTCTGTGCCGGCGCCGCGGCCTCGGGCTGCTGGAGGACTCCGCATGCGCCGCCGGAACGCGGTACCGAGGCCGATCGGTCGGGGTGGGGGCCCAGGTGGCGGCCTGGTCCTTCCACCCGCGCAAGCTGCTCACCACCGGTGAGGGCGGGATGGTCACCACCGACGACGCCGAGTGGGCCGCGCGGATGCGGCGGTTGCGCGAGCACGGCATGAACGTCTCCGCGGCCGACCGGCACGCGAGCGCCAAGCCGGTGCTGGAGGCGTACCTGGAGACCGGCTTCAACTACCGGATGACCGACATCCAGGCGGCCGTGGGGCTGGTGCAGCTGGGCAAACTCGCCGCGACGATCGCCGAGCGGCGGGAGCTGGCGGCGCGGTATCAGGACGAACTGGCCGGGGTCTCCGGCCTCACGCCGGTCTCAGACCCCGAATACGGCCAGACCAACTACCAGTCGTTCTGGGTGCGGCTGGAAGCGGGCTTCCCGGTCTCCCGGGACGAGCTGCTGGACCGGCTCTCCGCCGCCGGGGTGTCCGCGCGGCGCGGGATCATGGCCGCGCACATGGAACCGGCATATGCCGATGTCCGGGCGCCCGCACTGCCCGCCACCGAGGCGCTCAGCCTGAACTCGCTGATCCTGCCGGTCTTCCACGGCATGACCGGTGCGCAGCAGGACCGGGTCCTCGCCGTCCTCAAGGCGGCGGCCGGTGCCTGAGCAACTCGTGTCGCCGATCGCGGTGGCCGGCGCCGGCGGTTTCGGCCGGGAGACGGCGGACGCCCTGCGGGCGCTGTATCCGGGCGCTGACATGTTCGCGGGCTTCCTCGACGACGGCACACCGGACGGCCACGTCCTGGGACCGATCGACGCGATCCACCACCTGCCCGGACTGCGCCTGGTGGTCTGCGTGGGCAATCCCCGCGACTACTTCGCCCGGGCCCGGATCGTCGAACGCCTGGCGCTGCCGGCGAGCCGGTACGCGACCGTCGTGCACCCCTTCGCGCACGTGTCGCAGACCTCGAAGGCCGGCGCCGGATCCGTGCTGCTGGCCGGGGCGGTCCTGACCGCCGACGCCACCGTGGGCCGGCACGTCGCCGTGATGCCGCACACCGTGGTCACGCACGACACCGTGGTCGGGGACTTCGCGACCCTGGCCTCCGGCGTGCGGCTCGGCGGCGGCACCCGGATCGGCGAGGGTGCCTATGTCGGGGCCGGAGCGATGGTGCGCGAAGGCGTGCGGATCGGCGCCTGGTCGCAGATCGGCATGGGCTCGGTCGTGCTCCGGGACGTGCCGGACGGCGAAGTGTGGGTCGGCAACCCCGCGCGCAAGCTCCGGAACGTGGAACGCCCGGAACCGGGCTCGATACCGCGCCCCGAGCCGTACCCCGATCCCTTAACACCTGAAGCAGTGCTCTGATGAGCGCGCGGGCCGAGGCGGCGAGGGTGGCGAAGCGCACCCTCGCCGCCCTTGTTACCGAGATGTCACTCACAGTCACCACAAGCCGGGTCGCCGATCTAAGGAAGAAGAAATGAGCTCCCGTATACCCCTGGTCGACCTGGCCGCCGCCCACGAGGAGATCGCCGAGGAGGTGCGGGCCGGCTTCGACGAGGTGCTCGCCACCACCGGATTCGTGGGCGGCCCGCAGGTCGCCGCCTTCGAGCACGAGTACGCCGCGTTCGGCGGGGTCCGGCACTGCGTCGGTGTCGCCAACGGCACCGACGCGGTCGAGCTGGCCCTGCGCGCGGTGGGAGTGGGCGCGGGCGATGAGGTGATAGTGCCGGTCAACACCTTCGCCGCGACCGCGGAAGCGGTGGCGCGCATCGGGGCCCGACCGGTGTTCGTGGACTGCGATCGGCACACCTGCCTGATCGACGTACCCGCCGCGCTGGCCGCGATCCGGCCGGCGACCAGGGCGGTGATACCGGTGCACCTGTACGGCCAGCTGGCACCGGTCGAGGAATTGCAGGAAGGACTGGCCGGCACCGGAGTGCGGATCGTCGAGGACGCCGCACAGTGCCAGGGCGCCACCCGCAAGGACCGCACTCCCGGCTCGGGGCCCGGGGCGATCGCCGCGACCAGCTTCTACCCCGGCAAGAACCTCGGCGCCTACGGTGACGCCGGCGCGGTGCTCACCGACGACGACGAGCTCGCGCGCACCGTGCGCACACTGGGCAGCCACGGCGGGCTGACCAAGTACGCCCACGACCTCGTGGGCGTCAACAGCCGGCTCGACGCGTTGCAGGCCGTGGTCCTGCGCGCCAAGCTGCGCCGGCTTCCGCGGTGGAACGTGGCCCGCCGGAGCGCGGCGGGCTACTACGACAAGCTGTTGGCAGACGTCACCGACGTCGTCACCCTGCCGACGGTGCTCCCGGGGAACGAGCACGTGTGGCACCTGTACACCGTCCAGGTCCCCGCGCGAGACGCGGTCCTGGCGGCTTTGGAGGCCGAGGGAATCGGCGCGGGGATCCATTATCCGGTGCCGCTGCACCGCACCGGCGCATTCGCCACCGAAGCGTCGTTCTCCAACGCCGAACACGTCGCGGCGCACACGCTGTCCCTGCCGCTGCACCCGCATCTCACGCGGGACCAGCAGGAGAGGGTCGCCGCCGCCCTGGGCCGTGCGCTGTCTGCGCACCGGTCCCTCTGAGCTCACCAGAGCATTCCGAACGAGATAACGGACAATCATGAACAGGGCTGGAAGAAGAAGAGGCGTCAGGGGCCTGCGGACCGCCGTCTACGCGACGATGAGCATGGCGCTCGCGGCGACCGTGACGATCTGGGGCAACGCCCCCGAGGCGTTCGCCGCCTGCGGCAACGCGATCGCCTGCGAGAATCAGCAGAGCACCGGAGTGCAGGACCTCACCGACGGGGCCGGCAACCTGGCGACGTACACCAGCGCCTACGGCGACATCGAGGGGTTCACCACCGCCGAGAGCGTCGTGCCGGGCGGCTCGGTGAGCCTGAAGGTGCAGTCCCCGACGAAGTACAAGGTCGAGGTATCGCGCCTGGGCTACTACGGCGGCAAGGGCTCGCGGCTGATGTCGTGGTCGATGAACTCCTCCACCGGGACCTACTCGGCGACGAACAGCGGCAACTCCCCAGCCTGCGTCAGCGACCACCCCACCGGTCTGGTCGACTGCGGGAACTGGCCGACCAACGTGTCGATCTCGGTGCCGTCGAGCGCGGTGTCCGGGCTCTACCTCGTAGAGCTGGAGCAGTGGGACAGCACCGACGCCCTGATCGGCTACATGCCGGTGCCGCTGATCGTGCGTGAGGCGAACAACGCCGCGCACCACAGCGACATCGTCGTGCAGACCTCCGATCAGACTTGGAACGCCTATAACACCTATGGCGGCCAGGACGTCTACGTCGGCAACGGTCCGGCCCCCGACGGCCGCGCCTACCGCGTCAGCTACAACCGGCCGCTGCCGGACATCGGGCAGAACGGTGTGTTCGGCTCGGAGTTCGCGCTGCTGTACTGGCTGGAGCAGAACGGCTACGACGTCAGCTACATCTCCGGCATCGACGCCTCGACCGACCCGGCCTCGGTGAGCAACCACAAGGTCTACATCTCCTCCGGCCACGACGAGTACTGGAACCAGTCCCAGTGGAACAACGTCATGGCCGCGCGCAAGGCCGGGCAGAACCAGGTCTTCATGTCGGGCAACGAAGTGTTCTGGCGGACCCGCCTGGAGAACAGCATCGACGGGACCAACACGGCCGGCCGGACCATGACGACGTACAAGATGACCAAGCTGTACGGCACCAACCCGGTCGACGGCATCCCGGACCCCTCCGGCCAGTGGACCGGAACCTGGATGGACGCGCACGGCATCGGATCCGGTGCGGCTCCGGAGGACCAGCTGACCGGGACGTTGTTCTCGGTCAACGCGAACCAGTATTCGCCGATGACGTTCTCCTCGGCCTATTCCAAGATGCGGCTGTGGCGCAACACGTCCGTCGCGAGCCTGTTGTCCGGCTCGATGAGCACGCCCTACGGACTGCTCGGCTACGAATGGGACTCCGACTACGCGGACGCGACCCGGCCGCCGGGTGAGATCGACCTGTCGTCGACGACGCTGAACGTGGACCAGGTCCGTCAGGACTACGGCAACAACTACGGAGCCGGTCTGGCCACCCACAGCCTGGTGGAGTTCCGCGACCCGACCTCGCACGCGCTGGTGTTCGGCACCGGCACCGTGCAGTTCGCTTGGGGGTTGTCGAACCTGCACACCGACAACACCGGTGTCGCCAACCCGCCGAACCCGCCGGTGCAGCACACGACGGTGACCAAGGACGTCCAGCAGGCCACGATGAACGCGCTCGCCGACATGGGAGTGCAGCCGAGCACGCCGGCCGTCGGCCTGGTGCCGGGCGTGGCGCTGCCCGCGGGCACCGCCGGACCCACGACCTCGGTCAGCTCGCCCGGCTCCGGTACCACGGTGCAGGTGCTCAAGCCGATGACGATCACCGGATCCGCCTCGCCGTCCCTGGGCACCGTGGCGGCGCGCGTGGAGGTCTCCGTCGACGGCGGCACCACGTGGAACCCGGCCGGGACCACCCCGACCGCCGGCGGCGCGGTTTCCTGGAGTTACGCCTGGACGCCGACCACGACCGGCGCGGTGCAGGTCCAGATCCGGGCCGAGGACGACAACGCCGACGTGGGCGCCACGCAGACGCTGAACCTGACCGTCGGGCCGCAGATCTGCCCCTGCGTGATCTTCCCGTCGACTGCCGCGCCGGCCCACGTCGACAGCAGCGACGGTTCCTCGGTGGAGTTGGGTACCAAGTTCCGGACGTCCACCGCCGGCAAGATCACCGGGGTCCGGTTCTACCAGAGCGTGGCCAACACTGGCTCGCACGTGGCCAGCCTGTGGACCTCGACGGGGCTGCTCCTGGGCTCCACGCCGGCGTCGACCGCGACGGTGAGCTCGCCGGGCTGGCAGACGCTGACGTTCACCAACCCGGTCATGATCAAGGCGAACACGACGTACGTGGTGTCGTATCACGCGCCGGTGGGGCACTACTCCGCCGACGCCGGGTACTTCGCGGCCACCTCGGCCGGCCAGCCGCCGATCCAGGCGCTGAAGTCCGGCACCGACGGCTCGAACGGCGTGTACTCCTACGGATCCTCGACGCTGTTCCCGAACAACTCCTACAACGACACCAACTACTGGGTGGATCCGGTGTTCGACAACACCGGTGTCCCGACCACACCGCCGACGGTGACCGCTAAGACTCCGGGGTCGGGTGCGGCTTCGGTGTCGCCGACCACGACGGTCTCGGCGTCGTTCAGCTACGCCATCGACATGTCCGCGGTGACGTTCACGGTGAAGGACGGGTCCGGTACCGCGGTGCCCGGCTCGCTGAGCTACACGTCGGCGACGAACACGGTCGTGTTCACTCCGGACAGCCCGCTGGGGCTGAGCACCGCGTACACCGCCTCGATCCAGGCTTCCGACATCAACGGCAACGCCATGACGGCGCCGGTGGCATGGTCCTTCACGACCAGCGCGACGATGCCCACACCGTCGTGCCCGTGCACGTTGTGGCCGGCCACGACGGTGCCGGGGACGGTGGACTCCGGGGACGGCAACGGCGTGGAACTCGGCGTCCGGTTCTCCTCCTCGCTGTCCGGGAACGTGACGGGTGTGCGCTTCTACAAGAGCGCTGCGAACACCGGAACGCATACCGGATCGCTGTGGACTCCCACCGGTCAGCAGCTGGCGACCGGGACCTTCACCGGGGAGACGGCGTCCGGCTGGCAGACGTTGACGTTCGACAGTCCGGTGGCCATCACGGCCGGCACGCCGTACGTGGTGTCGTATCACGCGCCGTCGGGGCACTACTCCGTCGACGCGGGGTACTTCGCGAACAACCACAACTACTATCCGCTCAGCGCTCCGGCCAGCGGCAACCTGGGCAACGCGCTGTATTCCTATGGAGCGTCGACGACGTTCCCGACCAACACCTACAACTCGGCGAACTACTGGGTCGGTCCGGTCTTCGACACGGCCGCTCCGCCGACCGGGCAGGCCGCCGCCATCAGCAGCCCGGCGATGCGGACCAACACCGGGACGTTGGCGAGCTACGCGACCGGGACCACCTTCCGGCAGGACCCGCTGATGGACCAGAAGCATCCGATCACGACGGTGCTGCCGGCGACGACCGACGCGTCCTCGGTGAAGATGACCGTGGTGACGGCGGCGGCGGTGCCGGGCCAGGAGTGGCCGGCCGGGACGGTGATGCCGGGCTACGTGACCTACAACCCGAAGACGCATGTCGCGGCGTTCCATCCGGCCGGGATGCTGCCGCGCAACGCGAGCTACCGGGTGACCGTGGACGCCGACGTCGACAACGACGATCCGACGCCGGCGATCACGTGGGTCATCGCGCCGACGCCGCTGCCGGGTACCAACGGCCCCGGGATTCCGGGCCAGGGGACACCGGTGGGAGTGGCACCGGG
Organism: Catenulisporales bacterium; assembly: GCA_019510485.1. Classification (GTDB taxonomy): domain Bacteria; phylum Actinomycetota; class Actinomycetes; order Streptomycetales; family Catenulisporaceae; genus Catenulispora. Next base: position 28,662 of record JAEKKI010000140.1, read on the forward strand.
GTATATGCCGGGGCCGGCCTCAGGCGGGCGGAACCGGTCGGGCGTGCGGTAGTCGCCGCCTGGCGGTGACTGAAGTGCAGTGAGAAGCGGTCGCACCGGGTCCCGACGAGGCCCGGTGCGACCGTACGGCAGCCAAGAATCGGGTGAGGCGTGTGGGCAGTGTCAGTGTCGTGATCCCCTGCTACCGGTACGGCCATTTCCTGGCCGACTGCGTACGCAGCGTGCTCGACGAGCAGCCGGGGGTCGATGTGCGGGTCCTGATCATCGATGACGCCTCTCCCGACGACTCCGCGGAGAAGGCGCACGCGCTGGCCGCCGCCGATCCGCGGATCGAAGTGCGGGTGCACGCCACCAACAAGCGGCACATCGCGACCTACAACGAGGGCTTGCTGGAGTGGGCCGACGGCGACTACTGCGTGCTGCTGTCGGCCGACGACCGGCTCACGCCGGGCGCACTGGTGCGGGCCACGGCGCTGCTCGACGCCAATCCCGGCGTCGGCTTCGTCTACGGGCATCCGCTGACGTTCCAGGACGGCGAGGAGTTGCCGCCGGCGCGGGGTGCCGAGTGGCGCAGCGGTCAGTGGGCTGTGCGGCCGGGGATGTGGTGGTTGCAGCGACGGTTCCGGGCCGCGCAGGGGTGTATCACGTCGCCGGAGGTGGTCATGCGGACCTCCGTGCAGCGCCGGATCGGCGGCTACGACCCGGCTCTGCCGCACTCGGGCGACATCGAGATGTGGATGCGGGCCGCCGCGGTGTCCGATGTCGGGCACATCCGGGGTGCCGATCAGGCGTACTACCGGCGTCATGGTTCGAATATGTCGGCGGTGGACTTCGGCGGGCAGTTGGACGACCTGCGCCAGCGCCGGGCGGCGTTCGAGTCGGTGCTGGTGAAGTGCGCCGAGGAGCTGCCGGAGCGTGCGGCTTGGGCGGCTCACATGCGGCGGCGGATAGCGCGACAGGCGTTGCGGCGTGCCGTGCGCGCCTATGACAAAGGCCTGACCGGCACGGTTCCGGTGGACGAGCTGCTCGAATTCGCGGCCGACTGCTGGCCGGAGTATCGGCGGCTGCCGGAGTACGCCGGGCTGCGGGTGCGGCGGGCCGTCGGCGTCCGGGCGATGCCGTATCTCAGACCTCTGGTGCTCAGCGCCCCGCTGAACCGGGGACGGGAGTGGATGTGGTGGCAGTCGTGGCGGCGGCGGGGTTGGTGATTTCGGCTCCGCTGGTGGCCGGCCGATCCGCTCAGGCCGCGGGGGCTCAGGCCGGCGGCGCTTCTCCGGAGACCAGAGCGTCTTCCGCGAGAGGGCCGCGAGCGCGTAGCACGTCGGCACGGCGCGGCAGCGGCTTCAGCTTGATCCGATGCCGCCGGGGGCTCCGGCCCCAGCGCGTGCCGGCCTTGTCCCATACCGGCCGCAGCATCGCCGTCGGGACGGCGATCGGCACGTAAGCGGCCATCGCCAGCAGACAGGCGGCGAGCAGGGCGAGATCGGAGTCCCCCGCGACGCGCGTCACGGCCAATGCCACCACGACCACCGCGCCACCGCCGAGCAGCGGACGCCAGCAGACGGCGGCCAGCCGGTGCGGACGGACGCCGACCGCGGCCAGCGCCAGCAGGTACGCCGGCGCGATCAGCACCGCGGCGACCACGACGTGGCCCATGCCGACGCCGCTGAGTCCGTCGCGGTGTGCGCCGAGGAAGAGCGCCGGGATCAGGGCGACCAGCCAGAGCGCCTGGACGGCCAACAGCGCCCGAGAGCGTCCCGCCGCCACGAGGAAGTCGTAGCAGAGTTCGAAGACGATGCGGAGCAGTCCGAGCACGGCCAGATAGCGCAATGCTCCGGCCGCGCCGGCCCATTGGCCGCCGTACACGGCGCTGATCACTTGACGGGGCAGCGCCGCGAGCAGCGCACACGCCGGTACCGAGGCCAGCAGGAGCGGCGACAGGCCGCTGGTGAAGCCCTCGGTGAGGTTCTCGGCCGATTCCGCGGCGCGGGAGAACCCCGCGAAGGACACCCGGCGGGCCGTCTCGGAGATGGCGCGCACCGGCCAGCTCGACATCGTGAACGCCACCCGGTACAGGCCCAGCGCGACCGGGCCGAGCGTGGCGCCGACCACCGCCGAGTCGGTGTTCAGCGTCGCCAGCACGAACAGGCTCGCGCCGGCCAGCGGCATGCCGTAGTGGACGAGTTCGCGCGCGGTCTCGCGGTCCCAGCCCGGCCGCAGGTAGCCGGGCGCGGCGACACCGGCGCCGATCAGCGCGACCATGACGCCGGCCACGCCGCCCCAGGCGAAGCTCGACGCGCCCCAGCCGGCGAAGGCCAGGATCAGCGTCAGGCCCGAGCTGACGACGAAGGTGCCCAGGTCGATGGTCAGCCGGGCGCGTTGGCGGAACTCCCGGGTCAGGACCGCGTTCGGGACGCAGGCCAGACCGTCGACCACCACGCCGAAGCACAGGATGCGCAGGACGCCGGTCGCGTCGGGGGAACCCAGGGTGCGGGCCACGGTCGGGGCGGCGAACCAGAGTCCGGCGTACAACAGCGCGCTGGAGCCGGTGGCCAGGGTCACGACGGTCGGTGCGAACTCGCGGGGATCGCGGGCCCAGCGCACCACGGCCAGGCTGACGCCCAGCTCGTTGAAGGAGAGCAGGACGGCCTGGGCGACGCCGCCGAGCGCGTACAGACCCCAGTCCCGGGGAGTCAGCGCGCCGCGGGCGAGGATCACGCCGGTGGCGAACGTGCCGATCCGGATCACCAGGGTGTTGATCAGGCTCCACTTGGCGGCGGCGCGGACGCGGTCGCCGAGGGACTCGGCCGGCTCCGAGGCGGCGCCGGGCTTCTTGAGCCGGGTCATCCGGGTCATCCGGTTCATCCGGTGCATCAGGCTGCTGAAACTGGCCACGGTCATGCGGCACCGCCCACGCGTCCGGCCGACCCGGTGGCCGCGGCTTCGGCAGCCTTGGCGGCTTCGGTGCGAGCGATCCCCAAATACGCGCCCGAACAGCCCAGGAGCAGGAAGAACAACCCGCTGAGCATGGGGAAGCTCAACGTGTCGAACGTCGCGCTGATCACCAGCATCACCGCGAACGCGGCCGTGAAGCTCTGGCCGAGGTCGCGCTGGGCCTCGTCCACCGACAGCCGGCGGCCGAGCCGGCCGGCCCGCATGCCGGTGAAGTAGAGCACGAGGACCGCGGCCACGCCGACCAGGCCGATCTCCACCAGGGCCAGCAGATAGTAGTTGTCGGTGTACCGGTACAGGCTCGGGATGAAGGTCGCCGGCCCCCGGCCGAACCAGGGGCGGGCCTTGATGAAGGGGGCGACGCCCGCGTAGTCCTTGGTGCGGGCCTGGGTGCTGTTGTCGCTGTTGCCCGAGGCCGAGGAGAACAGGACGAGGATGGTGCCCATCAGCCCGGGAACCAGAACCCTGATTCCGGCGGCGCCGAACAGCGCCATGATGTAGGCCGGACGGCGCCGTTCCCGGGGCCAGGACGGCACCAGGATCGCCATCGTCAGCACCAGGCCGATGATCGCGGTGCGGGACACCGTCATCGGCAGGCTGATGATCATGATCGCCACCGGGAGGTTGCGGCGCAGCATGTTGCGCAGGCCCGGCCCGCGCCGCGCCGGGTCGCCCGCCTGCTGGAGCGCGAAGGGCAGGTGGACCGCGATGACCGCGCCGAACTCCAGCGGCTGGGTGGTCGTGGCCTGCGCGCGCAGGTGGCCGCCGCGGTCGCCGGCGCCCGGCATGATGTTCGTCTGCAGGCCCGGGATGACGAAGTGCTCGGTGATGCGGAATCCGCTGAAGAACTCCAGGATCCCGAAGGCCGCGACGATCGTGCCGAAGATGACCAGGCGCCGCAGCAGGGCGTCCAGGCGGTCCCGCTCGGTGATGCCGCCCGAGGCCGTCGCGACCAGCCCGCACCAGATCAGCGAGACGATCAGGGCCCGGTCCGCGGCCTGGATCTCGGGGCCGCCGGCCACCCGGCCGGAGACGCCGACGTAGGAGCAGGTGATCGCGACCATCAGCACGCACATGGCCTTGCGGACGGAGCCGGAGGCCGGGTCCAGCCGCAGGTGGCCGGTCATCCGGCCGGCGAGGAACCACAGCATCGCCAGCACCGAGTAGACCGTCGCCGGCGCGCCGAGGGCGCCGAGGCTGGCCACGGTCTGGGTGGCCGGCATGAGCATGATGAGCGCGGCGTAGCCGGTCAGGATCGCGGCGGCGTCCCAGCGCATGGCGGACCTGGCCTTGCGGCGCGGCTTGGGCCCGGCGGCGGCGGTCCGCGGGTGTTCGAGGGCACGGCTGGCGCGCGGAGGCGCCGGAGCGCTCACTTCGGCGGTCCTCAGCGCGAGCCCGCGTCGCGGTCGCCGACGGCGAGGTCGTCGAGGGCTTCCCGGGGGACGTTCACGAGCGGCAGGGGGTCGATGTCGATCCAGGGCTCGGGGTCCGGCTCGTCCTCGCCCTCGAAGCCGAACTCGGTTTCCAGGTCGGCGTCGGGGTCGGGATCCTGGTCGCGATAGCGCGGCAGGGCGATGGTGTCCGACATGGCGGACGGCGCCGGCGTGGGCTGCCGCGAGCGCTGGGTGCGTTGCGGGCGCTGGGCCAGGGAACCGGAGGAGCGGGGGGCCGGCTCCTCCTCGTCGCTGAGGGACGGGATGCCGGCCGATCTGCTGCGGCGGCGGGAAGTCGCGGCGGTGACGGTCTCGGGTACCGCGGGCGCGGTCTTGCGCGTGCGCAGCGATCCCAGAGATGCGCCGGCGCGACGCAGGGCCAGGGCTTCCGTGCCGAACACGGCCGCGAACAGGAGCACGCCGCCGGCCGCGGCGGCCGCGGCGACGTCCTGGATCTTCGACTTCACCGAGGAGACCGGCTTCTGCGGCGGTACCACGACCACCGCGCGCAGCAGAGTGTTGGGCGGCAGCGGGTTCGCGGTGCTGGTCTGGATCGCGGCCAGCTGGTCCATGGCGTACTGGTCGAAGGTCTGCATCTCGGCCAGGACGTTGACCGGGTCCTTGCCGGTGATGGTGAGCGTCAGGAACGGCCCGGAGGCGTTGGGGGACAACGCGGCCGCGGCCAGGTCGGTCACGCCCTTCTTCGCCAGATCCTCCATGGACTGGTCGGAGCTCAGCCGGCGCGCGAGGAAGTCGGCCGCCGGGATCAGGGAGTTGTCGAAGGCGGAGAACGGGTTGCCGCTGCGCCCGGCGGCGCCGGAGGCCGCGGGGGAGTTGAGCAGGCTGATCGTCGAGGTCGACTGGTATTTGGGCGCGATGGCGACCCATGCCAGCGCCGGAAGCGCTATCGCCATGAGCAGTGCCGGTACACCCACGTACCATCGCTTGATCATGACGCGGAACATCGTGCCGAGATCCATGGTCCCCCCACGTTCGCGTCGGCCAGCCGCGGCGGGTCCAGAGCAGGTCCCGGCTTCGCAGTCCATGATAAGTGCCGCGCCGGGGCTGTGGGAAGGAAAGGGCCTGAGGTCCGGCGTAGGGATCTTCCTGACGCGACGGGCTTCCGGCGCGGCGTGTGAGGCGGGATTATCGAGACGGGGTCATCGCGGGACGGGGCGGCGCGACTCGGCGGCGGCTGACGGCGACTTGACGGTGACTCAACGACGATGGGGGAACGGATGGAATCGGCCAGGCGACTGCTGCGGCGCTGGGGACGGCCCTGGCAGCTCGCGGTGCCGATCCTGCTCGTGACGATGGTGGTCGGCTGGCTGGCCTCGCACCCCGCGCCGCGGTTCCGCGCGCAGGCGGTGATGGCGGTCGAGCTGCCGGCGATCGAGCAGGCGAAGCAGGACAACCCGAACCCGTACGCGGACGCGAAGGCGTCGCTGGCCGCGACGGCGGCGCTGGTGGCGGAGGGCCTGTCGAGCGATTCGAGTGCTGCCGATCTGCACGCGCGGGGGCTGGCGGCGGGGTACTCGCTGACGCCGCGGAACAGCGGGACGGTGCAGGAGCCGTTCTACTACCTGCCGCGCTTGGACATCACCGCGGACGGGCCGAGCGTCGACCGGGCGGCGGCATCGCTGCGGATCCTGATCACCGCGATGAACAGCGACCTGATCGGCCTGCAGGACCGGGCCGGCGTGGACCCGAACGACCGGGTGACGACGAAGATGCTGGTCAATCCGTCGACCACGCTGATACCGGTGCGCAAGACGCGGGCCCTGGCCGGAGTGGCGGTGATCGGCGGGGGCGCGGCCTGGCTGGTGCCGGCCTGGTTGCGCAATGTCGGGCGGCGCCGGGGCTGGGCCGGGTCGTGGGCGTGAGCGGCGGCTGTCAGAGGTCGTAGGGGATACCGCGTACCGCGTGCTCGGCGTGGCCGACGACTTCCTCCAGCAGCCGGCGGATGTGGCCGCCGCGCAGCCGGTACAGCCGGGCGCGGCCCTCGGCGCGCTGTTCGACCAGGCCGCCGAGGCGCAGCTTGGCCAGGTGCTGGCTGGCGGCGGTCGGGGTGCAGCCGGCGATCTCGGCCAGCGCGGTGACGCCGAGTTCGCCGCCGCGCAGGGCCCAGAGCAGGCGCAGCCGGCTGGGTTCGGCGAGTAGGTCCAGGAAGCCCACGGCGGTCTCCACGAGGGGGTCCGGCAGTGTCTGGCCGGTGGAGTCGGCGGATTCCGGGTGGTGGGGCATGCGCGTCATCTTCTCATTCGCCGGTGGCGGGGGACGGCGGCTGCCCGCGCCGACCGGGCCGTCGGCGGCGAACGGGCCCCGATCCGAACGACGGCGGAACGGGACCCGGGGTGGTGTGACTAGTCCGTCTCGAACTCCTCGTCCTTGACGCCGGCCACGAAGGCCGCCCACTCGCTGCGCGAGTAGACGATCATGGTGCCGTCGGGCCGCCGCGAGTGCCGCACGGCGACCGAGCCGTCGGTCAGCAGCGCGACCTCCACGCAGTTGGCGGCGCCGTTGCTGTGGCTGCTCTTGCGCCAGACGGCGCCGGTCAGGTCGGGCGAGAGGGTCGGGTTCGCCGGGTTGTCAGTGCTCAACTAGCTCTCCATCTTCGTCAGCAGGTCGGCGAGCCAAAGCGCCGACCTCTCGGGGGAAAGCGCCGCGGCACGCAGCTGATCGAACGCTGAAGCGTAATTCCGCACCTCATCGATACTCTCCAAGAAATGCGTTCTCGTCAGGTTGTCCAGGCATACCACGTCGTGTTCCAGGGGATTGTCGAATCCTACAATCGCGAAAGGCTCGTCGAGGCCAGAATAGGCACCTGCCGAATGGGTGATGATCTGGATGACGACATTCGGCCGCCGCGATTCCTCCAGCACCCGCTCGATCTGCCCCCGCATCACCTCGCGGCTGCCGACCATCTGCCGCAGCGCCCCCTCGTGCATGACCACCCGCAGCCGCAGCGGCTCCGTGCCGCCGAGCATGCGCTGCCGAGTGCGGCGCACCTCCACCAGCGCGTCGACGTCCAACGGCTCGGCGCGCACCCGCCAGGCCTCGGCCAGGGCCCGGATATAGGGCTCGGTCTGGAGCAGGCCGTGGACCAGCTGCACCGTGTGCGCGTCGATGGTGGTCGCGGCGGCCTCGACGCTGATGTAGTCCGCGTACGGCTCCGGGATCGCCCGCCGGTAGTACTGCCACCAGCCCTTGTCCCGGATCTGGCCGGTCAGGTTCAGCAGCGTCGTGCGCAGTTCCTCGTCCACCACGCCGTAGACGTCCAGTGCCGCGGACACGTCGATCCGCCGCAGCCGCCCTTGGCCGTTCTCCAGCCGGGACAGCGTCGAGTCGGAGATCTCCAGGCGCTCGGCGGCGCCCTGCAGGGTCAGGCCGGCGGCCAGGCGCAGCCGGCGCAGGGCCGCGCCGAGGCGGCGCCGGCGGATCGGCGGCGCGGGTGCCGCGGCGGGCAGGCGCGCCGGTGGCGCGGCGCGCGGGGGTGTGGCGTCTGAGCGGCCTGACTTGTCTGAGCCGTCTGGGTTGTTCGCGTCCTGGTTCGCGCCGGCCGGGCTGTCAGTGCTCCCCGAGCCGGCGGGCTTGCCCGGGCCGGCCTGCGGCCGGACCCGGGCCCGGGTCCGGGGACCGGAACGTTCTGCGGATGTCATCGCCACCCCCTGGCGGGTTCGCTTTTGCGATCGACGCCATTGTGCCCGACGCGGCCCTGGCGATTTCGTGAAATCTCGTGCGCGCACCCGCCCGTGGTGGGATATTTCATTGCGGGGTGCGCGCTGGGGGAGAAGTCGCGCAGACTTCGATGATGTGAGGCTGTCATGCAGCATTTACGCCACCCCGCTTCGGCCTGCCGCGCGAGCGAGGCGGATGCCGGCGGCGGGGTGGCCGCCCGCGGAGCCGACAAGGAAACAGCCACCGGTATCGGATCGTCGGCCGGACCGCCGACTCCTGAGAGCACCGCCTTGTATTGGTCGTTCCCGGGCACGGCCCTGGACGTGAGCCTGTCCCGGCGCTGGCTGGCCGCCGCGGTGGAGGCGTTGTGGGGCGCCGGCGACGATGTCGACCGCGTGGTGCTGGCCTACAGCGAGATCGCGACCAACGCCGTCGTACACGGCCGCGGTCCGGTCACGGTGTCCGCTCGCATCCGCGCCGGCCGTGCCACTTGCGAGGTCGCCGACTGCTCGGCGCGCACGCCGCAGCTGCACCACGCCGAGCTGGAGGACGTGGGCGGCCGCGGGCTGGAGCTGGTGGTGCGCAGCGTCGACCGGCTGCGGGTGATCGCCGACGAGGCCGGCAAGACGGTCTCGTTCGAGGTCGGACGGCACCAGGAGGCTGAGGAGGAGTCCGGAGGAAGTCCGGTCCGGGAGTCCGGTCCGGGACCGGTCGGGGAGGCACCTGCTGGTTCAGTGGGGCACGCTTCCGGCTCCGGGCCGCCAGTGCCCAAACCGGGTCCGCCGAACGATCCCGACAACGCTCGCGGGCACTCCGGTGCCGCGCTGCGCTCCGGCCGACATTACCGTCCGGGGATCATCAAGGGCTCCGTCGGCGGACCCGCGGGTGGGCCCGCCGACGGAAATCCGCTCCGATCCCGGCCGGGCTCCCCGGTCCGGTACGGGGAGCTTCCGGGTTAGCCGGGCCCGCGACCGCATGGTCCGGTGGTGGCGGGCCGAACGTCAGGCAGCGAATATGTCGTCCACCTCAAGTACCGAGTCGTGCCCTCATGATCGGCATGCGGCAGTTCGTCGACGAGGTTGAGCTCGTCGTGCGCGGCACGGCGACGAGCACGAGATCACGGCGCGGGTCGTACTGACACCTCGCTGCGCATCGCATAGCGCCGCGCGGTGACAGCGTGCGAGGTCGGTGGAGCACTGGCGCGGTGACAGCGTGCGAGGTCGGTGGAGCACTGGCGCGGTGACGGCGTGCGGGGTGCGCGGTGACCTAGTGTGTGGACCGTGCGGAGCAGCGAGGCACTGATGGTCGGGGCGGGGGACGGGGTCGAGCGGAGGCGTCACGCGTCTGGCGGGACCGGGGTTTGGCGGAGCCGGGCGGATGGATACCCGGCAGGCATGCGTCGGTTACCGGTTCGTCGGATCATCACGGTTGTCGCAGGCTGCTGCCTGATCGCGCTGACGGTTGGCGCTGGTCCGGCGTCGGCCGCCGCGCCGCCGGCCACGCCCAGCGCGCCGGGCGCCACGCCGGCTACCACGCCGCTCGCGCCGACCGTGGCGGTGCCCGGGGCGCCGCCGATTCCGGCGGACGTCCAGGCCGGGGCGTTCGTGCTGGCCGATGCGGCGACCGGGGCGGTGCTGGCCGAGCGGGCGCCGCACCAGAGGCTGCGGCCGGCCTCGACGCTCAAGGTGCTGACGGCGCTGGCGCTGCTGCCGAAGCTCGATCCGGCGGCCGTGCACCTGGCCGTGCCGGACGACATCGCCGCGCTGGCCAAGGACGAGCCCGGGGCCAGCGCGGTCGGGGTGAAGCCCGGGCTGAGCTATCGGGTGTCGGATCTGTGGAACGGGGTGTTCCTGCGTTCCGGCAACGACGCCGTCGCCACGCTGGCGCGGATGGCCGGCGGGGTGCCGGCGACTGTGGATCTGATGCGGCAGACCGCCGAGCGGCTGCATGCCGACGACACGACGGTGGTCAACGCCGACGGGTATGACGCCGATGGGCAGCTTTCCAGTGCCTATGAC
>JAEKKI010000196.1 GCA_019510485.1 Catenulisporales bacterium
CGCGGCGCCCAGGCGCTGCACGCCACCGGGTGGTCCTTCCTGACCGAGCAGCGGTGGCAGACGGCCGCGCACCGGTTCGGCGTCGGCGCGGTGCTGGTGGACGGGATCATCATCGCGTGCATCGCGATGGTCATCGCGGTCCCGGTGGCGCTGTGCGCGGCCGTCTACATCTCCGAATACGCACCGCCCGGTCTGCGCCGGGCCCTGATCTCGATGGTCGACCTGATGGCGGCGGTGCCGAGCATCATCTACGGCTTGTGGGGGCTGCTCTTCCTCACCCCGCGGATCGTCGGGTTCGAGGCGTGGCTGTCGAGCCATCTCGGCGGCGTGCTGCCCTTGCTGAAGGTGCGCAACGAACAGAGCGCCGCCTCCTTCACCCAGTCGGCCTTCATCGCCGGCGTCGTGGTGGGGCTGATGGTGATCCCGATCATCTGCTCGCTCTCCCGGGAGGTGTTCTCCCAGGCGCCCACCGGGGAGCGGGAGGGCGCCTACGCGCTGGGCTCGACCCGGTGGGGCATGGTGCGCACCGTCGTGCTGCCCTTCGGCAAGGGCGGCGTCATCGGCGCGGTGATGCTCGGGTTCGGCCGGGCGATGGGCGAGACCATCGCGGTGGCGCTGATCATCTCGCCGGTGTTCACGATCACCTCGCATCCGTTGCAGGCCGGCGGCAACTCCATCTCCTCGCTGATCGCGCTGCGCTACGGCGAGTCCGACAAGCTGGCGCTGTCGGCGCTGATGGCCGCCGGACTGGTGCTGTTCGTGATCACGCTGCTGGTCAACATGGCCGCGGCCGCGGTCATCTCCCGTTCGCGCTCCGGTGCCGCGACCAATGAGTGACATGAGTGAGGGATCGAACACCGCCATGACGTCCGCCACCGCCGCGCCCGCCCCGGGCCACCCGTATGTCGATGCCGCCACCGGCCAGGTCATGGTGCGGCCCAGCGCCCTGACCGCCGCCGACGCCGGCTCCCTGGCCGGGGCCGCGGCCGGGGCGCTCGGGCTGGTCTGGCTGCTGTACGAGCGGATCCTGCCGTTCTCCGGCGCGCTGGGTTTCTGGCTCTGCTGGTATGTGGCGTTCCTCGCCCTCTACTGGGGCATCGCCCGCAGCCAGTGGGAGGCCAGGCACGTCCGGGAGAAGATCGCCACCGCCGTGTTCACCGGCGCGGGCCTGCTCGTGCTGGCGGTGCTGGCCGACATGATCGGCTACATCGGCTGGCGCGGCGCCACCGCCGTGGGGCACCGCGGCTTCCTGACCACCGACATGCAGAAGACGGGCCCGCTGGACGGGCTGGACAGCGGCGGCATCCTGCACGCGATGATCGGCTCGCTGGAACAGCTGGGCCTGGCGACGCTCTTCGCGGTGCCGCTGGGGTTCGCCGCCGCGGTGTTCATGTCGGAGATCGGCGGCCGGCTGGCCCGTCCGGTGCGCACCGTCGTCGAGGCGATGACCGCGCTGCCGTCCATCGTGGCCGGGCTGTTCGTCTTCGGCGCGGTGATCCTGTCCCTGGGCTTCGACCGCAGCGGTCTGGCCGCCTCGATCGCCCTGACCGTGATGATGATGCCGATCGTCACCCGGGCCGCCGAGGTGGTGATCCGCGTGGTGCCCAACACGCTGCGCGAGGCTTCCTACGCCTTGGGCGCCAGCCAGTGGCGCACGGTCTGGAACGTGGTGCTGCCCACGGCGCGCTCCGGCCTGACCACCGCGATCCTGCTCGGCATGGCGCGGGCGGTGGGGGAGACCTCGCCGGTGCTGCTCACCGCCGGGTTCAGCTCGGGCCGGAACTCGAACCCGTTCAGCGGCGAGCAGACCAGCCTGCCGTTGTACGTCTGGAACTACGTCCGCTACCCCCAGCCGGACATGAAGATCCGGGCGTTCGGCGCCGCCCTCGCCCTGATGCTCATGGTCCTGATCCTGTTCGTCGCCGCCCGCCTCGTCGGCGGCCGCGGGCCCGGAGAACTGTCGCGGCGTCGCCGCCGTCGGATGGCCCGCGACCGGGTCGCCCCGTCCCCGGCCGCCCCGCCGAGTCCGCCGGCCCGCCCGGTGCCCGCCGCCGCGGCCGTCGTCCACCCGCAACCGGAGCCCGCCTCGTGAACATAGTACGTACCCAGATACGCCGGACCCCGGTCCGGCTCGCCGCCGCCCTCGGCGTGGCGCTCGCCGGGGCCGTCGCCCCGGCCGCGCCCGCGCACGCCGACACCATCGCGCTGACCGGCTCCGGCTCCTCCTGGAGCGGGCCGGCGCTGGACCAGTGGCGCCACGACATCGGGCCGCAGGGCATCAACATCAACTACCACAGCATCGGCTCGGCCGCCGGCCGTCAGGACTGGGTCAACGACCAGGTCGACTTCGCGGCCTCCGATGTGCCGTTCCGCTCCCAGAACGACCAGGGGGCGAGCCGGGACGAGCTCAGCAGCGGCCTGGCCATCGCGGAGAACCCGCGGTACCGCTATTCCTACGTCCCGGTGACCGCCGGCGGCACGACCTTCATGTACAACCTGAAGATCGGCGGCAAGCAGGTCGCGAACCTGCGCCTGTCGTCCGACACCCTGGTCGGCATCTTCACCAACAAGATCACGATGTGGGACGACCCGCGGATCAAGGCCGACTACCCGGGCAACCTGCCGCACGAGACGATCATTCCCGTGGTGCGCTCCGACGGCTCCGGCGCGACCGCGCAGTGGACCCGCTACATGGAGCACACGCACAAGGCGGAGTGGGACGCCTACTGCACCTCGGTCAACGGCGTCCCGTGCGGCGACTACACCGAGTTCTACCCGACCCCGCGGTCCAGCAACATGCACGCCCAGAGCAGCTCGGATGTGGTCGCGAGCTTCATCATGTCGCCCGACGGCGAGGGCGCGATCGGCTACGACGAGTACTCCTACGCCAAGCTGAACAGCTGGCCGGTCGTCAAGGTGCTGAACCCCGCCGGGTACTACACGATCCCCACCGCGTCCGACGTCGCCATCGCCCTGACCGCGGCCAAGATCCGCGGCGTGGACGACAACACCTCGCCGGACGACCCGAACTACCTGCAGCAGAACCTCGACGGCGTCTACGTCAACCCCGACCCGCGCGCTTATCCGATCTCCAGCTACAGCTACATCATCGTGCCCCGCGACACCGGGTCCCTGCCCGCGCTCCCGCGGGCCAGCGCCGACCACGGCGCGGCCCTGTCCAAGTACGCGTCCTACATCCTGTGCGGCGGACAAGCGAAGGCCGATCAGTTGGGCTACTCGCCGATCCCGCGGAACCTGGTGCGCGGCGGGATGCTCCAGATCTCGCACATCCCCGGGCAGGCCTCCGGCGTGGATCCCAACACCCTGGCCAACTGCCCCAACCCGACCTTCAACTCCGCCGGCCAGCTGACGGTGCTGGCCGACGCGCCGCAGCCGAGCGCGTGCGACAAGAAGGGGAGTCCGTTGAACTGCGTGCCGGGGTCCACCACCGGCGGCTCTTCGGGCGGTTCCAGCGGTGGCACGTCGGGTGGTTCGAGCGGCGGGCACTCCGGGTCCAGCGGCGGGACGTCGGGCGGTAAGACCGGCGGCACGACCGGGGGTAACAAGGGCGGGACGTCCGGTGGGACCTCCGGCGGCACGTCGGGCGGGACCGCCGGCGGCACGACCGGCGGAGCGTCCGGCGGTACGACCGGCGGTGACGGCGGCGGCGCGATCGACCCGCTGACCGGCCAGGCCGACACCTCCGGCGACGCGTCCGGGGACGCCTCCGGCGGCTCCCTCGGCAACAGCGCGGTGGTCGCGGACGTCCCGGCGCGCCACGATCCGAGGCTGATGGCCTCGCTGACCGCACTGGAGCTGCTGGCCGTCGTGGTCCTACCGCCGGTGTTCGGCAGCTATCTGCTGCGGCGCCGACGGCTGGCGGCGAGTCAGGATCCGAAGTCGTGAGCGCGCCCACCACCTCGCCGGTCGCCGCCGATCCGGTCGAGCCTTCCGAACCGGTTCAGGGTGCGGCGTCGAGCAGCGCCGGCAGCCCGCCCGCCGATCCGGCGCCGGCTGCCGAAACCCGCCCGGCCGGCCCGATACCCGACGTCGCACGCCCCGGCCGTGGCCTGCGCGTGGCGCGGGCCGTGGCCACCTCGGCCTGCCTCGTGTCAGGTCTCTTCCTCGGCTTCGGCGTGTACGCGTTCGGCCTGACCGGGCTCCAGGAACAGCACAGCCAAGCGAACCTCTACCGCGAACTCGACGACCAACTCTCGCAGGCCACCGCCCCGACCGGTCCGGCCGCCGACGGGGCGCCGCTGGCGATCGTCGACATCCCGGCGATCGGACTGCACCGGGCGGTCGCCGTCGAGGGCACCACCGGCGCGGACCTCGCGCGCGGTCCTGGGCACCTGCGCGACACCGTGCTGCCCGGGCAGGACGGCGTCAGCGTGCTGCTGGGGCGGCGCGCCACCTTCGGCGCGCCGTTCGCACGGCTGACCGACCTCCGGGTCGGCGACAAGATCAACGTCACCACCGGCCAGGGGCAGTTCTCTTATACCGTCAACGCCTTCGGCCAGGGCGACCAGCCGGTCCAGGACACCTTCAAGGACCGGCTGCTGCTCGTCACCGGCGATTCCACCTGGATCCCGACCCACGCGATCTATGTCGGCGCCCGCCTGGACGGCACGCCCGCACCGCGGTCCGGGCAGCGCGTGGCGCGCGGCGACCTGGACAAGCCGCTGGCCTCCGACACCGACGCGTGGTCCCCGCTCCAGCTGTGGGCGCTGGCGCTGGCCTTCGCGGTCGCGCTGACCGTGTGGCTGGTCTCGGTGTGGAACCGCCGCGCCGTGTACCTGTCGGCGGCGCCGGTGCTGGCCGCGCTTTTGTGGTGCGTGTACGAGAACGCCGCCCTCCTGCTGCCGAACCTCTACTGAACCTGGGATCACGATGACAGAGATCGAAGAGCACGGCGCGGTGGCGACTTCGCCGAACCCGGACCCGGCCACGGCCACGGCAGAGGCACCGACTGAGCAGCTGCCGGCGCAGCCGACCGACGCCGGCGATCGCGGCAAACGCCTGATCGGCCTGGAGACCCGCGACCTGTCGGCCTGGTTCGGCGATCACAAGGTGCTGGAGCGGGTGTCGCTGACGATGGCGCCGGGCGAGGTGACCGCGCTGATCGGCCCGTCGGGCTGTGGCAAGTCCACGTATCTGCGCATCCTGAACCGCATGCACGAGATGGTGAAGTCGGCGCAGCTGGCCGGGCAGGTGCTGCTCGACGGCGCCGACGTCTACGCCCCCGGCCGCCGCCCCGCCGACGTGCGGGCCCGGGTCGGCATGGTGTTCCAGCGCCCGAACCCGTTCCCGGCGATGAGCGTCTACGACAACGTCGCCAGCGGCCTGAAACTGGCCGGGATCAAGGTCACCAAGGCCCGGCGCGACGAGCTGGTGGAGACCAGCCTGGTCAAGGCCGGGCTGTGGACCGAGGTCCGGGCCCGGCTGCGCTCGCCCGGCGGCGCGCTGTCCGGCGGCCAGCAGCAGCGGCTGTGCATCGCGCGCTCGCTGGCGGTGGAGCCGGACGTGCTGCTGATGGACGAGCCCTGCTCCGCGCTGGACCCCACCTCCACCCGCCGGGTCGAGGAGACCATCGCCGAGCTGCGCGGGCGGCTGACGATCGTGATCGTCACCCACAACATGCAGCAGGCCGCGCGGGTGTCGCAGAAGTGCGCGTTCTTCCTGGCCAGCCACGACACCCCGGGCAGGGTGGTGGAGTCCGGGCCGACGGAGCAGCTGTTCGAGGATCCGCAGGATCCGCGGACCGCGGACTACGTGCACGGCCGGTTCGGGTAGCCGGCAGCGGCGGGCTCACGACGCGTCGAGCAGCCCGGCGTCCCGTCCGATCAGCGCCGCCTGCACCCGGTTGGCGACCCCGAGCTTGGCCATCAGCCGCGACACGTGCGCCTTCACCGTCGCCTCGCTCAGATACAGGCTGCGGCCGATCTGCGCGTTCGACGACCCGCGTGCCACCTCGGCGAGCACCTCCCGCTCGCGGGGCGTCAGGTCGGCCAGCAGCTTCGCGGCCTGCTCGGCGCGGTCGGTGACGCGCAGCCCGGTGTAGTGGTCCAGCAGCCGCTTGGTCACCGGCGGCGACAGCATCGCCTCGCCGCGCGCCACCACCCGCATCGCGGAGACCAGGTCGCGCGGCGGGGTGTCCTTCAGCAGGAAGCCGCTGGCGCCCAGGCGCAGCGCCTCGAAGATGTACGCGTCCAGGTCGAACGTGGTGAGCATCACCACCGGCGGCGGCTCCGGCACGGCCATCACGCGGCGCAGCGCCTCCAGGCCGTCGACCCGCGGCATCCGCACGTCCATCAGGACCACGTCCGGCCGGTGCCGGCCCAGCGCCTCGACCACCTGCGAGCCGTCCTCGGCCTCGGCCACCACCTTCAGGTCCTCGGCGGACTCCAGGATGGTGCGCAGACCGGCGCGGACCAGGCGCTCGTCATCGACGAGCAGGATGCTGATCATGCTACGGGCTCCGGGGTCGGGAGCGGGGTTCGGGCCGGAGCCTTGGCCCGGGCCACCTCTTGGTCGCAGAGTTCTGCCTCTGGCGCCGGGCGCTGCTCGGCCTCCTGCCAGGGCAGCCAGGCCAGCACCAGGAATCCGCCGCTCGGCGTCGGCCCGGCCTCGAAACTGCCGCCGGCCACCTGCACGCGCTCGCGCAGCCCGGCCAGACCGGAGCCGGCCCCGGGCAGCGGCGCGGCCGGCCGGACCGGCGCCAGGTTCTCGACCCGCACCTCCAGGCCGACGCCCGGGGAACCGGTCAGGTGCACCGTGGCGGCCGCTGAAGCGGCGTGCTTGTGGATATTGGTCAGCGCCTCCTGCACCACCCGATAAGCGGCGCGGCCCACCGTCTCCGGAACGTTCGCGTCCAGGCTGAGGCTCTCGTTCGGCACCAGCCGCACCGGTACCCCGGCCGTGGCCGAGCGCTCGACCAGCTCGGCGATGTCGGCGAACCGGGGCTGCGGCGCCAGCGGCGCCGAGGTGTCGCTGCTGGCGAGCACTCCGAGCACGTCGCGCAGATCCTCCAACGCCGAGCGTGCCGTCTCCCGGATGAGTCCCGCGGTCTGCCGGGCCGCCTCCGGCGCCGGGCGCTCGGTGATCTCCAGACCGCCGGCGTGCAGCGCGATCAGCGAGATGCGGTGCGCCAGCACGTCGTGCATCTCCCGGGCGATCCGGGCCCGCTCGGCCAGCCGCGCCGCCTCGGCGCGGGCCTCCTGCTCGGCCTCGGCGCGCTCGGCGCGCTCCCGGAGGGCGACCAGGCGGTCGTGGCGGGCGCCGATGTAGGCGCCGGACAGCGTCAGCACCAGGGCCCACAGGGTGCTTCCCACCAGGTCGCCGAAGGTGACGCGGTTGTTCTTGAGGAGGTTCTCGGCCACGAACACCAGGCCGGACGCCCCGGTGAAGCTCCACATCACCCGATCGCGGCGGTGCACGGCCAGCGCGAAGATCATCATCGCCAACGGGATCTCCGCCTGGCCGATCAGGCACAGCACCATCGCCAGCACCGTCACCCGCTCCGGATGGGACCGGCGCCACCACAGGGCGCCGGTCCCGACCAGCGCCAGCGAGGTGTGCCAGATCCCGGAGAAAAGAGCGTCGTGGGTATAGCTGTCGAAGACGTCGGAGACGACTTCCACCAGTCCCAGCGCCATCACCGCGAGGTCGCGGGCGCGCGGGAGCCAGGCCGGGGATTTCACCCCTTCAGCGTAGGCGGGGAGCACAAGCGTGCACGTCCTACTTTCGTAGGGGCCGCACGGTTGGTATGGACCGGACCGCCCGGAACCGCTGACATCGCCCGGCGGCGGCCGCTGATCAGCGCCGATCCGCTCAAGGCAGCGCGACTTGTCGGATCGCCCGGTTATGGTGATGGCGTGTCCACCACCACAGACCGCGACGCCGTCGCCGGGCAGCTCGAACCGTTCCGCAGGGAGCTGACCGCCTACTGCTACCGCATGCTCGGCTCCGCCTTCGAAGCCGAGGACGCGGTGCAGGAGACGCTCCTGCGCGCCTGGTCCAAGTTCGAGGGTTTCCAGGGCCGCGCGCAGCTGCGGACCTGGCTGTACCGGATCGCGACCAACGTCTGCCTGGACATGGCGCCGGCCGCGCAGCGCCGGGCCCGGCCGATGGACCTGTTCGCCCCCGGCTCGGCCACCGCGCCGAACCTGCGGCAGCTGGAGGAGAACATCTGGGTCGGCCCGATCCCGGACGGGCGGGTGCTGGCCGGCGACCCGGCCGAGGTGGCGGTCGGGCGGGAGAGCATCAAGCTGGCGTTCGTCGCCGCCCTGCAGAAGCTCGCGCCGCGCCAGCGCGCGGTACTGATCCTGCGCGAAGTGCTGGCCTGGTCGGCGGCCGAGACCGCCGAGCTGCTCGACAGCACCGTGGCCTCGGTGAACAGCGCCCTGCAACGGGCCCGCGCGACCCTGGCCGAGACCGGCGGCGGTCCTGACGGCGACGTCGCCAAGCCGCTGGACGACGAGCAGCGCGCGTTCCTGGCCAAGTACGTCAAGGCGTTCGAGGCCTTCGACATCGAGGGCCTGACCGAGCTGCTGCGCGCCGACGTGTCGCTGAACATGCCGCCGTTCGAGCTCTGGCTGCAGGGCGTCGACGAGCTGCGCGCCTGGTGGAAGGGTTTCGGCTGCGGTTGTCGCGGCTCGCGGCTGCTGGAGGTGCGGGCCAACGGCACCCCGGCGTTCGCGCAGTACCGGCCGGCCGAGGACGGCGACGGCTGGACGCCGTGGGCGATCATGCTCCTGGAGATCCGGGACGGCAAGCTCGCCGGGATCGGCAACTACCTGGACACCGAGCGGCTGTTCCCGCTGTTCGGCGTGCCGATGCGGCTGACGGCGGACGGGACGCCGGTCTGAGGTCTGGCTTAGGGCTCACCGGGCTGTTCCGGCTCGGCCTGTCGGTTCGGACCGTCCGGCTCGGCCGTCGGCGGCCCCGGCTCCACGGTGAACACCGTGTCGAGCCCGGTCAGCTCCAGCAACAACCGCAACCGCTGTCCGACGCCGGTCAGCACGAGTTCGCAGCCGTCGCGCCGGGCTGCCAGCCGCAGGCTGGCCAGCCGGTGCAGATCCTCGCGGGTCGGCCGGTCGATGGCCGAGGCGTCGTACAGCACGATGCGCTTCACACCACTACAGACCGCCGCCGGCGCGCCGAATCATCGATCGGCGCGAAAAACTTGTCGCAGGCGATGAGTTTCGCCGGGCCGCTTCGTCTGACCCGGTGAGAGCTTGACCGACAGACCTTCCCAAGGAGCGACCATCATGCGCAAGATCACCGCGGGCCTGTTCGCCGGAGCCGACGGCGTCGTCGAGGACCCGCAGAACTGGCACTTCCCCTACTTCGACGACGACCTCGGCGCGGCCGTGATGGAGCAGCTCGGCTCCGCCGACACCGTCCTGTTCGGCCGCAAGACCTACGAGGGCTTCGCCGAGGCCTGGCCGGCGCGCGAAGCGGCCAAGGAAGAGGACTACGAGATGGCCGTGGCGCTGGGCAACATGCGCAAGATCGTGGTCTCCCACTCCCCGCTGGAGTTCGCGTGGCGCAACTCCGAGCAGGTTCCGGGCGACCTGCTCGACTTCGTCAAGGAGCTCAAGGCCGGCGAGGGCGGTCCGATCGGCATGTCCGGCTCGGTGTCGGTGGTCCGGCAGCTGCTGCACGCCGGGCTGCTGGACGAACTGCACCTGTTCGTCCACCCGATCGCCGTCGGCAAGGGCCTGCGGATCTGGGAGGACGACCTCGACGAGCCGATCAAGCTGCGGCTGATCAAGTGCGACGTGTTCAAGTCCGGCACGCTGCACGTGGTCTACGGGCCGGACGACACCGAGGACGACACCGCCGCGTGAGCGAGGCTAGTACGACCGGTTTCCGCCACCGTAGGGGTCGTTCTCCTGCGGCGGCGGCACGATCTGCGTCGGCGCCGACGGCGCCGCATAGCCGCCGTGCTCGGGGCCGGTGTACTCGTGGCCGGTGGAGTAGGGCGACGACGGGCTGAACGAGTAGTCCGGACCCGAGGCCGGGTTCGCCGCGCCGTAGTCGTAGTCGGAGGGCGGGTACTCGCGGGTGATCTCCGTCCCGTCGGAGTCGCTCGTGACGCTGTACACCAGGACCGCGACGAGTCCCACCAGCCAGCCGGCGAACAGCCCGAAGAGCAGGCCGACGGCCAGCAGGCTGTAGTAGGTGTCGCCGTGGCTGAACTGCGTGTCGCCCATCGCATCAGCTCGCTCGATGCTGAGCGAGGTCCCGGCGACGGCGGTCCCGGCGATCAAGGCGAGGCCGGCCCCCGCGGCGGTCGCGAACCAGGCCCCGGCGAACAGCGCCCAGCGGCCGCGCACGGCGCCCACGCCCCGGCAGACCAGCATGAGCAGCAGGAACGTGAAGACCGCGGTGAGCACGGCGGCGGCCAGGAATCCGGCGAAGACCCGGGTCGGCTCCCCGGTGCCCGGCGTCGCGCGCCAGTCCAGCGCGCTCAGCGCCGTGACCGGCCCCGAGGTCCAGCTGTGGACCGTGTCGCCGTCCTGGTTCATGCGGCCGACGCGCCAGGAGCGGGCGCTCTGGTTGTCGAACGCCGCGATCAGTGCCAGCAGCACCAGTGCCGAGATCCCCGCGATCAGCGCTCCGCGCCGGGCTGAAAGGTTCTGTGTCATGGGGACGCCCCCTCCTCAGCTGTCCGCTCCCTGACATTGTGTCCCCCGGTTCTCGCCGTGGATAGCCCACGAACGACGCATCGGCGCAGCTCTCCGCGGCCGGGATCGAGGCACGTCCCGGGACGATCTACGCTGAAGGGGTGACCGATGACGCCCGAACCACGCCCGGCCTCGCGCCCCGCACCACCGCCGCCTCGCGCACCATGCTGTCGCACATCATGGGACCCACCGAGGTCAACCTTCTGGGCACCGTCCACGGCGGCGTGGTCATGAAGTTCGTCGACGACGTCGCCGGCGCCGTGGCCGGCCGGCACTCCGGGGGCCCGGCGGTCACCGCGGCGATGGACGAGATGCAGTTCCTGAACCCGGTACGGGTCGGCGACCTGGTCCACGCCTACGCGCAGGTCAACTGGGTGGGGGCCACCTCGATGGAGGTCGGGGTGCGGGTGATCGCCGAGCCCTGGAACGAGGCCGGGACCGCGCCGCGCCACGTGGCCAGCGCCTACCTGGTGTTCGTCGCCGTGGACGACAAGGGCCAGCCGCGCGCGGTCCCGCCGCTGATCCTGGAGACCGACCTCGACCGCCGCCGGCACGCCGAGGCCGAGATCCGCCGGAGCCACCGGCTGGCCCGGCGGCACGCGATCCAGGCGGCGCGCGCGGAGGCGGCGCCGTTGGCCGAATGGGCTGCGATGTCCGAGGTCGTGGAGGCGGGAGCATGAGCGCCGCGGCCGATCGTGCCCAACATCTGCGCCTGGTCCCGGGCCGCTTCGCGGTCGAGCACCTGCCGGCCGCCGTGGCGCCGCCGAGCGGCTGGATCGCGCAGGTCCGCGCCCCCGAAGGGCTGACCGTGGTGCGCGAGGTCGTCGACCGCGAGTCCGCCGGCGACCGCGAGTCCGCCGGCGGCGAGCTGTGGCGCGCGCTCTACGGCGGCGAGTCGGCCCACGGCCTCGACCTGCCGGGCATGCTCGCCGCGCTGCTCGAACCCCTGGCGGAGGCGGCGATTCCGGTGTTCGTCACCTCCACGTACCACGCTGACCTGGTGTTCGTGCCCGAAGAAGCGGCAGAGCGAGCGGTCGCCGCGCTCCGCGCCGCCGGGCATACGGTCGACGGTCCCTGATCTGCTCCTGACCCGTGCTCTAATCGCAAATGCTCTGATCTGCTGCGTGCACCGCCAGCGGCGTGGGTTGCGCCACATGCGTCCTCGCCTTGCCGTGCTTCTTCGGCGGCGACGACGCCGACGGCGCGGGCTCGGCGCTCGGCGGCGGCGAGTCGGACTTCGCGGTGGATTCAGCGGTCATCGCGGCGATCACGGCCTGGACCGGTGCGTCCTTGCGCATCGCTTCGAACAAGCGCGCCGACATCGGCGAGTCCCACAGC
>JAEKKI010000141.1 GCA_019510485.1 Catenulisporales bacterium
GATCGCGAAGCTGGAGGTCATGAGGACGCTACGTCGGGATCACGGTCAGGGCCGTCGTCATGAGTGGAGCTGGCGGCGGGAGGTTGTCGAGCTGGCAGTGCTCTTCCTCGCGGTGGGGACCGCGGGGTTGTTCACGGAGGTCTTGGAGCGCAGGCATTACGGGTGGTCGCTGCTGATCGTGCTCGGCGCGGCGTTGTTGGCGGCGTCGGTGCTGCAGTGGTGGTGGCGGGCTCACGGGCCGGGGCGGCTGCGGAGCGTCACGCCCTTCGTCGCGGTGCGGCCGGCCGACGGCCTGGAGACCGCCGGCGGGGAGTGGGACGACGTCGCCCTGAACCTGTGGCGGATCCGGGCGATCGTGCGGGACCGGCCGGGGAGCCTGGCCGCGGTGTGCGAGGCGCTGGCGGCGCTCGGCGCGAACATCGTGGGATTGCAGGTGCATCCGTTGGCGGACGGCGTGCTGGACGAGTTCCTCGTGGACGTGCCGCCGGAGGTCAGCGGTGACGCGCTGGCGGCGGCCGTCAGCGCCGCGGGCGCGGACGTCTCGAACATCGACCGCGCGGTCCGGGACGATCTCACGGACGCCCCGGCGCGCGCCTTGACGCTGGCGGCGCGGCTGGCCGCCGGGGACGCGGGGCTGCCCATCGCCCTCCACGACCTGTTCGGTCAGTGCTCTGTCACCTGGGACCCGCGCGAACAGGTGGAGGCGTCGTGCGTGGGGACGATGATGACCCTGCTGGACCCCGGTGGCGGGACGCTGCGGGTGAGCCGGGAGGAACTGGACTTCACGCCGACCGAGTTCGCGCGGGCTCGGGCGCTCGTCGGGTTGTGTGCCGAGCTACGGCGGGGACGGGTCTTGGACTTGTGACGCGCAGGTCGCCCCGCGTCAACCACAGACCGACGACCAGCCCAGTCCTTCCTCCCCACGCGGTACGCGCCCGGTAAACGGCAGCAACCAGACGCGGCTGAGCGGTGGGCGCTGAGGCGGCGCTCATCTGCCGGACTCGCTGATCATCGGGGTAAAATGACGCGACGAGTAGGAGCATGAGCGCCCATGGACCCCGACGTCGATCTCGTCCCCGGTGACGAGCTGCCGACCGACCCCGACGTGCCGGAACCCGCGCCGAGAACCGGGCCGCGTCCCGGACACCGGGCGTCCGGGGCGGTGGTGGGGGCCATCGCCGCCGGCGGGGCGCTGGGCGGCCCGGCGCGCTACGGGCTGGGGCTGGCGTTCCCGACCGCCCCGCACACGTTTCCCGCGACGACGTTCGCCGTCAACGTGACCGGGGCGTTCGCGCTGGCGCTGTTACTGGTGTTCATCCTGGACATCTGGCCGCCGACCACCTACGTGCGGCCGTTCTTCTGCGTCGGGTTCCTGGGCGCGTACACGACGTTCTCCACCTGGATGGTCGACACCGACCGGCTCCTGGCCGCCGGCGCCTGGCCGGCCGCGGTGGCGAACCTGCTGCTCAGCCTGGCGGCCGGGGTCGCCGCCACCAGCTTGGGACTGAGCGTGGGCCGCGGTGTCGCCGCGCATCGGGCGCGGCGGCGTACGGCGCACGGGGCGGCGGCCGAACCGGGGACGCCGGAGAGGATCGGAGGACGACGATGAAACTGTCCGGTCCCGCACGGCGGCTCTCGATCTTCGTCGGTGAGTCGGACCAGTACCGGCACGGACCGCTCTACCACGAGATCGTGCGCCGCGCGAAGGAAGCGGAGCTGGCCGGGGCGAGCGTCTTCCGGGGGATCGAGGGCTACGGCGCCTCTTCCCGCATCCACACCACGCGGATCCTGTCGCTGAGCGAGGATCTGCCGCTGGTGGTGATCATCGTGGACACCGCGGCGAAGATCGAGGCGTTCCTGCCGCAGCTCGACGAGCTGATCGGCGAGGGGCTGGTGATCATCGACGACGTCGAGGTCATCAAGTACGTCGGGCGCGGAGTCCAGGACCCGGGTCCGGCCTCGAAGCCGGGCTCCGAGGAAGCGGCGGACGGCGCCGAGCGTACGCACCACCGGCGCCGGTGGGGCCGCTCATGATCCGGCTGCTGCTGGTATCGGCCGCCGCGGCGGCCGGCGCACCGGCCCGCTACCTGCTGGACAAGGCGATCGTCGCCCGGCGGGCCTCGGTCCTGCCGGTGGGCACGATGGTCATCAACGTCAGCGGCGCCTTCGTGCTCGGGGTGCTGACCGGGCTCGCCGCGCATCACGGGATGCCGAAGAGCGTGCTGGTGGTGTTCGGGACCGGGTTCTGCGGGGCCTACACGACGTTCTCCACGTTCTCCTACGAGACGATGCGGCTCGTCGAGGACGGCTCGATCGGGGAAGCGGCGGCGAACGTCGTGGTGAGCCTGGCCGCCGGGATGGCCGCCGCGGCGGCCGGGTTGGGGCTGACACTGCTGGTCTGAGGGTGACTTCTGCGAGCCGGTGGCATCCTCCGGGTGGGGTACGCACTCCGAAGTGCCTTCTGCCGCCGGCTGAGTGCGACGCCTAGCGTCGTCACCATGTTCACTGTCATCAACGCTCCCGGCGGTGCGGAGCGAATCGGATTCAGTCAGGTCGAGGCGCCGGTGGCGGCGGCGAACCAGGTGCTCGTCGACGTGCGGGCGTTCTCCGTCAATCGTGGCGAGCTCGGGCTGCTCGACGTGCGGCCGGCCGGATGGCGTCCCGGTCAGGACATCGCCGGGACGGTGGCCGCCGCGGCTGCCGACGCCAGTGGCCCGGCGGTCGGCGCCCGGGTGGTCGGACGGGTCGAGGGCGGGGGCTGGGCCGAGCAGGTCGCGGTCGACGTGGGCGAGGTGGCGGTGCTGCCGGACGAGGTCTCGTTCGCCGATGCCGCGACGCTGCCGGTCGCGGGAGTGACGGCGCTACGGACGCTGCGACTCGGCGGCAACCTGCTCGGTCAGCGGGTGCTCATCACGGCGGCGAGCGGGGCGGTGGGACGCTTCCAGGTCGAGCTGGCGGCGGCCGGCGGCGCCCTGGTCACCGCCGTGGCAGGCAAGCGGCACGAGGACGGTCTGCGCGCGTTGGGCGCGGCGGAGGTGGTGCCCGAGACCGCGGCTGCCGACGGTCTCTTCTCCCTGATCTCCGAGTCGCCGGGCGGGGCTTCGCTGACCGCGGCGATCTCCAAGATCGAACCGGGCGGCACCATCGTGCTGACCGGTACCACGAGCGGGGAGCCCGGAACGGCCTCGATCTATGACTTCATCGGGCACGAGGGCGCCCGGATCCAGTCGTTCCTGTCCTACGCCACCGGCCCGTTCGGGACCGACCTGGGGCGGTTGGCGGCGCTGATCGCGGCCGGCCGGCTCCATCCCGCGATCGGCTACCTCGACGACTGGAAGTCGCTGCCCGATGCGCTAGCCGCTTTCGCCGATCGGGCCTTCACGGGAAAGGCCGTTCTGACCATCCCGTGAGCTCAGCGCAATCCCAGGCCGAGGATCGCGCCGCCGTCGCCCCGCACCACTGTCGTCTCGGTGATGAAGGTCTCCGCGACGCACACGATGTGCGGCCGCACCGTGGCCAGCAGCGGAGCGAGGTGTTCGCCGTCGCGCACGCCGCCGATCCGGTCGGAGTCCTCGGTCCACTCGATGCGCAGGACGTACGTCGCCGGGTCGCCGACGCCGCGCGACAGCTCGTAGCCGAAGCACTGCGAGTTGCGATGCAACAGGTCGGCGATGCCGTCGTGGGCAGCGGATTCGAAGGCGCCGGCGTTGCCCGGGGGGACGATGAAGCGGACGGTCTCTATGTACATGCTGATCCCCTGTATCAACCAGCGTCGTGCCGAGCGGCTGTACCGGGCACGGCGTCCCGTTACCGGTGGCGCACGCCGCCGGTCCTGCCACCAGTGTGCGGCGGCCGGGCGCCCCGATCAAGGCTGCGTTTCGGCGCCGAACACGATGGTCAGACGGGATTCGGGCGGCCCGGGGCGGTGCGGCCCCGGGCCGGGAGCGGTTACGGTTTCACTACAGCGGCTTCACATTGTGATTGCCCATGAACAGATTCTCCGGGTCGTACTGGCGTTTGACGGCGGCCAGGCGCTTGCGGGTCTCCTCCGGATACACCGCGGCGACGTCGGCGTCCGTCGTGCCGCTTTGGAAGTTCGCGTAGGCGCCGCTGCTGTGCGGGGCCAGCCGCGCCCAGACCGCGTCAATGGCGGGGCGGGTGGCTTCCAGGACCGGGGCCGGGCCGATGGACGTGGTCAGGAACATCAGCTCGGCCTGCCGGTGCGCATAGGCGGTGGCGTCGTCGGGGACCTGCGAAACGGCGCCGCCGACGCTCCGGACCGCGATGACCGGCGAGGTGTCGGTGGCGCCGACCTCGGCGAGGATGCCCAGCACAGTCGGCACCGACGCGCGCTCTGCGAAGGCGCTGCGGGTGAAGATGCCGATGCCCGGCGGCGGGGCGGGGGCGTCGACGAGGACGTCCGGGTAGGGCTTGAGCGTGACGTCGTCGGCGATCACGGTGCCCAGACCGCGGACCGGGTCCAGGACCGCGTTCGCGCGGTCGTGGTCGTCGTCGTCCACCGCGACGAACACCTCGACCGGCGCGTTCGGGCCGCCGGCGAAGGGGTTGGCGAAGGTGATGATCGACGTGAGGTCGGTCGGCGCGGTGCGCAGGTATTCCGCCCAGCCCTGGAGCACCGGCTCCAGTTCCGTGGCGGGGAAGGCGATCCGGCCGTGGAAGATGTCGGTGGTGGGATGCGCGGCGAAGTCGAAGGCGGTCACGATCCCGACGTTGCCGCCGCCCCCGCGCAGCGCCCAGAACAGGTCCCGGTTCTCGTCCTGGCTCGCATAGACCGCCTCGCCGGAGGCGATGACGACCTCGGCGCCGAGCAGGGCGTCCAAGGCCAGGCCGTGCTTCCGGACCTTCCAGCCGATGCCGCCGCTGAGCGTCAGCCCGCCGACGCCGACCCCGCGGGTGTCGCCGGAGGAGATGGCCAGCCGGTGCGGCGCCAGCGCGGCGGCGACCTGGCCCCAGGTGGCACCGCCGCCGATGCGCACCAGCCGGTACGCGCTGTCGACGAGCTCGACGCGTGCGAGCCCGGCGAGGTCGATCACCACCCCGCGCGCGGCGGTGCCGAAGCCGGCGAAGCTGTGGCCGCCGCCCCGGACCGCCGGCGGCAGGCCGGCGGCGGCCGCGAACCGGACGGCGGCCTGGACGTCCGCGACGTTCGCCGGACGCAGGACTACGTCCGGCGTGCCGGTGGCGAACACCGTGGCGCTCGCGGTCTCGTATCCGGGCGTCCCCGGCTCGATGATGTCGCCCTGAAAAGTTCTGGTGAGAGTCTCAAGCGCAGCACGCATTTTCTGGTTCCTTGTGATCCGTGATCGCGGCCGACGGCCCTGAACGACCACAAGATGCCGACCGGCTGGATCCTGTGACCGGTCGCCGATGTGAGCTGCGTCACTGGACGGTGGTGTGCGGCTTTGCCGCGGAATCGCCGCGAACCCTTGACGGGCAAGGGATATCTCCCCGATCCTGGAAGGCTGCGCACGTCCCGGAAGGCCGTGAGCGGCAGAGTTTACCCAATCATCATCCGGGTGCCCCTTAACAGGTCAGGATTCTGATCGCAGACTCGGTGACAGCCCCCACGTCATCAAGGAGAGATCAAAGCCATGACTTACTCTGCCCTGCTCAGATCGCGCTTCAGCGCCGCCGTAGTCGCCGTCGCGACGAGCGCCGCACTGGTGTGCGCCGGTGCGCTTGTGGTCGCCGCCGGCGGACACGCCCAGGCCGCGACGGTGAAGCACCGGGTCCTGTTCGACGCCGCCCACGCCGAGACGGCCGGCAACGCCGACTGGATCATCAGCACGTCGATGCCCGACCCGGCCAAGCAGAACCCCGCGCCGTCCGCCGAGACGGACTGGACCGGGGCGATCTCGTCCTGGGGCGTGGCCCTGCAGAAGACCGGGAACTACCAGCTCGACACGCTGCCGTCGGGTTCGGCCATCACCTATGGCACGTCATCGGCGACCGACCTGGCGAACTTCGACGAGTTCGTGCTGCCGGAGCCGAACATCGTGCTCAGCGCCGCGGAGAAGACCGCGCTGATGAAGTTCGTGCAGAACGGCGGCGGGCTGTTCCTCATCTCCGACCACACCAACAGCGACCGGAACAACGACGGCTGGGACTCGCCCGCCATCATCAATGACCTGATGACGAACAACTCCGTGGACGGCACTGACCCGTTCGGGTTCAGCGTCGACCTGAAGAACATCGTCAACGACTATCCGACGGCGATCAGCGCCGCCTCGAACCCGGTCCTGCACGGCTCGTTCGGGACCGTCACCGGCAGCGTCATCTACAACGGCACCACCGAGACGCTGCACCCGGCGGACAACCCGAACGTCAAGGGCCTGCTGTACACCACCGGCTCCACCGCGGGCGGCACCGCCGGCGCGTTCTTCGCCACCAGCACCTTCGGCAGCGGACGGGTCGCGATCTGGGGCGATTCCTCCACGATCGACGACGGGACCGGCGAGTCCGGCAAGTCGCTGCACGACGGCTGGAACGACCCCAAGGGGACGGACGCGCAGCTGGCGCTGAACGCGACCGAGTGGTTGGCCGGGGCCGCCGGGAGTACTTCGTCGAGCAGTTCCTCCAGCGCGCCTTCGAGCAGTTCGTCCAGCGCGCCTTCGAGCACTCCGTCCAGCACACCCTCCGGCACCTGCACCGCCACCCAACTCCTGGGCAACCCCGGCTTCGAGACCGGCACCGCGGCCCCCTGGACCGCGTCCTCCGGCGTCATCAGCAACGCCGGCGGCGAACCGGCCCGCACCGGCTCCTGGGACGCCTGGCTCGACGGCTTCGGGACCACGACCACTGACACACTCTCCCAGGCCCTGAAGTTGCCGGCCGGCTGCTCCGCCTACCGCTTCGGCTTCTGGCTGCACACCGACACCGCCGAGACGTCCACCACCAAGGCGTACGACACGCTGAAGGTGCAGGTCCTCAACGGCTCTGGCACCGTCTTGTCCACGCTGGCCACGTTCTCGAACCTGAACGCGGCCGCCGGGTATGTCCAGCACACCTACGACCTGTCGGCTTACGCCGGGCAGACGGTGACTCTGAAGTTCACCGGCGCGGAGGACTACGTCGACCAGACGTCGTTCGTGCTTGACGACACTTCGGTGTCGGTGTCCTGATTGCCTAATTGGGCGTTCCCGACCCTGCCCTCAGAAACCCACATTTTCCGATGAGGTCGCTCGCCGCGCAGGCGCCGCCGGAGGCATCGCGCCCTGCTCTTGGGCGCGAAGGCCTGTCGCTGTTGACCTTGATCTGGACAAGACCACCGGCCACACCGCAGCACCCCACCTGAGCCAGGGACGCCACAGACCATCAACACCCCGCGCGAAGCCGTAAAAAACGCCTGAAAGCCACAGAACAACCGCAGCACCGAACCAACCACACCAGTGAACCAACCGCACCAACGAACCGACCAACCACCCACTCAGGTCGGGAGCGCCCCTTTTTGCCGGTCAGTCTCCTCCGCTACCGTCTCCAGCGTGCGCAAACCCGAACTGGAGAAGCGACCGGCGTCGAAGGCGCCCGGCAGGTCGCACACGCCGGCCGAGCCGCGGCGTCGCCGACGGCGTTGGCGCAAGCTCGGCGCACGCTTCCTCACCCTGCTCGTGCTCTGCGCCGCCGCGACGTTCGCCGTACTGGCCGTCAACGGCTCCGACCCGCCGCCGAAGCCGGACCTGACCCAGGTCGCGCCCGACCTGCGCGCCTTCGCCGGCGCCCTGCCGTGGCCCACCGGCGGTGAGACGGCGCTGTGGGCGCAGGGCGTCGGCGACCTCGGCACCTGCGGGAAGCAGACGCCGGTGCCGATAGCCAGCCTCGCGAAGGTGATGACGGCCTACGTGGTGCTGCGCGACCACCCGCTGGCCGCCCCGTCGGACCCCGGGCCGGACGTGCTCGTCGACGACCGGGCCGCCATGGAATCCCTGTCTGCCGACGAGAGCTCGGCGCCGGTGCGCGGCGGCCAGCACATCAGCGAGCGCACGCTGCTGGAGCTCATGCTGGTCCCCTCCGCCAACAACGTCGCGCGGCTGCTCGCCCGCTGGGACGCCGGCAGCGAGGACGCGTTCGTGGCGAGGATGAACGCCACCGCGGCCGAGCTGGGGATGCAGAACACGACCTATGCCGACCCGGCCGGCTACGCCGCGGCCACCCGCAGCACCGCCGCCGATCAGCTGGAGCTCGCTGAATCAGCCTTCACCGACAGCACCCTGCTGGACATCACCGCGCGGCACGACGCCCGCGTCCCGGACGACCCGGCCGAGCTGCCGAACACCGACTCGCTCCTGGGCCTGGACGGCGTCGTCGGCGGCAAGACCGGCTCCAGCACCCCGGCCGGCGGCGCGCTGATGTGGGCGGCCCGCCGGACGATCGGCGGCCAGGAGCGCCTGGTGCTCGGCGTGGTGCTGCACCAGGGCGCGGGCACGACGCCGGACCAGGGTCTGGCGCGGGCGCTGACGGTGAGCCGGCGGCTCATAACGGCGTTGCGGTGAGCCCGAGCAGGGCTTGAGCAGAGCCCGAGCAGGCCCGGAAAAAGAGGAGGGGACCGGCGCCGGTGGGGGGAAGGTCCAGCGGCCGGTCCCAGGCTTCGCGCCACGCGTCCGCGGAAGGCGGCGATGGAGGAGAGGCCACGTTGACCGTAACCAGCGGCGATTGCGCTCGGATTGCGCCAGCGTTGCGACGTGCCGGGCGACTCAGGAGGCGAGCACTCGATCCAGAAACGCGTTGAGATTGGCGACCGTGCGGACGATGCGGTTCGGCCGATCCAACGACTCCTGAAGATCGCTGCCGACCGCCGACGATTTGATCCCGCGCACGAACAGCGAGCAGGCCAGATCAGTACACAGGTACTGGCCGATCGAGTTGCCCTGCCGGCCGGCGTCGCCGGTGCGGCGGGCCGTCATCAGCGCGACGCCGCCGGCGGTGCGGGTGGTCAGGCAGATCGAGCACATGCTGCGGGAGGCGAAGCCGCGGGCGCTGCCGCCGGAGGCCCGCAGCGACAGGCCGACGATCCGGCCCCGCCGCTCGGCGACCAGGTAGGCGCGCTCCGGCGCCCCGGGATCGCGCCAGCCGAGGAAGTCCAGGTCGGCCCACGGCAGCTCGGCCAGATCGGCGGGCATTCCGACCCGCGAGGCCTCGCCCTTGGAGCAGTTGACGAAACTGGCGCGGATCTCGCGCTCGGTGATCGGGTTCATGGGCGGTACGCTAGGTTTGCCTGACTTTGTTAGGCAAATCATTTACAAGACTGCCCAGCCTGTTACCCGAGCATGGCCGCGGACGGCGCTGAAAGGGAGCCGCCGTCCGCCACCGACGACGAACAGCCGATCAGGCCTCGACCTCGCCCCGCCCCGGCTCCGCCCACAACGTGTGGAACGTCCCCTCCCGATCAGTCCGCTGATACGTGTGCGCCCCGAAGAAGTCCCGCTGGCCCTGAATCAGCGCCGCGGGCAGCCGCTCGGCGCGCAGCGTGTCGTAGTAAGCCAGCGCCGCCGAGAACGCCGGCACCGGGATGCCGCGGCGGGTGGCGGCGGCGATGACCTCGCGCCACGGCACCTGCGCGTGGCCGATCTCGTCGGCGAACTCGGGCTCGACCAGCAGGCTGGGCAGGTTCGGGTCGGCACGGAAGGCGGCCCGGATGCGATCCAGGAACGCGGCCCGGATGATGCAGCCGCCGCGCCAGATCGCCGCGATGTCCGCCAGGTCGATGTCCCAGCCGTATTCCTCGGCGGCGTCGCGGATCATCGTCCAGCCCTGGTCGTAGGCGATGACCTTGGACGCGTACAGCGCGTGCTCGACCGTGGCGACATAGCGCTCCGCCTCGTGCGGCCGCAGCGGGTGCTCGGTCCCGCCGGGCAGCGTCCGGTAGGCCTCGCGCAGCGCGGCGCGGCTGGAGGCCACGCGGGCGAACGTGGCCTGCGCGATCGCGGTCGTCGGGGAGCCGAGGTCCAGTGCGGTCTGCACGGTCCAGCGGCCGGTGCCCTTCTGCTCGGCGGCGTCGCGCACGATGTCGACGAACGGCTTGTCGGTCGAGGCGTCCGTGTGCGCCAGGATCTCGGCCGTGATGTCGATCAGGTAGGAGTCCAGGCGGCCCTTGTTCCACTCCCGGAAGACCTCGGCGATCTGCGGCGGGGAGTAGCCGGCGACATTCCGCAGCAGGTCGTAGGCCTCGGCGATGAGCTGCATGTCGGCGTACTCGATGCCGTTGTGCACCATCTTCACGAAGTGGCCGGCGCCGTCGGTGCCGACGTGGGTGCAGCACGGCTCGCCGTCGACCTTGGCGCTGATCGCCTCCAGCATCGGCCCCAGGACCTCATAGGACTCGGCCGAGCCGCCGGGCATCACCGAGGGGCCGTGCAGCGCGCCCTCCTCGCCGCCGGACACCCCGGAGCCGACGAAGTGGATGCCGCGCTCGCGCAGCGCCGCCTCGCGCCGGCGGGTGTCCGCGAAGTGCGCGTTGCCGCCGTCGATGATCATGTCGCCGGGCTCCAGCAGCGGGGCGAACTCCTCGATCACCGCATCGGTGGGGCTGCCCGCCTTCACCATGATCATCAGCCGCCGGGGCCGCTCCAGCGCGGCCACGAAGTCCTCGGCGGTCTCGGTCGGGACGAACGTGCCCTCGGACCCGAACTCCTCCACGAGGGCACGGGTGCGGGCGGCGGTGCGGTTATGGAGGGCGACTGTATAGCCGTGCCTGGCGAAGTTACGGGCCAGGTTGCGGCCCATGACGGCCAATCCGGTGACGCCGATCTGCGCGGTAGCCTGCATGCGAGGCACCGTAACACCTCAGAGCATTGACGGCATTGCGAAAGTGCGGACCCGCGGGGCCCGGTTTTCCGCCGCGCCCCTTCATCCCCAGCGCTTGGCGTCGTCCTGAAGGCGCCGCATCTCCTCCTCCAACCGGTCGGCCGCGGAGTCCGCGGCGCCGGCGGACTCGGCGACCTTAAGGCGCGCGATGATGCCCTGGAACTCGGCGATCCGGCCTTCGAGGTCCGACTTGGCCTTCAGCAGGTTCGCCTCCTCCTCGGACCCCGGCCGCACCAGCAGCAGGCGGTGCTCCAGGTCGGCGAGCAGGTCCAGCTGCCGGCGCCGTGCGAGCTCGAACTGCTCCAGCGGGTCCTCGAACCGGCTCAGCAGCCGGTCGGCGCTCCTGCGCAGCTTCCCGGCCCAGTCACCGACGCCCATCTCGCGCTCCTTTTCCCCACCTGTAGCCCACACCTGCTGCCCACACCTATAGCCCCCGGTAGCCCACTTGGCCCCAGTGTCCCGCCGCCGGACCCGCTATGCCGCCGACGTTCGGCTCTCCGGTCCGGCCAGCCACGCGCAGGCAGCCGTGACCAGCAACCGCACGCCGATCTCCAGCGTCGGGTCGACCGCCGGGGCGAACCTCGGCGAGTGGTTGCCCGGCAGCGTGGCCGGGACGCCGTTCTCCAGCAGCGAGTGGACGTCCTCCTCGGTGAACGAGGCCAGGTCCAGCCCGCCGAAGTGCCAGAACACCGAGGGCACGCCGAGCGCCTCGCCGAAGGTCCCGAAGTCCTCACTGCCGGACAGCGTGGTCGGCAGGACGAACACCCGGTCGGCGCCGAGCTGCGCGCGGAAGGCGTCCAGCACGACGTCGGTCGCGGCCTGGTCGTTGACCAGCAGCGGCAGCCGGTCCCCCGGCGTGATCTCCGGCATCCGCTCGGCGCCGGAGGCCGCGGCTTCGGCGTTCACGACCCGCTCGATCGCGGCCAGCACCTTCTCCCGCACGGCCGGGGTGGTGGTGCGCACGGTGATGGCGAGCTCGGCATCGTCCGGGATGACGTTGGCACGGGTCCCGGCGTGGATCGAGCCGACCGTGACCACGGCCGAGCGGCTGGCCGCGATCTCCCGGGAGACGATGGTCTGCAACCGCATCACGATCGCGGCGGCGATCACCACCGGGTCGATGGTCGACTCCGGCATCGAGCCGTGGCCGCCGCGCCCGAACACCTTGACGAGCAGCGTGTCGCAGGCGCTCATCACCGGGCCGGGCCGCGTCCCCACCAAACCGGCCGGCGCCGGGCCGACATGCTGGCCCAGGCACACCGCCGGACGCGGGAAGCGGTCGGCGAACCCGTCCTGGAGCATCCGCGGCGCGCCGCCGACCTCCTCGGCCGGCTGGAACACCGCCACGACGGTGCCGCCCCACCCGCCGCGGCCGGCGGCGAGCAGCTCCGCGGCGCCGAGCAGGCAGGTGACGTGGACGTCGTGGCCGCAGGCGTGCATGACCGGAACCTCGGTGCCGTCGGCGTCGGTGGCGGTCGCGACGGAGGCGTAGGGCAGCCCGGTCTCCTCGCGCACGGGAAGCGCGTCCATGTCCGCGCGCAGCAGGACGACCGGATCCGAGCCCAGACCGCCGCGCAGCACGCCGACCACACCGGTCCCGCCGACGCCTTCAGTGACCTCCCAGCCGGCGGACCGGAGCCGCGCGGCGACGATCCCGGCGGTGCGCACCTCCTGGAACGACAACTCAGGGTGCGCATGCAGGTCCCGGTAGAGCTCGCGCAAGTTCGGCAGGGCGTCGTCCAGCCCGCTCAACAGATCGGCGGGCGCCGCGGTGGTGACGGTGACGGCGGTGGTCGCGGCGGGCTGGGTCATGCAAGCTCCGATCAGTGGGTTGGGGTTTTCAAGCCGAGTGGTGGGGTTTCAGTCAACAGCGCGTCCGGACACTGCGGGTTTTGTCCCGTACGCGGGCCGCGGTGGCGAGGGTGGTTGCGTTGCTCTGGCCATCGGGGTCGGGCCCGTGCTACTCACGCTAGGCGTGTTGGTGCGGCCGGTGCGCTCCGACGCACGGACCCGACCCCGATGGCACCAGGAATGGGTCTGTGGTCCAGCCACGTCGGTGGCCGCCGGCTGGGTACGCGACCGGTGCCGGGCCTCTGGCTGGTGCATGGTGGGTCGGGTCCGTCGGCGGCGGCCCTTCAGCGTGACCGCGGTTTGGATGCCCGACTCGCCGCCGGTGACGGGCCCGGCCCGCCGTGCCAAAGAAACGCAAGTACCAGCACAACCTCCAGCCGCGTACGGGACGAAACCCGCAGTGTCCGGACGCGCTGTTGACTGAAAACCCCACCACACGGGGTTGAAACCCAGCCACCCAGACTCCTTAGACCGACGACCGGCGATCGTCCTCTGCACTCAGCTCCTCCAGCGTCCGCCGCCGCTCGTCCACCAGCTTCTTCAGCTTCTCGGCCATCGCGTCCAGCCGCTTCATCGCCGCCGGCATCCCGGCCTCCTGGCCCGGGGCGAACACGATCCGGCCGAGCTCGGATTCGCGGGCGGCCGTGAGCTCCTCGCGGATCCGGTCGAGCCGGTTGCGGACGGACCCGAGCGCCTGCAACAGGTGGTCTTTCAGCTTTCTGCGTTCCCCGGGGTCCTTCGGCGGCACCGCGGCCGTGATCTCCTCACCGTCCGAGGTCCACTCCCGGGACAGCTGCGCCAGCAGGCCGATGTCGCCGCGCGAGTACGCGTCGTTCACGCGGGCCATGAAGACCTCGCGGACCTGCCGGTCGCCCTCGTCGGCGGCCAGGTCGGGGTGGCAGCTGCGGGCAAGTTTGCGGTACATGCGCTTGGCCTCGCCGGTGGGGGCCGGACGCGGCGGTTCGGCGCGTTTGGCGCGCACCTTCTCCTCGTCGGCCTGGCGGGCCGACTCCTGGGCGCGCTCGCGGGCGGCCTCGGCGTCCCGGCGGTCGTCCGCGCGGCCGCTGCGCTCGGCGAGGATCTCGGCGATACCGGCCTCGATCCCGTCGAGTTCGGCCAGCAGCGGCGCGAACATCCGGGCGTGCGCGCGGCCGAAGACCGCCAGCAGGTTGCGCACCTCGGCGAGCTCGGCCTCGGCCTGCGACAGCTCGTCGGCCCGCCCGGCGAGCTCCCGCTCCAGGTCGGCGATCTCCGGGTCCACCCATAACTCGGCCTCGGCCGGGCCGCCGTACTGACTCTTGTAGTCATAGGGGCCGACCTTCGACACCACGCGCATCACGAGCGTCTCGTCGTCGACCCACACCGCGCGGATCTTCCCCTCGCCGAGCACCTCGACGGCTTCCGGGCCGCGCGCGGTGAGCTGCACGCGCGCGGCCAGCTTCTCCTGCCCGAGCGCGCCCGGTTCGACCTCCACACAGATGTGGAACGTGCGCTTCTCCTGGCCCCACGCCCCGGTCGGGAACGCGACCGTGCGGACGCCGTCGACGCCTATGCGCGTGTCGGTGAGGTCCCGCAACACCGGATCGACCTGCTTGACATACCGGATCACCGCCCCGGCCGGTGTCCACAAGCTGAGTTCGACGTCCGCGACCCGCTTGGCGGCGGCCGCGGCCGTCACCTCGCGCACGGCCGACGGCAACGCCTGGGGCTCGGCGACCAGGGCGACGGTGCCGGACAGCTGCTCGGACACCAGCCGCATCTCGTGCACGTCCCAGTCGTCGCCCAAGCCCAGGCAGTCGGCGGTGAACAGCCCCGCGCACGCCCGCGCCGTCATCGCCAGCCGCGACGGATGAAGTCCCTCGTCGCGGCCGTTCACGACGATGACGGCGTGCCGCACCGGACCCGAGCCCAGCGCGAAGATCCGGGCCGCGCGGCCCAGCCACAGCCCTATCTCCCGGCCGCCGTAGGCGGTGAGCCGGTCGACGGCGGCCTTCGCCGCGGCGCGCGAGGCGGCGGTGACCGGTTCGGTGCCGCCGTCCTCGGGATAGACGGCCTGGCTGTCGGCGCGGCCGGCGATCACGGCGAAGCGCGCGCCGTCGGGCAGTTCGTCGATGCCCGCGCACAACGCGGCTTTGACGCCCTCCAGCCGCCCGGGCTCGGCCAGCGACCGTGAACAGTCGGCGATGAAGACCACTGAGGGCGGTCCGTCGGCGGTCGCGGCGGATGCCGGCTTGGCCGGCGGGTAGCTGCGATCGACGCGTCGGGCGGTGACAGAGCCCTGAGCCGGACCTTTCGGCGCCGCCACGGTCGTGCTGACCGACACGATCGCGTGCACTTCGCGGCCGCCGGCGGCCAGGTACTCGTTCTGGTCGACGCCGATCACGGTTCGCAGCGCGTTGATGGTCTCCACGGCGTTGGAGGTCCGCGCGCTGCGGCCGGCCGCGATGTCGTCGTTGCGCAGCCGCTCGTTGACGAACGCGAAGTGCTCGACCCATTCCACGCCGAGCTGCACGTCCTGGGCCAGCGAGGGCAGCGGCGACCCGGACGCCTCGACGGTCGGCGGCGGCGTCCAGTCACCGACCAGCGCGAAGGCGGCGGCGACGTCGGGCCGCGTCGCAGGATCCTTGTCCAGCAGCCGGGTGATCAGCGCCGTGAGCCGGCCGCCGCGATGCAGCGGAGCCGGCTGCCCGGCCACCACCGAGCCGATGACGTCGGCACGGAACGCCGGAACCCCTTCCACCGCCTCGTAGAGCGTCGCCCCGAGGGAGAACATGTCGCCGACGGCGCCGGCGTCCTGGGAGATGACGCGCTCGGGCGCGACGTAGCCGGGCGATCCGATGAAGGTCCCGGTCCGGGTGACGCGCTGGTCGTCGTCGCGCACCGCTATGCCGAAGTCGGCGAGCAACGCGGTGCCGTCGGCAGCCAGCAACACGTTGCCGGGCTTCACATCGCGGTGCACGATGCCGGCCGCATGCGCCGCCGCCAGGGCCCGCAGGAGGTCGCGCGCCAGGGCGACGGCGTCGTTCTCGGCCAGCGGTCCGCCGCGCGCCAGCCGGTCGGCCAGACTCTGGCCCTTGACCAGCTGCATGACGATCCACGGCGCCCCGGATTCGATGTGGACGTCGTGCACTGTGACGATGTTGGGGCAGTCCCGCAGCCGCGCGGTGTTGCGGGCTTCCCGGGCGGCTCGTGCCACGCGCTCGGCGGCCAGCGGTCCCTTGCTGTCGGGCGGGAGCAGCACCTGCTTGACCGCGACGTCGACCCCGAGGTCCCTGTCGTAGGCCTGCCATACCTGCCCGAAAGCACCCGAACCGAGGCGGTCCACCAGCCGGTAGCGTCCGCCGATCACCCGCCCTGGCTCGGTCACGCGAAAAGCCTACGGGGAGCGGCGCCCGCGCGCGAAGAGGCCGGCGCGTTCTTGGGGAGTTCTCCATGCCGGCGCCGGCCGGGACGCCGGCGGTGTCCGTGAGTGTCGTATGCCTGCGCACCCCTTACCGGGGAACATATCCCCGGAATTTGCGTTACGCTCGAAGCCGGATCGAATCCCCCGACGCGCCGTTCGGCCCGCAGGTCGATCCTTCGCGATCGGCCGCCGCGCGCGGGTGCGTACCCCCTCCGCATCCCGCGCGCGGCGGCCCACGCCGGTCTCCCCAGTTGCCAGAGTCCTGTTCTTGGCAGGGTTCTGTTTCTTGGCGGAGCCTCGTGGATTCGGGCGATTCGGCGCGAAACAGTAGCTGGCTAGGATGGTCCGATCCCGTTCCCGCCCCACCGTCGCAGGAGGAACCGTGGATGTCGTGGCCACCCCGCGCCGCACACCCCGTACACCCCACCCCGCCCGCGCGAGCCGCGCACCGCGAGCGCCGCGCGCCGACGCCGTCCGCAACCGGGAACGCATCGTCGCCGCCGCCCGCGAGCTGTTCACGGAGGTGGGGTCGCAGGCCCCGATCGACGAGGTGGCACGGCGGGCCGGCATCGGCAACGCCACGGTCTACCGGCACTTCCCGGACCGCGACGCGCTGATCCTGGGCGTGGTGCGGCATGTGATGAAGCGCACCGGGGATCGTGCGGAGCAGGCCATCGCCGAATCCGCGGAGTCCTTCGAGGCGTTGAGCCGGTTCGTGCACGCGTGTGCCGACGAGCAGATCGGGGCCGTGTGCGTGGTCCTCGAAGGCGAATACAACCCCGGCGATCCGGAAGTCGTGGCGCTGACCGCCCGGCTGAACGCCCTCATCGAGAAGATGATGGCGGGGGCGCGGCGGGACGGGACGCTGCGCACGGACGTCGATTGCGGCGACGTCATCCTGGCCGTCAGCCAGCTCACCCGGCCGCTGCCCGACCTCGCCGGCTATCACCGCGGGCCGCACCGTTATCTGCAGCTGTTCCTCGACGGGCTGCGCGCGCCGGGGGCGTCGACGCTGCCCGTCGAGGACTGACGGTCCGGCGATGGCTGTTCGCCCGACTGCTACCGGGCTAGCTCGCTTGGCGCGCCGCCGATTCGCGCCAAGTGGGGCGCTCCCGAACTGAGCACTCCACCCGAGGCAGGGACGCCACAGGCCATCAACACCCCGCGCGAAGCCGTAAAAAACGCCTGAAGACCACAGACCAACCGCAGCACCGAACCAACCACACCAACGAACCGACCAACCACCCACAACACGTCATGAGCGCCCCAAAAGGAGTCCCGCGGCCCGCGACTATTCCAAGAACCCGGCCAGCATGTCGGCGGCGGTGCGCAGCCCGGCGGCCCGGTCGGCGTGCCCGGATCGGTCGTAGACCGCCGCGGCGTGCCGGCGCTCGTCGATCTCGGCGCGCACGATCGCGGCGACGTCCGCCTCGGTCAGGTCGCGGCGGGCTGCTTCGGCGACGCCGAGCCCGACGGGGCTCGACTCGATCGCGCCGGCCCGGGCGCTGCCGGCGTCCACCGCTTCGGCGTTCTCGATGGCGGCGAGAGTGGCGCGGAGCGTGGAGGCCGTCGCGCGGTCGCGGTTCTTCAGGGCTGTCGGGAGGGCCGCTCGGAGGCGGTCGCGGAGGGGTTGCACTCCGCTGACGGTAGGGGGTTGCCGCTTGGGGATCAATCGGATGTCGCCGAACCATTCGGCCAGGGCGGTGATGGTGCGGGCGGTGTCCGTGTGGTGCAGGCCCCTGATGCCGAGCCGGGCGGCGCCGCGGAGGTTGTGCTCCAGGTCGTCGATCATGACGCAGTCGGCGGGTGGGAGGCCGAGGCGGGTGCAGGCGAGTTCGTAGATGGCGCGGGAGGGTTTGCGGACGCCGGCCTCGCTGGAGATCACCGCCACGTCGGCCAGGGCCGTCAGGTCGTAGCCGCGATAGCAGTCGTCGCCGAGGGAGTTCGAGACGATGGCCACCGGGACCCCGGCGGCGCGCAGGCCCGCGAGGGCGGCGAGCATCTCCTCGTCGGGTTTGAGCAGTGCTCGGAACGCGTCGAGGAAGCCCGGGGCCGGGAGGTCGATGCCCCGCGGTGCCACCAGGGCGGCGATTCCGCGCTCGAAGGCCGCCTGGTCGATCCGGCCGCATTCGTGCTCGACGAGGAGGGCGCCGGCCGCCGGGTCATCGCGGAAGAGCGAAGCCAACAGCTCCGGATCGCCCGAGACAGCGGCCGAATACGTCTGGAAGGCCTCGAAGACGCTGGAGGTCAGCACGCCGCCGAAGTCGGTCAGCACGCCCCGCGGCGCGCCGGTCACCCGGCCTCCACCGCCAGCGGCGCGAACTTCGGCGGGCGGCGCTCCAAGTAGCTGTGCACGCCCTCGGCCGCGTCGGGATGCCGGAACGATTCGGTCATCAGGTCATCGGCCACCGCGATCGCGGTCGGCAGGTCTGATTCCAGTGCCTCCAGGACCTGTCGTTTGATCAGTGCCATGGAGTTCGGTGAGCAGTTCTGGGCCAGATCGGCGGCGTAGGCGAGGGTGGCCGGGAGCAGTTCCTCCGGCGGCAGGACGCGGTCGGCCAGTCCCATCGCGGCCGCCTCGGCCCCGAGCACTACGCGGCCTGACAACAGCAGGTCCAGCGCCCGGCTCTGGCCGACCAGCCGGGGCAGCAGCCAGGCGATCCCGTACTCGGCGATCAGGCCGCGGCGGACGAACGCCGTCGTGAACTTCGCCTCCGGCGTCGTGAACCGCAGATCGCAGTACAGCGCCTGTACGAGCCCGAGTCCCGCGGCCGGACCGTTGATCGCCGCTATCAGCGGCTTGCGAAACGCCAGCGGACGCTCGCGCGGCCGGTCGCGGGTCCGGGCGATGGTGTCCGGATCGACGGACCCGAGCTGGGACAGTTCTTCCATGTCGGCCCCGGCGCAGAACCCCCGTCCGGCGCCGGTCACCACCACGACCCGCACCTCCGGATCGGCCTCGGCCGCGTCGAGCAGTGCGAAGTACCGCTCCTCCAGGTCCAGGTTCCAGGCGTTCAGCCGCTCCGGCCGGTTGAGGGTGAGCAGCAGCACGCCGCCGATCCGTTCGGTCAGGACCAGATCAGGGCTTTGGGTCGTGGTCATTGGCGCCTCCTCGGCATCGATGAGCGGTTCGGTCGCGCTCGGTCGCGCTCGGTCGCCCTCAGCCGCGCTCAGTCGCGCGGACCGCCGGCGGCGTAGATGACCTGCCCGGACACGAACCCGGCCTCCTCACGCACCAGGAACGACGCCACCGCCGCGATGTCCTCCGGCTGCCCGGCCCGGCCCACCGGGATCTGGCTCACCGCCGCGTCGCGGAACGCCTCGAAGTCCATCCCGAGCCGCGCCGCGGTGGCCCGGGTCATGTCCGTCTCGATGAACCCCGGCCCGATCGCGTTGACCGTGACGCCGAACTTCCCGAGCTCGATCGCCAGCGCCTTG
Source organism: Catenulisporales bacterium (assembly GCA_019510485.1). GTDB lineage: Bacteria > Actinomycetota > Actinomycetes > Streptomycetales > Catenulisporaceae > Catenulispora. The sequence goes on from JAEKKI010000141.1 coordinate 19,514, forward strand.
GTGAACCCCTGCACGCCCGCCTTCGCCGCCGCGTAGTTCGCCTGCCCGCGATTACCCAGCGCCGACACGCTCGACATGTTCACGATCCGCCCGAACCGGGCCTGCACCATGTGCGCCTGCGCCGCTCGCGACATCAGGAAGGCGCCGCGCAGATGCACGTTGATCACTGAGTCCCAGTCGGCCGCGCTCATCTTGAACAGCAGATCGTCCCGGGTGATCCCGGCGTTGTTGACCAGGATCGTCGGCGCGCCGAGCTCGGCCGCGACGCGGTCCACGGCCGCCGCGACGGCTTCCTCGTTCGAGACGTCGCAGCCCACTGCCAGGGCCCGGCCGCCCTTGGCGGTGATGGCGTCCACGGTGTCGGCGCACGAAGCCTGGTCCAGGTCGACGACGGCGACCGCGTGGCCGTCGGCGGCCAGGCGCACGGCCACGGCCGAGCCGATGCCGCGGGCGGCGCCGGTGACGATGGCGACTCGGGGAGTGGAGGTCATGTCAGGGTCCTTAGGGCTTTGGCGATGAGGGAGTCGATCTGGTCCACGGTGGGGGCGTAGGCGGCGGCCCGATTGCGCGGCTCGTCCTGGATCCGGCGCAGCACGCCCTCGGCGATGACGGCGATCTTCCACAGCCCGAGCGCGTGCCAGAACGCCAGCGCGGAGCCGTCGCGGCCACTCGTTTCCAGATAGGCGGCGGCCAACTCGTCGCGCTTCGGGAAGCCGGGCAGCGTGGAGAAGCTCAGCAGGCCGGTGCCGGGTTCGCCGTCCTCCGGCCAGTAAGCGAGCAGCGTCCCGAGGTCGGCCAGCGGATCGCCGAGCGTGCACAGCTCCCAGTCCAGCACCGCGTTCACGGAGCCGTCGTCCGGCGACACGATCACGTTGCGTAGATGGAAGTCGCCGTGCACGAGGGTGAGTTCGCGTTGCTCGGGGACCGACGCCGCCAGCCGAGCGGTCAGTGTCTCCAGGTCCGCCGAGTCGCGGGTCTTCGAGTGCTGCCACTGGGTGGTCCAGCGCTTGAGCTGGCGCTCGGCGTAGGGCTTGTGGCTGGCCAGGCCGATCAGGCCGGTCTTGGGCAAGTCCACGGAGTGGACCTGCGCGAGCGTGCGGGCCAGGGCGAGGCCGATGGCGTGCCGGGTCGGCTCCGGGACGGCGTCGACGACCGCTCGGCGATCCAGCACCAGGCCGTCGACGAACTCCATGAGCACCATCGGGACGTCGTCGGCCGTCCAGACACCGAACACCTTCGGCACCGGAACGACAGAGTCCCGCAACGCGGTCATGATCCGCGCCTCGCGGGCCACATCGTGCGCGGACGCCAGCAGGTGTCCGAGCGGTGGACGTCGCAGAATCCAGCGCCGGTCGGCCGCATCGGTGACGGCGTAGGTCAGGTTGGACTGGCCGACACCGACCCTGGCCAGCGAAAGCGGGCTCTGGTAGTCGAGCTCTGACTCGGTGAGCCAGCCGCCGACCGCCGCCGCCAGCTCCTCCGAATCAGGCACCGGCCTGCCCCAGCAACGCACCGCCGTCGATGGTCAGCGTCTCCCCGGTGATCCACGCGGCGGCGTCCGAAGCAAGAAACGCCACCGCCGAGGCGACATCATCCGGCTCCCCGATCCGACCAAGCGGATACGTGGCGGCGACCGCGTCCTCCCGACCGGCGAACAGGCCCTCGGCCAGCCGCGTACGCACGATCGCCGGCGCGACCCCGTTGACCCGCACCTTCGGCGCCAGCTCCAGCGCCAGCTGCTTCGTCACGTGGATCAGCGCCGCCTTGCTGGCGTTGTACACCCCGAGGTTCGCCGCCACCTGGATCCCGCCGATGGAAGCGGTGTTCACCACCGCGCCGCCGTGCTCGCCCATCCACGCCTTCACCGCGAGCGAGGTCCACAGGATCGGGCCCCACAGGTTGGTGTCCAGCGTCTTGGCGAAGCGGCTCTTCTCGATGTCGATCAGCGGGCCGTACGCCGGATTGGTGCCGGCGTTGTTGACCAGGATGTCCAGGCTGCCGAAGCGTTCGACGGCGAAGTCGACGCAGGCCCGGGCGGCCTCCTCGTCGGTCGCGTGCGCCTGGTAGCCGACGGCTGCCGTGCCGGCCGGTCCCGAGACCTGCTTCGCGGCCTCGTCGGCGTGCTCCCGCGTCCGCGACGTGAGGATGACGTTCGCGCCGCCGGCGGCCAGGGTCTGCGCGATGGCCAGGCCGATGCCGCGCGAGGCGCCGGTGACGATCGCGGTGCGGCCGGTGAAGCCGGTGAAGCCGGTGAAGCCGGTGAGTTCGGGGGTGCTCATACTGCCTTCCGGTACTTGGCGAGTTCGAACTTGGCGATGGCCCGCTTGTGGACCTCGTCGGGCCCGTCGGCCAGGCGCAGCGTGCGCAGGTGGGCCCAGGCCCAGGCCAGCGGGAAGTCGTCGGTGACGCCGGCGCCGCCGTGCACCTGGATGGCGCGGTCGACGATCCGCAGCGCCATCGCCGGGGCCGCGACCTTGATGGCGGCGATCTCGGTGCGCGCGGCCTTGTTGCCGACGGTGTCCATCATCCAGGCCGCCTTCAGCGTCAGCAGCCGGGTCTGCTCGATGTCGATGCGCGCCTCGGCGATCCAGTCCTGGATGTTCGCCCGGTCGGCCAGCGGCCGGCCGAAGGTGACGCGCTCGGCGGCGCGCCGGCACATCAGCTCCAAGGCCCGCTCGGCCATGCCGATGGTGCGCATGCAGTGGTGGACGCGTCCGGGGCCGAGCCGGGCCTGGCTGATGGCGAACCCCTCGCCTTCGCCCTTCAACAGATCCTCGCGCGGGACGTAGACGTCCTCGAAGAGGATCTCGGCGTGCCCTTCGCGGTCCTGGTAGCCGAACACCGGTAGCGAGCGCACGATGGTGACGCCCGGGGCGTCGATCGGCACGACCATCATCGACTGCTGACGATGGGCCTCGGCGCCCGGGTCGGTCTTGCCCATGACGATCAGGACCTTGCAATTCTTGTGCATCGCGTTGGACGCGAACCACTTGCGGCCGTCGAGCCGGTACCCGTCGCCGTCGCGGGTCATCGACAGCTCGATGTTCGTCGCGTCGGAGGAGGCCACGGCCGGCTCGGTCATCGCGAACGCGGAGCGGATCTCCCCGGCCAGCAGCGGCTTGAGCCATCGCTCCTGGTGCGCGGCCGTCCCGAACAGCGTCAGCACTTCCATGTTGCCGGTGTCCGGCGCGGCGCAGTTGGTGGCCTCGGACGCCAAATGGCTGCGGCCCATGATCTCGGCCAGCGGCGCGTACTCCAGATTGGTGAGGCCGGGGCCCCACTCCGGATGCGGGTGGAACAGATTCCACAGGCCGCGCTTCTTCGCCTCGGTCTTCAACTCCTCGATGACCGCCGGCTGGTGGTGCGGGTCTCCCGAGGCGCGCATCTGCGCCGCGTAGACCTCCTCGGCGGGGTAGACCTGCTCGTCCAGGAAGGCGAGCAGGTCGTCCTGGTAGCGCTGGGCGCGGTCGGAGAAGGCGAACATGGTTCCGGTATAGTTGAGGTCGGCGTCAAGTTCAAGTAGAGGGACGGCGTTTCGCATGGCCAAAACCGAGGTCTCTGTCACCACAACCCGGACCGAGCCGCGCAGCGCGCGCGGGATCCGGACGCGGAACGCGCTGATCGCCGCCGCCCGGGTGGTCTTCGAGCGGGACGGCTACCTGGACGCCCGGCTGGCCGACATCTCCGCCGAGGCCGGCGTCGCCTCGGGCTCGTTCTACACCTACTTCGAGGGCAAAGAGGAGATCTTCCAGGCGGTCGCCGAACAGGTCACCGAGGAGATGGTGCACCCGCACCTGCGAGCCCGGACCGGAGTCACCGACCCGCGCGAGCTGATCGACCTGGCGAACCGCGAATACCTGCGTGCGTACCGGGAGAACGCCAAGCTGATGGGGCTGTTCGAGCAGGTCGCGCAGGTGGACGAGGACTTCCGGAAGGTGCGGATCGAGCGCGCGAACGCCTTCGTGCGGCGCAACGCGAAGATGATCCGCGATCTGCAGGACCGGGGACTCGCCGACACCGAGCTGGATCCGCTGCTGACCGCGCACGCGCTGTCGGGGATGGTGTCCAGGATGGCGTACGTGGCGTTCGTCCAGAAGGCGCCCATGCCCTTCGAACGCCTCGTCGCCACCCTGAACCGGATCTGGGTCAACGCGTTGGGGCTGACGGCGGGAGGTTGACCAGCTCGGCCAACCGTCGCCGGTGCCGGGACGGACCGCCGAGGGCCAGCGAAGCGCTCTTGGCACGCTTGAGATACAGATGCGCCGGGTGCTCCCAGGTGAAGCCGATGCCGCCGTGCATCTGGACGCACTCCTCGGCGGCTTGGACCGCGACCGTCGAGCAGTGTGCCTGAGCGACGGCTACCGCGATCGCCTGTTCGTCACCGGTAGCCGAGGCGGCGTGCCGGGCGACGGCGCGGGCCTGGGCGATCTGCACCCACAGCTGCGCCAAGCGGTGCTTGAGCCCCTGATAGGAGCCGACCGCACGGCCGAACTGGCGCCGGGTCTTCACATACTCGACGGTGAGATCCAGGCAGCGCTCGGCCAGCCCGAGCTGTTCGGAGGCCAGGACGGCTGCCGCCGCGAGCAGCGCCAGCCGAAGGGGCTCGTAGCCGATGGTCAGCAGCTCGGCCGGAGTGTCGTCGAACTCGATATCGCACAGGACGCGGGTCATGTCGAGCGAGGTCACCGGCTCGCGCCGGGCCTCGGACGCCGGCACGACGTAGATCGACCCGTCCGCCGGGACCACCAGGACGTCCGCCGGCAGCGCGTCGGCGACGCTGGTGACGCGACCGGTGAGCCGGGCTTCGTGCACCTCGGCGCTGGGCGGCCACGGCGTGACCGACAAGCTCCCGATGGTCGTCCAGTCCGGCGGCGTCGAGAACGGGATCGCGACCGCCGCGGTCTGCTCGCCGGTGGCGATGCGCCGGAGGTGCTCGTCGGCAGCGTCTCCGGCTCCTGATTCGCGCAGCGCCAGCAGCAACGCGGTCGCCGTCAGATTGCCGAGGAACGGCACCGGCGCGACCGCCTTGCCCAGCTCCTCGGCGACGACCGCGGCCTCCCGCAACGACGCCCCGGCGCCGCCGAGCGACTCCGGCACCACCAGCCCGGCGGCGCCGATACCAGCGCCGAGGGCCTTCCACAGATCGGCGTCGTAAGGCTCCGAGGTCCCGGTCCGGGCCAGTACCGCGGACCACGGCGCGCGCGTGGCCAGCAGGTCGGCGACCGCCGCACGCAGGTCTTCCTCTGGTTCGGAGTACAGCAGCTCGTCGCTCACCGGGGCAGGTCCTTCCACGGGACGTCCTTGTCCGCCCGGATCTCGCCGGGCAGGCCCAGGACGCGTTCGGCGATGATGTTCAGCAGGATCTCCGAGGTGCCGCCCTCGATCGAGTTGCCCTTGGAGCGCAGGTAGCGGTAGCCGGGGGAGCGGCCGACGAAGTCGACGGTGTCCGGGCGGCGCATCGTCCAGTCGTCGTAGCGCAGGCCCTCCTCGCCGAGCAGATCGAGTTCGAGCCCTGACACCTGCTGGTTGAGCGTCGCGAAGGCGTATTTCGCGGCCGAGCCCTCGGGCCCGGGCTGACCGGCGGCCAGTTGCGCGGACAGCCGCTGTCCGGTCAGGCGCGCGGCCTCGCCGGCCACCCACAGCTGCATCAGCCGGTCGTGCGACGCGGGATCGCGGACTTCAGGGCGGGTCCGCCAGGTCTCGGCGAGCATGCCGATCATCCCGCCTTCGCGCGGCGTGGCGCCGCCGCCGATCGCGACCCGCTCGTTCATCAGCGTGGTCTGCGCGACCCGCCAGCCGTCGCCGACGGCCCCGAGCCGGTGCGCGTCGGGGATCCGCACGTCGGTGAGGAAGACCTCGTTGAACTCGGCCTCGCCGGTGAGCTGTCGCAGCGGCCTGACTTCCACACCCGGCGTGGTCATGTCCAGCACGAAATAGGTCAGGCCCTGGTGCTTGGGGACGTCCGGATCGGTGCGGGCGACCAGGATCGCCCAGCGGGCCTCGTGCGCCATGGACGTCCAGACCTTCTGGCCGTTGACGACCCAGTCACCGCTGTCGCGTACCGCGCGCGTGGCCAGCGCCGCGAGATCGGATCCGGCGCCGGGCTCGGAGAACAGCTGGCACCACACCTCCTCGCCGCACCATAGAGGTCGCAGCCAGCGCTGCTTCTGCTCGTCGGTGCCGTAGGCGAGGATCGTCGGCGCGGCCATGCCCAGGCCGATGCCGATCCGGCGCGGGTCGTTGTCCGGCGCGCCGGCTTCGGCGAACGCCCGCTCGGCGGCCGGTTGCAGACCGCGGGGCAGGGACTGGCCGCCGAGGCCCGGCGGGTAGTGCAGCCAGGCCAGGCCCGCGTCGAAGCGGGCGCGCAGGAAGTCCAGCCTGGCTGTGGTGTGCGGATCGTGTGCGGCGAGGAAGCCGCGGATCTGGTTCTCAAGGTCGTGCGGAGCGGTCGGGGCGGTCAATGGCGGCACCCTTGCTTTCCAACCGAACGGTAACTTGTCCGCTCAGTATTGTCCCGGCGCGGGTGGTGTCAACCGGGGTGCCGCGCCGCCGACGGGCAGTTGTCCTCGGGTAGCTCGACCGTGCCGATCAGGCTCGGGGCGGCCACCGTTCGGAGTCCTCATTGGCGGCGATAGGTTCATGAGGTTTAGCGTCTAGGCCATGGCGAGCATTCTGATGGTTCTGACCGGTGCCGACTCCTGGACGCTGAAGGACGGCACGAAGCACCCGACCGGCTTCTGGGCCGAAGAAGTGGTGGTGCCCTACCAGGCGCTGAAGGCCGCCGGCCACGAGGTGACAGTCGCCACGCCCGGCGGCGTGCTGCCGACCGCGGACGCCGGGAGCCTGGCGGCGGAGTACACCGGCGGCGCGGACGGCGCGAAGACCATGCGCGAGGCCGTGGACGCGATGCCGGAGCTGAAGTCGCCGGTCGCGCTCGCGGACGTGTCCGCCGACGACTACGACGCCGTGTTCTACCCCGGCGGCCACGGCCCGATGGAGGACCTGGCCGACGACGCCGTCTCCGGGCGGTTGCTGACCGACTCCCTGGCCTCCGGCAAGCCGCTCGCGGTGGTCTGCCACGGCCCGGCCGCGCTGCTCGCCGCGAAGAAGCAGGACGGGGCCTCGGCGTTCGCCGGCTACCGCATCGCGGCGTTCACCAACGCCGAGGAGGTTCAGGGCGGCCTGGCCGACAAGGCGAAGTGGCTGCTGCAGGACCGGCTGGAGGCCGACGGCGTGCTCGTCGACGCCGCCGCGCCGTGGACGCCGCACGTGGTGGTGGACCGGAACCTGATCACCGGGCAGAACCCGATGTCGGCGGCGCCGCTGGCGGAGGAGCTGGTGAAGCGGCTGGGGTGAGCGGCGAGGAGCGGGGCCGTTTGGAACCCACTCCACCCGGTCACTCCGATGGCCGAAACCGAAGTCGCGGCGGTGCCCCGGCCCGCTGACAGTGGCAGCGCCGGCCACGACACTGTTTGGACCAACGTCTCATTCACTCTCCAGGAGTAATCCGTGTCTGTTCCCAGCCGTGAATGGCAGCTCATCGCCCGCCCGGTCGGCGAGCCCGGGCCCACCGACTTCCGCCTGCTGCGGGCCGAGGTGTCCGATCCGGGGCCGGGACAGATCCTGGTGCGCAACACCTGGCTCTCCGTCGACCCTTATATGCGGGGCCGGATGAACGACGTCCCCTCCTACATCCCTCCGTTCCAGCTCAACGAGCCGATGACCGGCGGCGCGATCGGCGTGGTGGTCGCCGCCGGACCGGGCGCGGCCGTGCCGGTGGGCGCGACCGTCTCGCACTTCGAGGGCTGGCGCGAGTACGCGCTGCTGGACGCGACGAACATCCGGCCGCTCGACACCTCGAAGGTCCCGGCGCAGGCCTACCTCGGCGTCCTGGGCGTGACCGGCCTGACCGCCTACGTCGGCCTCACCGAGATCGCGCCGGTCAAAGAGGGCGACGTCGTCTTCGTCTCCGGGGCGGCCGGGGCCGTGGGCTCGGTCGCCGGGCAGATCGCGAAGAAGCTCGGCGCGTCGAAGGTCATCGGCTCGGCCGGCGGGCCGGAGAAGGTGCGGCGGCTGACCGAGGACTTCGGCTTCGACGCCGGGATCGACTATCGCGAGGGCGATCTGCTCGCGCAGCTGAAGAAGGCCGCGCCCGAGGGCGTCGACGTGTACTTCGACAACGTGGGCGGCGACCATCTGGACGCGGCGCTGGTGACGATGAACCTGTTCGGCCGGATCGCGCTGTGCGGCGCGATCTCCGCTTACAACGAGCGCTCGCTGCCCCCGGGGCCGCCGCACCTGCCGCTGGCCATCGGCAAGAGCCTGACCCTGCGCGGCTTCACGATCGGCCACCACATGAAGGCCTTCCCCGAGTACATCGGCAAGGCCGCCGGCTGGCTCGCCGAGGGGTCGCTGCGCGCCGACGAGACCGTCGTGGACGGAATCGAGAACGCCCTCGACGCGTTCTTCGGCCTGATGAGTGGCGCGAATACCGGCAAGATGCTGGTAAGGCTTCCCGACCGCGACTGAGGATTAGACATCATGCGCATCGTGATCGCAGGCGGACACGGCCAGATCGCCCTGCTTCTGACGACCCGCTTGGCGGCCGACGGCCACACCGTGCAGAGCCTGCTGCGGCGCCCGGACGGCGCCGACGACGTCGAGGCGGCCGGCGCCGAGCCGGTGGTGTTCGACCTGGAGAGCGCGACCGCCGACGAGCTGGCCGAGGTGATCCGGGGCGCCGACGCCGTGGTGTTCGCCGCCGGCGCGGGCCCGGGCAGCAGCGTGGAGCGCAAGTACACCGTCGACCTCGGCGGCTCGGTGCTGTTGGCCGACGCCGCGGAGCGGGCCGGGGTGCGGCGGTTCGTGCAGGTGTCGTCCATGGGCGCCGGCGCGCCGGCCGCCCCGGGCTCGGACCCGGTGTGGGTGGCGTATCTGGACGCGAAGACCAAGGCCGAGGACGACCTGCGGGGCCGCGACCTGGACTGGACCATCCTGCGGCCGGGCGGGCTGGTGAACACGCCCGCACTGGGTCTGGTGCACCTCGTCCCGCACACCGGCCGCGGGACCGTGCCGCGCGCCGACGTGGCGGACGTCCTCGCCGAACTGCTCGAACAGGGCGCCGCCGGCCGGCAGACCCTCGAACTGGTGTCCGGCTCCACCCCGATTCCCGCCGCCGTCGAATCCTGGAAGGGCCAGTAATGGAATACATCACGTTGAACAACGGAGTCGGCATCCCGCAGCTCGGCTTCGGGGTCTGGCAGATCCCGGACGCCACGGCCTTCGAAGCCGTGACGACCGCCCTCGAAATCGGCTACCGCCACGTCGACACCGCGGCCCTCTACTACAACGAGACCGGCGTGGGACGCGCGCTGCGCGATTCGGGCGTGCCGCGCGAGGACGTGTTCCTCACCACCAAGCTCTGGAACGGAGACCACGGCTACGACGCCGCGCTGCGCGCCTTCGACGCCAGCCTGGAGCGCCTCGGCACCGACTACGTGGACCTGTATCTGATCCACTGGCCGGTCCCGCAACAGGATCTGTACGCCGAGAGCTGGCGCGCGCTGGAGAAGATCGCCTCCGACGGCCGGGCCCGCGCCATCGGCGTCTCCAACTTCACCGCCGAGACTTTGGACCGCCTGCTCAAGGAGGGCAACACCGTCCCGGCGATCAACCAGATCGAACTGCACCCCTACTTCCCGCAGCGGGCGATGCGCGAGTTCGACCAGCGGCACGGCATCGTCACCGAGGCGTGGAGCCCGCTGGGCCAGGGCGGCGAGCTGCTGCACGAGCCCCTGCTGGCCCGCATCGGCGCCGAGTACGGCAAGACGCCGGCGCAGGTGGTGATCCGCTGGCACCTCCAGCTCGGCAACGTCGTGATCCCGAAATCGGTGACGCCGTCCCGGATCCGCGAGAACTTCGAGGTGTACGACTTCGAGCTCTCCCCGGAGGAGGTCGCCGACATCACCGCCCTGGCCCGGGACGGCGGGCGGATCGGGCCGGACCCGGCGGTGTTCAACTACGTGGGGTAGGGCCTGCGTCGCCGCGCCGGGCCCCCCGGATTGAGCGAGGATGGCGGCATGGAGACGGAACAGCTGGCCGTCGCGGTGATCGGGCTCGGCGGCATCGCCCAGAAGGCGTACCTGCCGGTGCTGGGGACGCGGGGCGATCTGCGGCTGCGGCTGATGACCCGCAGCCGGGAGCGGCTGGACGCCGTCGGTGCGGACTACCACGTTCCCGAGGAGCGCCGTTTCACCGAGCTGAACGCGCTTCTCGGGGCGGACGCGGTGCCCGGCCGGCTCGACGCGGCGTTCGTCCACGTGGCGACGGTCGCGCACGTCGAGGTGGTGAAGACGTTGTTGGACGCCGGCATCCCCACCTACGTCGACAAGCCGCTGGCCGAGAACCTCGCAGGGGCTCGCGCGCTGGTCGCGCATTCCGAGCGCACCGGGACGCCGCTGATGGTCGGCTTCAACCGGCGGCACGCCCCGGCCTACGTCGCCGCCGCCCGGGCCCCGCGCGAGACCGTGATCCTGCAGAAGAACGAGTCCGACGCGCCGGGCACCGTGCGCGGCGTCGTGTTCGACGACTTCATCCATGTGGTGGACACGCTGCGGTTCCTCGTGCCGGGGGACGTCGAGGACGTGACGGTGTCCGGACGCGTCGAGGACGGCCTGTTGGAACACGTCGCGCTGACCATGACCGGACCCGGATTCACCGCCTTCGGCGCCATGAACCGGCGTGCCGGGCGCAAGCAGGAGCGGCTCCAGGCCATCGGCGACGGCCATGATCTGGAGATCCTCGATCTGGCCGAGGGTTCAGGGGGCTGGACGCCGGTGGGGCGGGTCAAGGGCGTGGAGCAGATCTGCGAGCACTTCCTCGCGGCGGTGCGCGGCGAGACGGGATTCCCCGATCTCCAGGACGCGCTGGCCACCCACGAGCTCTGCGAACGCGTGGTCGAGCGGCTGGGCGAGTGAGGCGGGCACGGGCCGTGTAGGTGTTCATCCCCTGGTCATTTGCTGCGAACCACTGGTCGAAGCCGTCAGGGCCGTGGCAGCGTGGAGGGGTGGGCGATTCAGGGGAGTGGGCCGCACCCGGCTATACGGAGATCCGGGAACTGGGGTCGGGGGCGACCGGGCGGGTGGTGTTGGCGCGGCACGGTGCGAGCGGCCGGCTGGTCGCGGTGAAGTACCTGGCGGCGCGGCTCGTGGGGGACACGGCGTTCGCATTGCGCTTCCGGCGCGAGGCAGAGTTGATGGCGCTGGTGCGGGATCCGAACGTGGTGGAGGTGTATGAGCTCGCCGTCGCCTCGGACGGGCGCGGGGTCGCGCTGGTGATGGAGGCGGTCGAGGGGCCGAGTCTGCGAAGGCTGCTCGGGAACGGCCACGGATCGCCGGAGGCGGCGCTGGCGTTGCTGCGCGGATCGTTGCTGGGGCTGGCCGCCGCGCACGATAAGGGCGTCGTGCACCGGGATTACAAGCCGGACAACGTGCTGGTCGATGCTCGCGGCCAGAGCAAGCTGACCGACTTCGGCATCGCCTCGCCGGCGGGCCAGGCCGGTGCGCCGGCCGAGGGCACGCCGGCGTATATGGCCCCTGAGCAGTGGAACGGCTATCCGCCGGCGCCGGCGTCGGACATGTATTCGGCGGCGGTGGTGTTCTACGAGTGCCTGACCGGTGTGCGGCCGTTCCGTTCGCAGACGCTCGCCGAGCTGCGGACGTTGCACGAGACGGCGCCGCCCCCGTTGGAGCGGGTGCCGCCGCCGGTGCGCGGGTTGTTGGAGCGTGGACTGGCGAAGTATCCGCAGCAGCGGTATGCGGATGTGCGGTCGTTCCTGGCGGATGTCGAATCGGCGGCGGTCGCGGGGTACGGGCCGCACTGGCGCGAGCGGGCTGTCAGGGATCTGGCTTATGCCGCTGCCGGTATGGTCGCGGCGTTGCCGATACTGGCCTTGGCCGCCGGGACGACGTCCGGGGCGGTCGGGCTCGCCGGGGCGTCGGGTGCGGCAGGTGCCGCCGGTGCTGCCGGAGCCGCCGGAGCCGCCGGTGGAGGCGCTGCCGGTGCCGGCGCGGCAGGACTCGGACACGCAGCCGTTCAAGCTGGAGCACACGGCGCTGTCGCCGCCGGTCAAGCCGGAGGTCAGGCAGCGGCGCACGCCGCCGGCCAGGGCGCGGCCCAAGCCGCCGTCCACGGCTCCGCCGCCGCCGGTCAGTTCGCCGGCAGCGGCGCGGCCCACACCCAGCAGGTCATCGACCACACCCGCCGCGCCGCCACATGGTCCCGACGCGGCGCGAAGCTGCTGCACGGCAAGGCGCTCGCGGCGACCGTCGCCACGGTCACCGTCGCCGCTGCCGGAACCACGGTCGCGGTGGCGACGGCGGGCGGCTCCGATGATCCGAGGACCCCCGCGGCCGTGGCCCACGCTGAGGAGTCCGCACTGCACGCCTTCGGCTCGGGCAACAACGGCGCCATGTGCCACGCGATGAGCTCGGCGATGCTGAAGAGGTACGGCGGCCAGGCCGGCTGTGTGACACTCATGTCCAGCGCCACCGGCTTCCTCAGCTCGCTGGGCGGATCGCTGGACGATCAGCGCAAGGCCGCGCGCTCCGCCACCGTCGACCCCGCCAAGGTGGTCATCACCGGTGACACCGCCCTGGTGCCGGGCTCGGCGGTGCACTGGAAGCTCGGCAGCATCACGGTGGCCGGGCAGACCATCGACCTCACGTCCAATGACGTCACCTGGGTCAGGGAGAACGGCCACTGGCTGATCGGGATGCCGAAGAACCTGCCGTCGGTGCTGCCGACCGACCTCTTTCCCAGCGGCGGCATCCCCACCGATCTGTTCCCCAGCGACCTGCCGACCAGCTTCCCGACGGACATTCTCGGCAACCTGCCCGGCGGCTCGTCGACGAGCTGACCGGGGCTGGCGAGCACCGGTGAGATCACCGATCGGTAACACCCGCAACGCGCAGACGACGGTGCCTCGTCCTAGAGCGCATGAGCGGTGTCTTGTCGAGCGGCGGCCTGGTCCGCAAACGCGCTGTCGCCCAACGCATGCTCCTCGCGGCGGCGCTCGCGGTCCTCCTACCGGCGCTGGTGCTGGTCACCCTCATCCGCATGCACGGCACCACCGCCGAGCGCGACGGCGTTCGCAAAGCCCTGACCACCCTGCCGGACAACGCCCGCACCGTCACCGCCCTCTACAACGTCGGCTCCCGCTTCCCGGCCGACCCGGCGTCCCGCACCGCCTTCCTCGCCGACGTCGAGCAGCACCTGCGCGACGCGTTCGCCGGCGTCGACACCGCGATCCTGCGCGAGTCCGCCAGCTCCCCCTACGGTGTCGTCGGAACTCAGCCTGCGTACTCGGTGTACTTCATGGGGTCCGCCGACACCCGGAAGCATGCGCAACTTGTCTCCGGCACCTGGCCCGCGCCGCTGCCCGCCGGAGCGCAGCCCGGCACCCGAAGCGCGGCCGGCACGGAGTTCGAAGCTGCGATCCCCGAAGTCGCCGCCACCGCCAACCACTGGAAGGCCGGCGACGAGATCGACCTCGCCGCTCGCATGGACGGCGTCCGAGAACGGGTCAAGGTAGTCGGCGTCTACCGTCCCGGCGACAAAACCGCGGCCTTTTGGCAGGCCGAGTCCTATCAGGGCGCCGGCAAAGGCCAAGAGGACCAGCCCACCTTCGGCCCGCTGTTCGTCGACCCGAGCGCCACCGCCGGAGCCAAACTGGAGATCCGCCAGGAGACCGTGATCGCGGCCCCGGACTTCACCACCATCCAGACCCGTGCCGCCGCCGGTCTCCAGGACCGCCTCGCCCCGCTGGACGCCTGGCTTCCAAGCGCCGCGGCGGCCGTCGACGGCGACATCCACGCCTCGGTCCTGGACAACCTCGCGCCGCGCACCCAGGGCATCGACGGCGACCTGCGCATCAGCAGCCGGCTGAACCTGCTGCCGGTGATCGAACTGGCGCTGCTCGCCCTGACCGCCCTGGTCCTCACCACCCGCCTGCTCACCGAACACCGCCGCGAGTCCGACGGCCTGTTGCGCGCCCGCGGCGCCTCGGTCCTCGGCCTGCTGCGCGTGGGCCTGGCCGAGGGTCTGCTGCTGACGGTGCCGGCGGCGGCCGTGGCGCCGTTCGTCGCACGGCAGCTGGAGCACGGCCTGGGCGCCAGCCATTGGGCCACGGCACGCGACAGCGGCGTGCCGATCTCCGCGGACTTGTGGGCGGTGGTGGGGGTCGGCGCGCTGGCCACCTTGCTGCTGCTGGCGCTGGTCCCGGTCACGTCCTCGGCCAGCTTCGTCGGCGTCAAGCGTGAACGGAGCCGCTCGCAGGTGCGCACCGTCGTGCAGCGCACCGGCGCCGACGTGGTCGTGGTGCTGCTCGGCGCGGGAGCACTGTGGGAACTCACCCGGTTCGGCGACGATCCGGCGCGCAGCGGCGCCCTGGGCTTGCCGCAGGTGGTGGCGCCCTCAGTACTGCTGCTGGCCGGCGCGCTGGTGCTGTTGCGCGCGCTGCCGCTGATCGTCGGGCCGCTGGAACGCCTGGCCGCGCGGCGTCGTGCGGCCGTGCTGGCGCTGGCCGGCTGGCGGGTGGGCCGCATGGCGCGCACCTACGCCGCGCCGATGGCGCTGCTCATCATGGCGGTGGCAGTCGGGACTCAGGCCACTGTCTTCCTCGCCTCGGTCGACCGCTCCGCGACTGATCAGGCCGCGCATTCGGTCGGAGCCGACGTGCGCGCCGCGGGCGTTCCCGGCGGCCGTCTCGGCGTCGCCGGGGCATATGCGGCGGTGCCCGGTACCGCTGCCGGATTCGCGGCCGCGCGCGAGGGAGTGTTCTTCGGTACCGGCCGCCGGCAGCTGCCGATCAACGTGCTGGGCATCGACCCGGCGCGCTCCGACGGCGTCGTGGAACTGCGCTCGGACCTGGCCGCCCAGAGCTGGCCGGCCCTGACCGCGCTGCTGGCGACGAGCGGCTGGGACCGGCACGGCAGGTCCGGCGGGGTTCCGCTGCCGGGCCGGCCGACCAAGCTCACCGTGGATGTGCGCTATCAGGGGGCTGTCTCGCCGGACGCTGTCGGCTCGACCGGCGTGCGCGCCGAGATCGTGGACGCGTACGGGGTCGGCGCCATCGTGGACTTCGGCCACGTGCCCGACGCCGACGGCCGCCTCCATACGTTGAGCGCAACACTCGACCCGGAAGGTGGCGTGATCGCCTATCCGTTGACCGTCACCGGGCTCTCGGTCTCGTACGCCGGCGGCAACGGCGACGCCGAGAACATGACCGTGGATGTCGGCGACCTGACCGCCGACGGCCGACCGGCGACGATTCCGGACGGTATCGCGCCGCGCGCGTTCGCCGAGCCGCGGCACGGCTCCTCGGACGGCGGCGCCTCCTCCCAGGGCACGGGTTTCCAGTTGTCTGCGATACCGGGCACAGGGCTGTTCCACTTCGCCGAATACTCCGGTGACAGCTCCGGCCGCCCGCAGATCGTCACCCGCACCCTGGACTTCGCCCGCTCCGACGCGGCCGTCACCGACGTCCCGGCCCTGGCCTCCGCGCATTTGCTGGCCACACTCGGCCTCAAAGCCGGCGACTCTTACTCCACCAAGGCTTTCGGCGCCGAGGTGCGCGTGCACTTCGTCGGCGCGGTGCAGGCCATGCCGGCGCCGCGCCGGATCGGGCACCGCGCCGACGACGCTCCGGCCGAGGACGACGCTCTGGTGCTGCCGATCGGCTTCCTCGACCGCGCCGACCTCGCCGGCGGCGCGCTGAACGAGGAGACGGAATGGTGGGCCGAGGCCGCGCCCGGCACCAGCCCCGGCCGGCTCGCCGACCGGCTCCGGGCCGTGCATGTGGCCGGACTGGGCCCGGCCACCGTCACCGACCGGGTGAGCCAGGCCGCTGTCATCCGCGACGACCCGATCCGCGGCGGCATGAAGCTGACGCTGGTGATCGCGGCCGGCGCGGCGCTGCTGTTCATCCTCATCGGCTTCGCGTTGCACTCGGTCATCGCGCTGCGCGAGCGTACGACGGAGCTGGCGCTGCTCAATGCGCTCGGCCTGTCCCGGAGCCGCACCGCCGCGCTGCTGCTGGCGGAGAACCTGCTGCTGGTGGTGCTCGGCATGGTCGGCGGTGGTGCGCTGGCCGTGGTCACGATCAGATCGGAACTGCCCCTGCTGATCCTCACCGATTCCGGACAGGTGCCGATACCGAAACCGGTGACCGTGGTCGACCTGCCGGCCTTGGCCGGGGTCGGTGTGCTGGCCGCGGTGCTGCTGCTCGGCTTGGTGACCGCGGTCGTACTGCTGCGGCGTGACCAGGGTCTTGGCAACGCCCTGCGTCTGGGGGAGGACGGCTGATGAGCGTTCAGGGGATAGCGGAGAAGCTCAGCAGGCCGAAGCCGCCGCGCTGGATCGCCGAACTCGGCCCCTCCCGTCTCGTGCTGACCGCGCTCGCGCTGCTGGCCGCCGGAACCGCCGCGACCTCCGTCGCGGTCCCGGCCGACACCAAGAGGTCCGATGCCTGGACCATTAAAACCCTGATATCCCGGGCGCCTTACGCACAACGGGATCTCGTCGCCACCGGACGGTCGGCGTCGTCGGCCGCCACGGATCCCCAGTCCGCCGACGGCATCGGCCGGATGGCCGCCGCCAATCTGGCCGCGCTGCCGGAGGTGCTGAGCCGGCTGGTGTCGGAGACGGACGTCACCCGGCAGTACGATCCACTGCTGCCGATCACGAACCCGTCGGCCAAGCTCGACAGCCCGGCGTGGTTGCGCCTGAACTGGTCATCGCAGCTGGCTGCCAAGGTGCGTTACGTCGCCGGCGACGCGCCTGGCGTGGAGCAGGACGTCGTCACGGCGCGGAACGCTGATGGCTATACCCGTGCGATGACGATGACCGTGCCGATCGCGGTCTCCCGGGCGACCGCTGATCGGTGGGGACTCACCGTCGGCAGCACCGTCAAGCTGGACACCGGCGGCGGGCCCGACAGCGGCCTCTCGCTGTCGGCACAGGTCGCGGGGATCTACGAGGCCGTCGCGGGGATCGGTCCGGCCGACCCGCTGTGGCATGTGGCCGACAAGCCCTATGCGGTCCCGGTTCCGGTCTGCCAACACCAGAGCGGGAAGAGCTGTGACAGCGTCATCAACGTCTGGCAGTCGGACGTGTTCGTGAACAACCCCGGGGCGCTGGCGCTCATCTCCGCCGTGACCCGCGTCGGTGAATACTCGACGGTATACGACTACGTGGTCGATCCCGCACGGCTTGACTCCGCGGCGTTGCCGGCCGTCGGATCGGCCCTGGAGCAGGCCACGCTCGGGGTCAGCGATCTGAAGGGCGACGTCACGCTGAGCACCCGGCTTCAGGAACTGGTCGCGAGCGTCCGCGGCGTGCAGTCCGACAGCCACACGTTGTCCGCCGTCGTGCTCGGCGCTTTGTCCGCTGGTGCGCTTGCCGCGCTGTTCCTGATGCTGCGGCTGACCGTTCTGCGGCGGGCGAAGGACAACGCGCTGTGCAAGGCCCGTGGCGCGTCCTCGACGCGGCTGGCTCTACGGCAGGCCACTCAGACCTCGACGATCGTGCTGCTCGGTGCGCTGGCCGGGGCGTTCTTGGCAGTGCGCACCGGGCACGGGACGCTGCGCGATCCCCTCGCGTGGTCCGGTGCGGTGCTGGTGACGCTGCTGGCGTTCGGCGTCGTCGGGTACGGAGTGTTGCGGCAAGACGACCGTGTCGTCACGGCGCGGCATGAGGCGCTCGGCGAGAGCGCGCGGACTCGGCGGATCGTGCGGGACGTCGGCCTGCTGCTGGCGGCCGGCGGCGCGCTGGCGGTCTACCGGAGTCAGGACTCGGCGAAGGCCGACGGCTCGATCGACTGGCTCGCGGTCGCCGCCCCCGCGCTGGCCGCCTTTGCCGCCGGCATCGCGGCGGTGCGCCTGGTGCCGGTGCTGTTGGGCCCGGCTGTGCGCCTGCTGGGACGGCGGCGCAGCGCGGTCGGTTTCGTGGCCGCGGCGCTGTCCGGACGCCGGGTGCGGGTCGTGGCGGCGCCGCTGGCCGGAATGGTTGTGGTGGTCTCCGCCGGGATGTTCGCCGCCGGATACGACGCCTCGGTGACACAGAAGGTGCGCGATGACACCATCCGCGTGGTCGGCGCCGCGGCGCGGATCGACGCGCTGCCCGATCAATCGGTGCCGGTGGCTCGGCAGCCCGCGATGGACCCGACGGCGTACCAGCTCGCTGACGATTTCCCCGCGGCCGCCGCCAAGCTGCCGGGGGTGCGCACGGTGCTCACCGGGCGGGTCGAGGTCGGCGGGATCGCGCCGATCACGGCGGAGGGGGTGCCACAGGCGCGGCCGATCGCGGTGATCACCGTTGATCCGGAGGCGTTTCGGCGGGCTGCGGCGGAGGCGCTGTCCGACGGCGGTGCGCGGGGATCCTCGATTCCGGTCGGCGGCTGGCCCGCGCCGCCGAGCGCTGACGGAACGGTGGCGGTGCTGGCTTCGCCGGGACTCGCTGCCTTGTATTCGGGACCGGTGTCGATGACGGAGGCGGCCGGGTCGTTCACGGCGGTGTTCGGGGCGGTCGCGGATGTGCCGCTCGCTGATTCGGTGGTGGACCGAGGCGGCACGGACTATGTGGTCGTCGCGGCCGGGCAGGTGCCGGGGGTGGATCCGGGGAAGCCGAACGTCGCTTGGCTGACCGGGGATACCGGCGCGATCTCGGGCAAGGCGTTGCGCGGGTTGCCGGGGGTGACGGGCTCGTATGCGGTGACGACGCTGGCGGACGTGCGGTCGGCGGCGTATGCCGAGGCGCGGGTGTCGGCGGCGCGGGACGTGTTCCATCTGGTGGAGGCGCTGTGTGTGGGCTACTTCGTGCTCTGTTTGTTGCAGTTGCTGACGGCGACGCGGACGGTCAGTCGGGATAGCGCGCTGCTGTTGCAGGTGTTCGGGCTGCGGGCGGGACGGAGTCGGTTGGTGGCGGCGTTGGTGCCGCTGCCGGTCGCGGTGCTCGCGGTCGTCGCGGGCCTGGGCATGGGCGCCGGTCTTGCGCCGTTGCTGGGGCCGTTGGATCGGGGCGCTTCGGGAGCGGGCGCTTCGGTGGTGGCCACGGGATCGATCGGCTGGGGCTGGACGGTGCCGGTGGCGAGTGTGGTGCTGGGGTTGACGGTCGGCGGGGTGGTGCTGGATCAGGTGCTGCGGCGGCGG